>JAZMZJ010000088.1:0-15428 GCA_045585915.1 Faecousia sp. | reverse complement strand
TCCCGCCAGATGGCCACGCGCAGACGGACGTGAGCAAAGGTCTGATACCCATACCAGGCCGCGCCGGCTCCGCCTGCCACACCCAGCAGGGACAGAAAAAGATTTCCAGAGGAAGCCCAGTCCAGCAGCAGAGCCGTGCAGTAATACAGCAGAGCGGTTCCAAGATCCTTCTGCAGCAGAAGAATCATCAGGCAGGCTGCCGCAAAGCAGCGCCACCACCGTATTGGGGTTGGCTTCCGCTACCGCGTGAATCATACGGATGTGGCCTTCCGGCATTTTCATATTCTCCCGGTCAAAGCCCTCGGATTCATATTGCTCCGGTAGGCCTGCAAAAACCACAGCCACCTCACATTCCCTGGCGGCAGCTGCTGCCTGGGAGAGCATTTCCTCGGTGGTATCGCCCTTGTCATCGCACCCGGGGGCATACCGGCAGCCGGCAAGGCTCTGGGCCGGCTGGCTCAGCTTTATGGGGTTTACATGGCTGGAGCCCACACCCTGGTAGCGCATATTCTGCGCCATTGCGCCAATCACTGCCACCCTGGCATTTTCCTGCAAAGGCAGCAGACCATCTTCGTTTTTCAGCAGCACCGCGCTCTGCCGAGCTGCCTGACGGGCAAGGCCATGATGGGCATCATAATCGCAGATATAGTCCTGCTTCAGGGTATCCCGGGCCTTAAAGGCAAGCTTCAATATTCTGCGGACGCTATTATCAATATCCGCCTCCTGCAGCCTGCCCTCTTTTACCGCCCGGGCAGTTTCCCGGAACATATAGCCGCTTGCGCCGGGCATATTCAGGTCGCACCCGGCCACAAATGCCGCCACCCGGTCGTTCATGGCGCCCCAATCGGTAACCACCATGCCGTCAAAGCCCCATTGCTTCCGCAAAATATCGGTAAGCAGAGCCTTGTTATCACTGCAATAAGTGCCATCCAGCTTATTATAGGCGCACATCACCGCAGCAGGCTTTCCCTCTTTTACGGCAATTTCAAAGCCGGTCAGGTATATTTCGTGCAAAGTTCTTTCATCCATTCGGGAATCGGAATTCAGGCGGTCAAGCTCCTGGGAATTGGCAGCAAAATGCTTCAGGCTTGTGCCCACGCCCTGCTCCTGCACACCCCGGATAAAGCCTGCGGCCATTTTACCGGACAGATAGGGGTCTTCCGAATAGTATTCAAAATTCCGTCCACACAAGGGATTGCGCTTTAGGTTGCATCCCGGGCCAAGCACCAGGCCCACCTTTTGGGCCAAAGCCTCCCGGCCGATGGCGCTGCCAATGGCGTGGGTAAGGGCAGGGTCCCAGCTGCAGGCCGTGGTGACAGAGGCAGGAAAACAGGTGGCAGGCCGGGACTTTTTGATGCCTAAATTATCGTTACCGCCCTTTGCCTCCTGCTTGCGCAGGCCGTGAGGGCCATCGCACATAAAAAGCATAGGGATGCCGTATTTTTTATAAGCTCTGGTTTTCCAAAAGGATGCGCCCTCGCAAAGGGCAATTTTCTCCTTCAGAGTCATCTTAGAAAGAATTTTCTCAATATCCAAGCTTATCCCTCCGATTTATGTGTTTTCCAAGGGTCATTGGGCATAATGCAGGGTAATCAAAACCACTTCCGGTGGATTGTTAAACCGCAAGGGAAACGCGCTGTTGCCAATCCCCCGGCTCACCACCATGTAGGTATCGCCTACGGTGTACAAGCCTGCATCATATTCCGGGAACAGCCCCTGGTGTGGCGCAAATATGCCCCCAACAAAGGGCAGCCGAATCTGCCCGCCGTGGGCGTGACCGCTAAGCACAAGGTTGATGCCGTAAGCCTCATAAAGCTCCGCAAGCTCCGGCCTATGGGAAAGGAGTACTGTATAGGCTTTGTCCCCAGTAGAAAGCTTTTGCAGCTTGCCGTCCATAGCGGCCCGGTTTGTACCGTCCTGAAAATCCGGGTCCCCAACGCCCATTAAAACAACGATCTGCCCTCCGCGCTCCAAAAGGAGCATTTCATCCTGCAGCACCGTAACGCCCAGCCGGGTCAGGCCATCCAGCAATACTTCCAAATTTTCTATTCTGGCTTCATTATTGCCCGTTACATAATAGCAAGGGGCAATTTTCACTGCCGCTTCTGCAAAAGCCAGGGCAACTGCCACATCCGAATTGGTTGAATCCACAATATCGCCGGTAATGGCAATGATATCCGGCTCACACGCCTCCAGCATAGAAAGCAGCTTTTCATTTCCCTGCCCCATTTGGCTGTTGTGCAGGTCAGATACCTGAGCAATGCGAAAGCCGTCAAAGGCCGGGGGCAGCTTTTCATCGGTAATGGAAATAGTATTTAGCTGCAGGGCAGTATTCTCCCACATGCCCCATAAAACCGCTATGATAATCAGTAATACCAATGCGGCAAGGGTGAGAACAATCCGCTTCCCCACCGGGCTGCCGGACTTTTGCCTTTTTGCGGCCTTGCCGGCTTTGCGGTATAGGGTCAGAGGGTCTTTCCCATCCACGATGCGTTTATAAAATGCCTTAAGCCACTTTTCGTCTGCAGCAGAACACATATCCTCTGTGTATGCCGGATCATGGGCAATCTGATTGCGCAAATGGCGATAATGCTTCAGCTGCTTCAGGTCAGCATTCCAGGTATCTACCACAGTCGCCCCCCGGGGGGTATTCAGCATTTCGTCAATATAGGCAGAAACGCCCCGGTCATCCTGTAATGAATCCCGGCACAGCCTTTCCAGCCGCTTATAAGCCTCCATAAAGCCCATTTCCTCACCGCCTTTACTTTGCCTTCATCCTAACATATTACCTCAAAAAAAGCAATAAGACGGAAAACGCCACAGAATTCTAAGAATCCTGTGGCGCTTTTTATTCTGCATTCATCTTTTCCAAAATGGCTGCCAGCTTGGCGTTGACCATATCAAAATCGGAAACCGCATCCATAATCTCGTCATATTCATCGATCTTCCCTGCGCCCTGAAGATTCCGGGCAAGGTCTGCCACCTCCTGGGCGTGGGCATCATTATGGCTGACAAGATATTTCATCATCACCAGCAGCTCTTCCACCGGGGTTACATTGGCCTGCAGAATATGCCGGTGTTCCTCACCGCCACGGGCGTGGGAATGGACCAGGTCACCATGGGTGTGGGTCACTGCGTTATCGTGGCAGTGGGCCAGAGGATTCCGTTTTACACCGCTGACCTGATACATACGGGAATTGGAAATCACAATCTCCACATCAAAATAAGGGTCAAAAAGCTTTTTCAGGCTATCGGCAGTCATAAGTCCGTTGGACACCTTACTTGCTGTGCCGCTGTGATGGTTATCAATGGCTTCCCGGCTCATGCCGTGGGCAATCGTGAGCCGCCCACCTTCCTTAAGCAGCGCCGCCATGTGCTTGATCAGCCGCTTAGGGTTTGGAAAATGGGGAAAGGCATTATACACCACCACCCGGTCAAATTTCCGTTCAAAGGGATATTCCTCCACATCGCCGCAAATAACCCTGATTTTTTGGTTGTCTGCATATTTTTCTGCGGCAATCTGCGCCATTTTGGGGGCAATATCAATGCCGGTGACGGAGGCTGCGTTGCGCTGCAGATAATAGTCGAACATCACACCGGTGCCGCAGGCCACATCCAGGATATCCATTCCCTCATAAACCTCGGCGTTATCCAGAATTTTGCCGATAATATCGTCACTTTTCACCATATCCGCATCCCAAGTAGGGGCGCAGCGGTCAAAAAATTCAATCACATCCCGTTTTTCCATGGGGATTCCTCCCTAAAATCAGCTAAAAAATGTCTCGGTGTCAAGCTTCTGATAGCCACCGAAGCTGGAGGGACAAGCAAAAATCTCATCAGCCAGCTCCTCACCCAAAAATGCCTGGGTAATCTGGTTGGTCTTTGCGATGATATCCACATCGGCAAAGACTTCGGGATAAACCACCTTTGCAATATACCAGGTGTTAATCAGGGTAATTTCAAAGTTGGTGTAATAAGCATTATACGCCATTTCCAGGTACACCTCACCGTTCTGCCAAGCCTTGCAGGTGTCAAACATAGTGGGGTCTTCAGCATACAGAGGTTTAATATTCTTGACGGCAGCGGCATCCATAATGATAATATCCATTTCGTTGCCCAGGTCCACAAACTTTTCTTCCTCGATAGCGCCAACGCCCTGGATGCCCAAATCGCTAAGCACATTCTTAACGCCGGCAATCTCAAAGGACACATAGTTTTCCGCGGTCATCAGGTGGTTGGTGGTGCCCCAGTTGCCAAGGCCGCAGATATAAACACTGGGCTTGTCCTCATCGGCAATATTTGCAACCTTAGCTTCAATAGCAGCCTTTTCGGCGGCAACGAAGGCATTAAGTGTGGCCGCCTTTTCTTCTGCGCCAAAAATCTTGCCCAACAGAGTCATAGAACCGGCAAAAACATCGTCAAACACGCCCTTGGCGCCGGCCTTCAGGGTAATCACAGGGATGCCAAGCTGCTCCTGCAGGGCATTGGCCTTATCCACATCTTCAAACTCAGAAATCACAATGTCGGGGTTGCAGGCAAGAATCTTTTCTGCTTCTGCCGCCTGAGCCATAGGACCGCCTACACCGCAGGAAGGCAGGGTGTTAAATACATCGCCAAAGGCCAGAATATAGGGCCGGGCAACGCTGTCAAACATCTTGGGACGCTCGGCAAGGGCGGTGTTATCAATATCTTCAACGCCGCACAGCAGGCTGATGTCACCCACGTAGCTATACATTCTCAATGCGCCTGCGCCAACGCACACAACACGCTCATAACTGCCGGGAACAACCTTTACTTCACGGCCAATCATATCCGTGACCGTAATTTCCTCAGAGTCCGTTTCACCTGCATCCTGTGCATTACAGGCGCACAGGGAAAGCACCATAACGCAAGCAAGCAAAAATGCAATTAACTTTTTCATTTTTCATAGCCCCCTAAAATAACTTTTCGGTTTTCTATGTCAACAATTTTCACATCGATATCAAAAATATCCTTAATAACGGCTTCTGTGATGATTTCCTTCCCTCCGGTATATTTAACAACACCGTCTTTTAAGAGGAAGAATTTATCACCAAAATAGAGCGCCTGATTCAGATCGTGCAAAGATGCCAAAACACTGATATTCTTTTCTCTTGCCAGCTTTTTTGCCTCCTGCATAATCAGCTGCTCATTGGCAATATCCAGGTTGCCGGTTGGTTCGTCAAAAATCATCAGCTTCGGCTCCTGAGCCATTGCCCTGGCAATGGCGATTTTTTGCCGCTCGCCGCCGGACAGAGCTTCCACATTCCGGTGGGCAAAGGAGGCAAGACCCATATCGGCAAGAATTTTTTCCGTTGCTGTATAGTCGCCGTGGCTGGCGCTAAGACCAAAGTAGCTAATGCGGCCCATAAGCACGGTGTCAAACACAGACAGCGCGCCAAACTGAATATCCTGCGGCACATAGGCAATGCGTCGGGCTCGCTCCCGTCGGGGCATTTTCAGCAGGTTTTCACCACCAAAAAGAATTTTGCCGCCATCGGGCTTGGCAATGCCCAAAATGTTTTTGAACAGGGTGGTTTTACCGGAGCCGTTTTTGCCCAGCACAATGCCAATCTCCCCCTGCCCCAGCTGAAGGTTTGCGCCCTTTAGCACAGGCAGTCCCCTTCTATCATAACGGAAAGACAAATTTTCAATATTCAGCATCGGCCTTTCTCCTTTCCGGAGAAGATTACGCTCAGGAAGAAAGGCGCACCCAAAAGGGAGGTAATCGCGCCCACCGGCAGCGCAGAGCCGCTGCCAATGCTCCGGGCAAGGCCATCGGCAAGAAGCAGCAGCAGGCTACCGGACAATGCGGAAACGGGCATGGATACCCGGTGATCCTGCCCCAAAAGCCGCTTGGTGATGTGGGGGCAGATAATGCCCACGAAGCCAATCACACCTAAAAAAGAAACGCATACAGCAGTAATCAGGGAGCTTAACAGCAAAGATACAAACCGCAGGGTTCTAACATTCACGCCCATGGTCCTTGCGGTGGCCTCGCCGCTGAGCAGGGCGTTATACCGCCAGGACATGAGCATAAAATACACAAGGCCTGCCAGCACCACCACCGCCATAATGGCATCGGTTTTATAGGTTGCCCGGCCCAAGTCGCCAAAGCTCCACACCACCGCGGCAGAAAGGCCCACATCAGTGGCATAGTACTGCAAAATGGTGGTAGCTGCCGTCCATACAGCGCTGATGGCCATACCAGATAGCACCACCACATTGGGAGAAAAGGAGCGCAGAGTGCAAAGTCCCAAAATCACAAAAACAGAAGCCACCGAGAACACAAAGGCAATGATGCTTGTGGCATAGGGGCTGATGCCTACGGTATAGTTATTTAAGTTGTTGCCGGTAGAAAGGAAGCCTCCGGCGAAGGCAATGATAGACAAATTGGCGCCGAACACCGCCGCGTTGGATACACCTAAGGTAGAGGGCGATGCCATGGAGTTATTGAGCGTCGTCTGCATGATAAGGCCGGAAATCGACAGGCCTGCACCGGCAATGATGGCTGCCAGCACTCTGGGAACGCGAATCTTCCAAATGATACGGGCTTGGGCGCTGCTGCCACCGCCTAAAAGGGCATCCAGCGCATCCCGGAAGGACATATTGGAAGATCCGATAAACAGACACCCGATGCCCAGGGCAATTACTGCCATCAGCATCAGGAGGATTACTGCAGTATTTTTTCTGCTTCGCTTTTGAAGGGCAACAAAGCTATTCATAAAGGCAAAATTCTCCCACGGTTAATAACATCTTGGTGTATTATACAGAATCCTGCTCTCATTCGTAAGCCCCCCAGGGGGATATTCGCAGCAAAAACACCCTATGATTTTTCGGTCATTGCATCTGTAAAATAAAAGTAGACACCCACACTTTTGTGAGTGTCTACTTTTATTTTACAGGTGTGCCGATCAAACTTTGCTTGTCTGTTTATCTTATACAGGTTGATAAGGTCTGCATAAAATTACAGCTCTTCTTCATCCACTGAAACTTTCTTCTTTTTTACCAGGAACACAACCACTACTGCAGCAACCAGAACACCAAGAACCACTATGATCAGCGGGGTATAATCTGCAGGCTGCCCATTCTCTGTGGGCTGATTATTGTCGCCATTTCCTTCGGTTGTGGCATCCTGTGTGGGTTCCACATAATCTTCAGGCGTATCTCTATATTCCGCAAACGGACATACCGTACAGGTCCGTTTTTGCTTGCCTGCAGATTCTTCCGTTGCTTCAAGAACCGTTACCCACCCACCAAATGTATGGTTTCCGGTAGGCTTGATCTGCACCATTGTAGAATAACTGCAATTTCTACATTTCTCATAGGCTTCCCAGCCAAATTTTCCGCAATTGGCCGCCTGTGCAGCAACGGTTTCCAGGGAATGCTCCAGCTTGGGACCCACAACGGCCTTACATACTGTACAGATTTGCTCCTCAGTGCAGGTTGCAGAACCGGGCGTGTGGGTGTGACCGGCATTAACAAACTGCATAGCCAAATTTTGTAGAGCCACCTCATTGGAGGCATTTCCGCCAATCATCACATAACTTGCGCGTTCAATAGTGATTTTACCGGAAGATTCGCCAGAGATTTTACTCTTGAAAGTAATGTCCAGCACCATACCGGTACCTTCCACCTTCTCCGCTTCATCGGGAGACATAATGCCAAGAAGCGGATTGGCAATGGTAACAACGAGGCGGCTCGTTGCCTGGTTAGCCTCTACATTCTCAAAAGCAGACCCCGATTGATCTACACTAACCAGTTCAACTGTTTCACTATCCCATTTAACATCAAAATTCACGCCAAGATTTCCAGGATTGCCATCCAGCATCACGGAAACAACAAAGGTTGCACCAGGTTCTAAAACTGCATTTTCCGTCACCACTGAGAGGGAAAGCGTCTCATGCTGGGACGCATATACAGTTATTGAACAGCAAAGGCAAATAACAACCGCCAGTAGCAAAACAAAAAGTCTGTTATGTTTCATTTATATCCTCCATCACTCACAAAAGAGCAAGATAGCCAACAAATATATACCGCATTCAATCAAACATTGCTTCGCGGCACCAAAAGTATTTTACAGCAAAACGGATTAAAATGCAATATATTGATCACCTATTTTACGAACTGTTCACAAACCATAAGAAGATTTTAAATACTTATATAGTTTTCAAATATGCCATTTGCATTCAATATCGTAATATATCGCTACTATGTGATAGACGTTTTCGTATATAAAACAAGTTCTATAATTAATGGATTGTAAAATAAAAGACAGATACCCCGAAGGGTATCTGTCTTTTATTTGTTTAGTAAGTGAGCGATCAAAGCTGAATTATCAGCAATTACCGTTATCAGCCGTTATTCTTCTTTTTCTTAACGACGATAATGATAATCACAACAATAACAACCAGAACACCCAGGATTACAAAAATAATCCACGAGAAATCTGCAGGTTCTTTCTCGAGAACGGGGATAACCTCGGACTCGACAGCTCCACAATCGGTGCAGGTGCGCTGCTTCTCACCGGCAGCCTCGGCAGTGGCATCCTTAACAACGACCCACTCGCCATAGGCGTGATCGCCGGTAGCGGCAAGCTCTTCATAGCTGGTGTAATCACAGTTCTTACACTTCTCGTACTCATCCCAGCCAGCTGCATCACAAGTAGGAGCCTGAGCCTGGAAAATCTCTAATTCGTGGTCCAGCTTTTCAGCAATGACCGCATTACATACGGTACAGGTCTGAGCGCTGGAGCAGGTTGCTTCAGGACCGGGTGTGTGAGGCAGTAACTCACCATAGGCGTTGCCGCAAACATCACATACAGCCTGTGCAGAACAGGTAGCAGCAACAGCTGAGGTGTGAGGCAGAGCGTATTTCAGCACGGTAGAGCAGACAGTACAAATCTGGTTGGAGGTACAGGTTGCTTCCTTACCGGGTGTATGAGGCAAAGTAGGAACTGTATTCTGCTTAACCAGGACCTCATTACAAACGGAGCAGTGAGAACCTTCGGTCAAGCCGGTCTTAGAGCAGGTAGAAGCAACAGCTGCATCTACAACAGCGTTGTGACCCTTAGCGGGAGCCAACTCTGCAAAACAAATTGTGCAGATTTGGTTGGTGGTGCAGGTAGCCTCTGCACCGGGAGTGTGCTTGTGGTTAGAGCTGATCAAATCGAAAGACACAGGGTTCAAACCAACAGAGTCGGAAGATTCGCCGCCAATAGCAACGTAGCTTGCACGCTCAAAAGTGATCATGGTAGTAGTGTCAGCATTGGCCTTGACCTTAAAGGTCACATCCAGTACCTTACCGGTACCGGTCACCTGCTCTGCACTATCAGGAGCCATAAGACCAAGCAAGGGGTTAGCGATCGTAACAACGATACGCTTATCCTGCTGATTGGCCTCAACTGTCTTGAAAGCGGAGCCGGAGATATCCACACTGACAACTTCCAAAGAATTGGTATCCCACTTAATATCAAAGTTTACACCCAGGTTGCCAGGGTTGCTGCTCAGTTTGACAGCTACTTTGACAGTGTCGCCGTACTCGACAGCGGAGACTTGCGTCTCCGCTGTGATGGACAATTCGGAAGCTGCAGATGCAGTCAGGACAAATGTGAAACACATAAGCAGTGCCAGAAGCAAGGTAATAAGCTTGCTGTATTTCATGTATAGGTTCCTCCGTTAATTAACCGGCAACAAAGCCCTCGGGAGCAATCTCCAGCCAATCGCAAGCAGCATAGAGATCCTTCTCGGTAATCTTACCAACCAGATACTTGTTCATCAGATCCAGGTCAGTCAGGTCAATAATGCCGTCCTTGTTTGCATCAGCTGCAGCCAGGTACTCGAAATCTGCCAGACCCTTGGTGATGTCGTAGCAGTTCTGCAGGTCCTTGATGTTGAACACGCCGTTGTCGTTGGTATCCAGCAACAGAGAAGTATATCCGTCGAGCTCACCGCCGTCGCAATAAGCTTCGCCATCAGCGTTGGACATCCAAGCCTCATAGATACCGGCCGCGTAATAGTTGAAGAAATAGGTCTCAGGCAGGAAGTCATAGATAGCCTCTATCTCAGCCTCGAGCTGGAAGTACAGAGTGATAACCTTTTGAGTGCCCTCAACAAGAACGTCGACAGTAGTGCCGTCCATTTCCTTCTCGGTGTAAGCGGAAATAGAAACAGTACCCATAGCGTCTTCGATCAAATAAGCATACTCGTCCAGGATGCCGTCATTGTCGATGTCATTGTAATCGTATTCAAAGTAATCTTCAGTGGTGTTATTTACCATGTAGGTGCTGAACACATCGCCCAGATGATACTTATAACCCAGGAAGTTCATGGTTGCTGCGTCGTAATCGAAGTTGAAGTTGAAGCCCCAGGTATAGGTCTTGTAAGCATTCATGTAAATATCAACAGCGATAACGTCACCGTCAACAGGATAGAATGCAACAACTTCATCATCAATCACAAGATCGTTAGCGCCGGCAACGGCAGCATTGTCAACCTCGATGGTGAAGTCCATGCCGATGCGGATAACATCTCTGGTGATCTCGTCGCCGCAGTGAGCGCAGCACTTGAAGGTAACGGAGCCCAGGGACTCGTAAGTAGCGGGGGTGTAAGCAGTGATATAGCCGGTGTACTGCTCGGGATCAGTCTCCAGGAATTCTTCACCGTAGGGAGCAACATCATCCTCGTCCAGAGCGGTGTAGTCCTCAGCCATCACATAGTTGCCCCAGGGAGCCAGGTGGCCGGAAGCGGGAATAATGTCAACAACCTCGTTCACGGTGCCACAGCCATTAGCACAGGTCTGCATATTGTAGCCGAAGTGCTCACAGCCGGGGGCTACGGACTCATAAACGATGTCATGAGCCTTGCCAACAACCTTGGGACCATCAACAGTGATGTCGTGGTTGGCGTTGGTACAAGTACGATCGGCAACAGTGTCGGTACAAATATCAGTGATAGTCTGTTTTGCAGCGTTCATGTGGCCGGTAGCGGGCAGAACCTTCTGAGAAGCGATACCGTCGTCCAAAGTGTCAGCATCGCCGTCATCACCGGTGCAGTCTGCGTTATCGCAAAGAACTTTCTCGACGCCGTCAACAGTACAGGAAGGATCAACAGTGACGGTATTGCCTTCCTTGTGGCCGGTCATAGCAACGAAGCCATTAACGAACTCTCTTGTGCAACCCTCGTTAGTGCAGATGGTGTGAGTGAAGCCGTGGGTCTTACAGTTAGCAGCAACAACAGTCACGCTGTCGTTATGGCCGGTAGCGGGAACAATCTGCTCATCAGCAGCGTAAGTAGCAGTGCCATCGACATCCTTGTACAGGATGTCTTCGCAGCACTTGCGAGAGCAGGTCCAGTAAGCCAGATTGCCTGTCTCATCACAGGTAGGAGCAACTGCATCGTGCTTGGTCATATCATGACCCAGAGGCTTGCCAGCGGGCTTAACAACTGCCTGGCAGTTGGGGCGTGCGCAGATATACTCAACGTAGCCCTGAGCGTTGGTGCAGGTTGCCTCTTTGTGGTAGATGGTGCCATCGGGAACCAGGTGGCCCTTGCCGGTGTCGTCAATCAGAACCAGGTAGGTCTTGTCGCAGTCAGCGCAGGAAGCCTTCCAGTAACCGTTGTTGACACAGTCGCCCTCACGGTAGGGCTCGAATACGGTGTCGGGATCGCAGTTGGGATGCTCAGCCAGGAATTCTTCCTTAGCAGTCATCTTCAGGTCATCTCTGCCCAGATATGTCTTATTGGGAACGAAGCTGGTCTTGGTGGAGGGATCTGCAACATCATTGCCGCAGCGATCACACTCATACCAGTCGTAGCCGAATTCGCCCAAGCAGGTGGGCAGGGTGGTATAGAGCTTATCACCAACCAGCACGTGGCCAGCGGTGTTTGCAATTTCCTTCATCTCCAAACAACCGGCATTGTCACAAATCTTAATCAGATTGGTGGTGCAGGTTGCCGCGATGTCGTTAGCGGGATCATCATAGTTGTGGCCGGTAGCGGGCAGAACTTCATCGTGATGATCGTTACAGCCGTCGCCGACGCAGTACCAGAACGCCTTACCGGGTTCGGTACAGGTAGGAGCCTGGACAGCCTGGTCTTCAATGTAGAAGTGAACCAGACCAGTGGTTGCAGCACCGGTAACAGTGACACCAGTGACATGGAAAGTAGTACCGGCAGGCAGGTCGTACACATCTCCATTTCTTACCTCAACCGTAACATCCAGAATCTCTGTGCCATAGAGGTACTCTGCGATAGCAGGAGAGGTGCAGTTCTCGTTGGTGCAGTACATAACCGTATAGTTGTACGCATTCTTGTGGTTAGCGGGAACCTTGATGGTCTTAAGGGAGTGACCAGTCTTAGTAATGACAGAGCTCTGGGGCTGGTCGCAGCGACCGCAGACCCAATTGTAGCTGCCATCAACGGTGCAGTTGGGCTCAGTGACGGAGTGGCCATAGCTGGAGCAATCGTCGCATTCAGCATCCTTCACATCGTGGGTAGCGCACTCGTAAGGAGTGTGGCCCAGAGGACGATACTTGGTGATCTCATCATCCTCGGTTTCCGGGGTCACGCCCTTGGAAGCGCCGCAGAGGGGACAGCCGTAGTAGCTGAAGCCCCACTCAGTACAGGTAGGAGGAATGATAGTGGGATCCTGGTTCCACTGATGCTTAACGGGCAGAATGATAGCCTCGTCATCAGCCTCAACCATGCCGTTTGCAGTTTCGATGAACTTCTTGTTGCAGACACTGCACAGCCAGTACTCGATGTTGCCTTCGTTATGGCAATCGGGAGCCTTAGCGTCGACCTTGGTCATGGTGCTCTTGTGATCCAGCTCAGCAACAGGAACAGTCTTGACCTGAGAGCAGCCGTCGTTGCCGCACTTGAACTCGGCCAGACCGGTGTCGTGAGCGGTGGGAGCCTTCACGATAGCGTGAGGATCGTCATAAACCCAATTGTGAGCATCTTCGGGCTTGAAGTTGGGGTCCTTAGCAGTACAGCCTTCGTTCTGGCAGACCCGCTCAGCAGCAGTACAGTCATTGCCAGGGTAAGTAGTGTCATTGAAGGTGTGCTGAGTCTTTGCGATAACGCCCTTCTCATCAGCATCGGGATCAGCGGGGTCGAAGTAGTCCTTGCCGCAGGTATCGCAGACATAGATAGCTGCAGTACCTTCCTTATAGCAGGTGGGTTCGACTCTGGCAGCCTTGGGCTCGCCGGATTCCGTCTTGTGATCATCCATGGGGATGATGTCATCAGCAAAGTATGCGCCGCAAGCGCACTCATACAGAGTGTAGCCATCCTGGCCACATTCAGGTTCGACGGTGCTGTTGGGAACTTCAGTGTAGGAAACCTCAGCCAAGTCACAATGGATCTTGGAATGGTCACCGTAAGTTTCCTCAACAACACACTCAGCAGGAGTAGCTGCAAAGACAGAAGTAGGCAGCACGCCAACGACCATCATAACAGCCAAGACTGCTGCAAGAATTCTCTTAGTCATGATTACGTCTCCTTTTGATGTGTTTTTGTGGATGAATTAAAACGCTGTGTAGAATTGTTTGCGCCACCCGTCCCTTCACGGCGGACGCGCAATAAGCCTGCCATTATTCCTTCATTTCCCACGCTCCTTGCTAAAAGATATGCAGTCTTATTTGCGTCACCGGAATGGGTAGAAAAGAGTATACCAACCCTATACCGATACGTCGCAAACATAATCTTGCGTGTCGAGTATAACATAAGTGTTCATAAAATGCAAGCATTTCCAGTAGATTATTTTACAAATTTTTCAGATTTTTCTTCGAAAAGATAAATTTATCAGATTTGCACATATCAAGTTGTTATGTTTACAACTTTTTTTGCTACAGTTTTACATTTTTGGTATTTTTTATATGTTTCATACGCTTTCTGCAAAGCGTTTTATCTTTCCATTATTCGGTTTTTATTCCGTTTTTTGTATAATTCTCTCCCCTGTGTTCCGGGTGACTCCGGACTGCCTGCCGTACCAAATGAAACCACCATCCGCCCCATACTCTTCACATTTTATTATGCGGCCGGGAAAATATGTCCACCGGCTGATTTTTTCGATACATTATTGTAATATATAAATGCATCTGAATTTTTCCTGTTTTTATGAAACAGCACGATCAGTATACTGCATCCGTTACCACATCACCGCAAACATTCCCCACAGCATAAAATAAGTCAAGCAACACAAAACGGACCATGGAGATTCCATAGTCCGTTTTGTATGCATTAATCCAAAGGCTTCATTGTGGGGAGACGCTCAAAATGATATTAATAAAGTTTTATAAGTTATTATAACTACTTAAAACTTGCCGTTTTAAAACGCCAAAAATCAAGATTTTCTTATATCTTCTTATAACTTTTTACAATTTCTCCCAAATCTCTGGTAAAATTGTGGTAAATTATTTGTTCTTTAAACCCTCTTTGAAATTCTTAATATCTTTGTATGCAAAAGGTCCTTTTAAAAACCATTTGCCATAAAAAGATAATTGTTCTTTTGTTGTTATTTGCTTTTTGAATTTTAAAATAATTACCATAATTCCATATGGCCAAAAGGCCATAAAGCATAAACCTGACGCTATAGCCGAAGCAATAGCAAGAGGTGTTATTCCTGTAGGTATAAATACGGTAGGTAAAAACAAAAGCCATGTTGCTCCTGCCCAAACAGGTATACAGTAATAAACAAAAATAAGTTTAAAAATCGGCCATAAAATTTTAGCAAACAATAAAACAACCAAACCAAACAACGCAGACAAACAGCCCGTATCAGAACTGCCACCTGAGGAATGAGGAACATCAACTCTTCCTTGGGTATCTATATCGTATTTGTCTGTTATGCTTCCATCTTCTCGAATATGACCGATTATATCGCAATCATATTTATCGGTAATAGTTCCATCCTGTCTAATTCTATAAAGGGTATCAATATCAAACTTGTCTGTAATTCTATCGCCTTTTAAATGACCTACCACATCACAGTCGAACTTATCTGTAATCGTGCCATCATCACGAATACAATAAATAATATCGCCAAATTTATTTCTTATATGTCTCATCTTATTTCCCCCCATACTTTTTTAGACATTATAACACATAATATCAAACTTTGCAACATAAAACGGACTATGGAAATTCCATAGTCCGTTTTGTTGTAAAACTGTGGTAAGAAGATTTGGGCAAGTTTTTATATCTTCTTATAGGTTCTTATATCATCCCTTTTAGTCCAAGGGCTTCATCGTGGGGAACAGGATGACCTCGCGGATGGTGTCGGAGCCGGTGAGCAGCATCACGCACCGGTCAATGCCGATGCCCATACCGCCCGTGGGGGGCATACCGTATTCCATGGCGTTGAGGAAATCCTCGTCCAGCATTTCGGTTTCGTCGTCACCGCGCTCC
>JAZMZJ010000087.1:0-3599 GCA_045585915.1 Faecousia sp. | reverse complement strand
TGTCAGGAACTGACGGGCAATGCCTACGGCATCGATCTTACCCTCGGAAACTGCCCATGCGCCCACATCAGGCTCCATACGTCCTTCGCAGACAACGGGGATATCCACGAATTTTTTGATGTGGCTGACATCTTCCAGATTGCAGTTCTGGGGCATATACATGGGGGGATGCGCCCAGTACCAGGAGTCGTATGTACCGTTGTCGGCGTTGAGCATATCGTAGCCCGCATCCTGCAGGTACTTTGCGGCCCGCTCGGATTCCTCCATATTGCGGCCAACCTCAACGTACTCCTCGCCGGGCACTGCGCCCTCCCGGAAGCCCTTCACCTTGGACTCTACGCTGTAGCGGAGAGACACGGGAAAATCATCGCCGCAGGCAGCCTTGATGGCCTGCACCACCTCTACGGGGAAGCGATAGCGGTTTTCAAAGGAGCCGCCGTATTCGTCGGTGCGCTTGTTGGTCCACTCCATGGTGAACTGATCCAGCAGGTAGCCCTCATGCACCGCGTGCACCTCCACGCCGTCCACGCCTGCGTCCTTGCAGAGCTTTGCGGTTTTGGCAAAGGCCTCGATTATCTCGTGTATCTGCTCCTTTGTCATCTCGGGGGTGGTTATCTCGAGGTCCCATCTGGAGCGCAGTGGGCTGGGGCTTGCCAGCTCGTGGCTGGTATCCAGCACAGGCTTTAGTAGGGCACGGGTAAACTTATTCTTGTGGAGGGGGGCGATGAGCTCGGTAATTGCCCAGCTGCGGCCCATGCCTGCGGTCAGCTGTATAAACAGCTTTGCCCCGGTCTTATGTATCTCCTCCATGTATTCCTTCAGATCCTCAAACATCTTGGGATTCTGCCACAGCCACTTGCCCCAGAAGGTATCCCTCAGGGGAGCGATGCCGGGGATTATCAGGCCCACGTTATTGTTTGCCCTTTCAAGGAACAGCTTGGCGGCCTCCTTGTCAAACTTGCATCCCGTCAGCTCAAACCAGCCAAACAGGGATGTTCCGCCCATGGGGCACATTACAATGCGGTTCTTTATCTCCACATTGCCCACCTTCCATGGGGTAAATAAGGCTTCATACTTAGGATCCATACTGTTTCTCCCGTCCCTTCTTCATTCTTGAATTTTGCTTATGATAACTTAAAAATGGGAAATGTTTTGTTACAAATATATCGTATACCATTGGCGGCATAAAAGCAATACATGCCGCCTTCTCTTTGGGTTTCCCTTTTTCCGCAAACAAAAGAGACACCCTCTCAAGTGTCTCTTTGTTCTCTTTAAGCAGCCTGATTAATAAACGTACTTCCTTGCAAAATCGATGGCATCCTTTGCGCCCTGAACGCCGCAGCCGCTGGCCTCTTCAATGCATACCCAGCCGTCAAAGCTGTTCTTCTTCAGTATATCGAATACATCATCGAAATCCACAAGGCCCTTGCCTATGCCGATGGGAGTCCAGAAGCCCACCGTGGCAGAGTCGTTCATGTGTATGGTCCACACCTTGTCTATTACGGTGCTCAGCATATCGTGAAGATTAGCGCCGCAGGCGATTGCATTTGCGGTGTCGAAATTTATGCCCACAGGCAGATCCTTTATCATTTCATAGGTTGCCAGGAAGGCATCCGGATTGAAGGTAAAGTCCACCAGCGGCCATGCGCCGGGCTTGGAATGGTTCTCAACGCACAGCTTAAGGCCGTACTTTTCAGCGGTGCCGATCACCTGCTCAACGCACTCCCTGCAGTTCTTTACGCCATCCGCAATGCTCAGCCCCTCATGGGCCATGCCCGCTGTCATGCGCACATATTTAAAGCCAAAGTCTGCTATCAGGCCCAGGTCTCTCTTAAAATAGTCTACCTGACGCTCCCTTTCAAACTTGCTGGGGTTTGTAAAGTCAGGATAGGTGCACACCATTGTGGGCTGTATTGTTATGTTTTTATCCGCCAGCTGCTGCTTCATATTCATTACAGTAGTGGGAGTGCTGTTGGGGAAAAACAGTATGCTGGCATCGTATCCGTCCGCGCCGAAGTTCTGGGCATATTCCGCCCATTCCGCCAAAGTGATTTTTCCGCTTGTGATCTCTGAAAACAGTGAAACCGGCAATATGCTTAACTTCATTCTAAGCCTCCTGATTAATCTCTTTTGGCGCAGGATATCCGGCCTTAATCCGATTATCCACGTCTATAAATTTATTGTATATTGCATAGAAAGCAATGTCAATTTGTGATAGAGCAAAGGATATAATGTTCACAGCAAAGCACAGCGTTTTAGCGGATTATGCACTGTTCCCACGCAATTATTCCCCGGTTATATCATTTGATCAAAAATTGGAATATGGCGTTCATCAGCGGCATTGTTATTGCACAGCAAATGGTGGATAAAACATTGATGGAAGACACATAGCTGGCATGAGGATTCTTGTACAGGGATGCCTGCTGCACGACAGTGGATGCAGTGGGGCCAATGGCGCTAAGCAAACAAACAGTCAGGATTTTTGCAGTCTCGCCATGGAGAAGGATACGGTTAAAAAGCATAAGCATTGGGATACACAGCAGCGGCATGAGCAAAAGGCGAACGCCCACCACCAGATACACCCTCTTTGATGCCAGTATTTCCTTCAGGTCCAGTTCTGACATCAGAATACCGGTCACCACCATGCTGATAGGCGCGATACAGGAACTCAGGCCGGATATGGCATACTCAATAAATCCCGGAAGGCGGATTTTGCAGATAAACAGCAAAAATCCGATTTCTATACCCATAATAGCCGGATGCAGCACAGTTTTTTTAATGTCGAATTTCTGCTGGCCGCCCATAAGCTTTTGGCCGTATGTCCACATGAGAATGTTCTGGATCAGCATATAGGGGCTGTTGTATATTACATACTCGGCACCCAGAATGTTATGCACCATGGGAATGATCAGATTGCCTGCATTTGTAAAAATAGTGGATGACTGTTCTTCCCTGGTCAGGCCATTTTTAACTTTTGAAAGAGCGAAATTCACCAAATAATGCAGCAGAAAAACAGCGGCTGAGCATACCAGGCCTATTGCAAGCCCCGTCAGCTTATCCCCTCCCGAAGTGCCCGCAAAAGCGTTTATCATGCTGCATGGTACAACAAGATACACGCAGAAACAGGACAGCACCCGGCTCTGTTCGCCTGTTACAAGCCGCTTCTTTCCAAGAACAAACCCGGCTGCCGCCATCAGCACCATGCTCAGAATTTGCTCCACCAATAACCAAGTCAGATCCATCCTATAACCTCTCCGTCACTTACTGACGCAAACTGTTTCTGTAGGCAGCAAAACACCTCTGAATATTTTGCGCTATTGCCTCACAGCCTTGTACACATATATTTATTTTAACATACCGGCTTATTTTTTCCACACCAATATAGTGGTTTTCAGATAACACCGAATGGTTTTTCGCCTCCGCACGCGACCGCCGCGCCCTTCGAATCCCTTCCTCTCTTAATTCTTAAAACAAAAAAGACACTCAAATGAGTGTCTCTTTTGTTTGGCGGAGAGAAAGGGATTCGAACCCTTGAGTACATTCCTGCACTACACGATTTCCAGTCGTGCGCCTTCGACCAACTCAGCCATCTCTCCACG
>JAZMZJ010000086.1:0-61911 GCA_045585915.1 Faecousia sp. | reverse complement strand
GGAGGAAAATGAAATGAAAAAGCTCATTGTCCTTATGCTGGCTGTGTGCCTGCTTACCGGTTTGCTGGCAAGCTGCGCCCCGGCCAGTGAGCCCACCGAAGCACCTACTGAAGCGCCTATCGAAGCACCTACTGAAGCACCTACCGAAGCGCCCACCGAAGCGCCCACCGAAGCGCCTACCGATCCCCCTACGGATCCTCCTACCGATCCTCCAACGAATCCTCCCACCAATCCCCCTGTGCAGGGCTCCCGGGACCTGGTGCTGGCCGCCCCCACCGCTCAGTATGTTGACAGTTCATTCTTTGATGATGCAGTGTTTATCGGTGACTCCGTATCCCTGATGCTCTCCTATCACGCCAACAACACCGGTGACCTGGGCAACGCCAAGTTCCTGGTTCAAGGCAGCTACGGCGTGGCAAATGCCGTCTACGGTTACCTGAAGATGTACTATCAAGGGCAGGAAATGTCCATTGAAGATGCGGTTGCCGCCACCGGTGGAAAAAAGATTTTCATTATGCTGGGTATGAACGACATTGCCCTCTATGGCATTGATGCCACCATCAATAATTGGACCACCCTCATCAATCGCATTAAGGAAAAGTCCCCAGATGTGCAATTCTATATTCAGTCTATGTCCCCCATCTGGACCGGCGGAGAAATCGGTGACCTGAATAACCGCCACGCAGATCAGTATAACGAGCGTCTGAAGGCTTATGCCGCAGAAAACGGACACAGTTATATTGATGTGGCATCCTACCTGAAAGACTCTACCAACGGTCTTGCCGCCCCCTACTGCTCGGATAACTATGTGCATCTTACCTATGCCGCCACGGAGCGCTGGGTGCAGGTGCTCAAGGCCTATGACGGCTATGTGCAATAAGGAGTAAGCGGATGAAAAAATACATTGCCCTTTTGCTGGTATTATGCACTGCCCTTGGACTGGCTGCCTGCGCAGGCACTGCCGAAGAGCCTTTGGAGCTGAACCTGGAACAGATATATGCTGCCATGGACAACGCCACCGACGAAACCATGACCCCCATCAACCCCGGCTGGCTGCTGGATATGTACGGCATCATCCCCGAGGACTGTCAGGAGGCCTATGTATATAGCTACAACAGCGGCATTATGGCTGCTGAAATTTGGCTGATTAAGGCAACCTCTGCCGAAGCCCTTTCCAGGCTGAAAACCCTGGCGGAAAGCCGGCTTGCCGCCCTGGATGCCCAAAGCGCCTCCTACTCCCCTGAAATGAACAAGGTAGTTAAAAAAGCACAGATTATCACCCGTGGCAATTACCTGGCTATGATCCTCTCCACCAATGTGGAAGATTTAGCCGAGATTTTCAACAACGCGAAATAATACTTCAATTAACAATTGACAGTTGATAATTGACAATTGTGGTATCGCTAACGCGATGATTTAATAGTCGGCAAAGCCGACACCTTAATTGTCAATTGTCCATTTTCGATTGTCAATTCAAATGCAAAAACCGCTCGGAAATCCGAGCGGTTTTTGCATTTATTTCAGATTCATATTATTCATAACCAGGGCGCTGTATACCAGCAGCACATCCTGATTTTCAAAGGTGACATACTTGCCGAAATCACGAGTACCGGCGGTAAGCCAGCGGCTGTCCAGCACGGTGACCTTGGCATAGTCCTGCACCAAAAGAGGTGTCAGGCTGCTGCCGAAGGAATCCCGGATGACAATCAGCTCCTTATCGGTACGGGCATTGGGATTTTCAATAACGATGGTAGCCACCGGGCCGGAGAGGAACACCTCATACAGGTCATAGTGGTCTGCCTTGGTCATATCATAAACGCCCTTAACGCTTTCTCTGGTTTCCACGGTCACTGTGCAGCCGTCCAGTATAGCATTGTTGAGCACAATCAGGTCCTCCCCGGGTACGGGCAGGGCAATCTGCCCGTAATAAACACCAAAGAAGGGGTTTTCCAGCTTGGTTTCGGTAAAGTCCTCTGCCTTGGGGCCCTGAACGCCGTATACCTTGGCGATGGCCTGGGCCACATCAAGAATTTTTTCCTGGCGCCAGTGGGTATCGGTATAATAAAAATCCTCCAGCTCCAAAAGCCCGGTCAAATCCACATAAGTGGCCCAGCCATTGGTGGCTTCCTTAACGGCGCCAAACACCGCATCGTAATCCAGGGACAGGTGGCCGGTATCCTCTGCCATATAATAGTTTTTATCCGGCACAATCGCCACAGCAACATTACAGTTTGCTTCCTTCAGGTAAAGCTCATAAATGCGCTTTAAGGAGGCCATATTCTGCTCGATGCGCTTATTGTCGGTCACGGCGGTCATATCAGTAATATATCCATCGTGGATATAGAGGCCGTTGTTATCTCTATAGCCCATCACATTCAGGTGGAACAGGGCCTTAAGCTGGCGGAACTGATCCCGCAGGGGGAACTGGTCCAGAGTATACTCATTGAACTGGGTCATAAAGTTCTTATCACCCTTGGCAACAAGGGTGTCTACAGTCAGCTCCGGAAACTGCTGGAGCTGAGCGCGCTCGGTGGTGGAAAAATCCTTGGAAGGGCCAAACCAGGCAAAGCCGGTGATTGCCGCCCACAGAATCACCACGCAGGCAACACCAATCCCTCTTATTTTATTATTCATGGTGTTACCTCCTTAGAAGCGGAAATACAGGAACGGGCTGAAGGCGCCGTCCACCAAATAGCCGGTGCAGATGAGCAGAATGCCCAGCATCACCGCAATTTCCACCACCGTGGTCACCGCGCCAAAGCGGCGACTATTTGACAGGCGGTTGGCGGTGTCACGCACCAGAGGCGTAGAGCCGATGAAGCCCAGGATAAGCACCAGGGCAAAGGAACGCAGGTAATAAAGCGTCTCGGCGCTCACAAAAGGCAGACCGCTAAGGCCAAGCATGCCGGCAAGGTCTGTACCAAGCTGGCTCAAGTCAGTGGCGTTGAAGAGCACCCAGCCCAGGGCAACCACCAGCAAGGTATACAGCCGCCGCAGCACATTGGGCAGCTTTTGCAGGGCAGGCACCCACTTTTCAATCATCAGACACACCGCGTACAACAGACCCCACAGAATGAAATTCCAGTTTGCACCGTGCCAAAATCCGGTGAGCATCCAAACCACCAGGGTGTTGAACACCCATCTAAGCTTGCTCACCCGGTTGCCACCCAGGGGGATATAGATATAATCCCGGAACCAGGAGCCCAGGCTCATATGCCAGCGGCGCCAAAACTCCGCCACGGACTTGGAGGTATAGGGATAATTGAAGTTTTCGATAAAGTTGAAGCCGAACACCTTGCCAAGGCCAATGGCCATATCGGAATAGCCGGAGAAATCAAAATAGATATTAAAGGCAAAGGCAATCACATAAATCCAGTAGAACAGCACAGATTGATCGCCCGACTTGCGGAACATCTCCATTAACAGTGCAAAGTTATCGGCAAGGATAATCTTTTTGCCCAAGCCAACCAAAAATCTGCGCAAGCCCAGGGCTATGTTCTCCCAAGTGTGTGTACGGTCCTTCAGTTCCCGGGCCACATCTACATAGCGAACGATAGGTCCGGCAATCAGCTGAGGAAACAGGGTGACATAGGCACCGAAGCTAACAGGGTCCTTCTGCACCTGGGTATCGCCCCGGTACACATCGATGGTATAGCTTAATGCCTGGAAGGTATAGAAGCTGATGCCCACAGGCAGGGCCAGCTTCAAAAGGGCAATATTCAGGCCGGTGAGGGCACGGACATTCTCAATAAAGAAGTCCGCATACTTAAACACCGCCAAAATGCCAATGCTTGACACAATAGCAAAAATGAGCCAAAACCGCTTCCAGAACTGCTTTTGGGCAGCACCAATGGCCCAGCCTGTGCCCCAAAACATCAGGATGGTACCAATCATCAGGAACACATACAGCGGCTCGCCCCAGGCATAGAACACCAGGCTGAAAAGCAGCAAAATCAGGTTCTTGGTAAAAAGGCCAGCTTTGGCTGCCTTTTCGGCCTGAACACCGCAGAGTTTAAGGCCGCCTTTCACCGCCCAGGAAATGAGAAAATAGCTGATAATCACAGCCGGCAGAAAATAATACAAGAAAGGAATACTGGAAAAGAGCATTGGCTCAACCTCCTTATGTACATTAAAAGATATTATACCACAAATACTTGCTTTTGTACACAACTGTAAATTATAAATGCTAAATTATAAATTATGGGCAACTAACTATAATCCATAATTTAGCATTCAGAATTAAAAAAGCGGCAGGGTCTCCCCTGCCGCTTTTATGGGGTTTGATTAGGCGATGGGCTCGCTTACTGCAATCACAGCATCAGGATAAGCAGCAGTCAGCTTAGACTGGAAGTTAGCAACCAGCTCGCCGTTGCCGAACACCACGGTGGCAAACTCGTTGCCGAAGGTGACGATCAGAAGTTCCTCGGGGAAGCCGCACATCCACTGATTGTTCTGCACAGCAGTCTGCATAGCGGTAACAAAAGCAGCAGCATCGGCAACCTTGAAGGTAGCACCGGTGAAAGTATTGGCGTTCATAGCGTGCAGCAGAGAAGCAGCCTCGGTCACGCTGGACAGCTGTGCCTCGGGCACCAGCAGCATAAACTGCAGGGTATCGGTGTCGGTAGCAGCAACGGCGCCGGGCTTGCCGTCGGTCAGGGACTCATAACCGCCGCCCATGGCGAAGAACATCTCGTCCTCACCGTAGGATGCCCAAACAGTCTCCATCACTTCCAGAGCAGAAGCGGGCAGCTTAACCTCAGGCTCATTATTGGTGTTACCGCAAGCGGCAAAGCTGCACACTACGGTCAGAGCCAGCAAAATAGCAATTAACTTTTTCATTATTTTGTTTCCTCCAAAAAATTTATTTTAAGTTGTTTGCTTACATTTATCAGCACGATGCCAAGAGCGCAGCCCAGGGCATCGATACCTACATCGGTGATTAGCCCGGCACGTCCGGGAACAAAAAGCTGAATGGTCTCATCCATGCAGGCAACCATAATGCCTGCAGCCAGCGGCAGCAAGTAAAGCTGCCATTTGCCTTTACACAGCATACCTGTCAGCCAGGCAAGCAGCATACCCAAAGAGCAAAACTCGGCAAAATGGCCAATCTTTCGAAGCAGCCCGTGACCTGCGCCCCCTTGCGCTGCATCTGCGCCGGGGAAAAACCAGTTAACGATGCTGCCTACAAAACCGCTGAATGCGGAAGATGCTTCAGCATCCATCAAAGAGCTGCCCCAGATCACCGCCAAATTCAGCGCAATCAGGCAAAGGCATAGTGCAAACCGTTTCGGCGTCCGCTTCAATCAAAGCACCCCCAGATGCTCCAGCAGAATCTTAAGACCAAGCAAAATCAAAATCACGCCGCCGGCAATCTGCGCTTTTTTTTCAAAGCGGCTGCCAAAGATGCTGCCGATTTTTACGCCCAAAGCCGCCATCAGCAGGGTGATGACACCAATCAGAGCAATTGCCAGGAAAATATCCACATTGCCGGACATAGCCAGAGAGATACCCACAGCCAGAGCATCAATAGAGGTTGCCACCGCCATAACGAACATGGTCTTTACAGACAAGTCGGCATCGGTGTCATCGCAGCAATCGCATTTGCTGAAAGCTTCCTTCAACATATTGATGCCGATAATGGCCAGCAGGCCGAAAGCCACCCAATGGTCAAAGGCTTCAATCTTATCGGCAAACATGCTTCCCAGATAAAAACCAATCAGGGGCATCAGTGCCTGAAAGCCGCCAAACCACACGCCGCACAGAGCGCTTGCCTTTAGGGATGATTTTTTCATTGCCAGGCCCTTGCAAATGGACACTGCAAAGGCATCCATACTCAGGCCAAGTGCCAGCAGCGCCAGCTCTGCAAAACCCATATAAATTATCTCTCCTTGTGAAGCCTGGGGCATTATATCAGCCTGCCGGGCAATTGTCAATGGATGTTACATAAAATTTACAAAAGCTTTTTTATCACACAACACCGGCTGCCTCGCGGCTGAGCTTTTCGAAGGTATCGTCCTTTCGGCCCTCTTCCTCCGGGTGATAAGTGGTGACCATTTCTGCCACCAAACCGATAATCTCATCATCGTTGTGATAAGCCGCATCCATCAACCTTTTCAGCTGCACCAGGAAGGTTTCCACATCAAAGGGGATGGGATTTCCGATATGAATCAACTCATTGGGCGTTTTCTGCAGGCCTTCTTCTGCCATCAGCTTTTCCTCATAAAGCTTCTCGCCGGGACGCAGGCCGGTGTAAACAATGGGAATATCCACATCGGGCTTGAAGCCGGAAAGCTTAATGAGGTTTCTTGCCAGTTCGTCAATTTTCACCGGGGCACCCATATCCAGCACAAAAATCTCGCCGCCCTTAGCATAAACGCCTGCCTGCATCACAAGGCTCACCGCTTCGGGGATGGTCATAAAATACCGGATGATGTCCGGGTGAGTGACCCGTACCGGACCGCCCTTGGCGATCTGCTTTTTGAACAGGGGAATCACCGAGCCGTTGGAGCCCAGCACATTACCAAAGCGCACCGCCACGAACTGGGTACGCAGCTGTTTGCCTGCCAAAGACTTGGGTGTATCGGAATACTCCGACTGATGGGTATAAAGCTCCGGGAGCTTTTCTGCGTTACCGGTCTGCACTGCGTGGGCGAAGCTTTGAATGACCATTTCGCACAGCCGCTTGCTGGCGCCCATAATATTGGTGGGGTTTACCGCCTTATCGGTGCTGATGAGCACAAAACGGTCGCAGCCATGATACAAAGCCGCATAGGCGGTCTTATATGTACCGATTACATTATTCTTAACAGACTCGCAGGGGCTATCCTCCATCAGCGGCACATGCTTGTGGGCTGCTGCGTGATAAACGATATCCGGGTGATAGGCAGCAAAGATGCTATCCAACCGGCGGCTGTCCCGCACAGAGCCAATCAGCACCAAAAGATTCAGCTGCGGATACTTCTCCTTCAGCTCCTGCTGAATATCATAGGCATTATTTTCGTATACATCCAAAATAATCAACAGCTTGGGGCTGCGCTGAGCAATCTGCCGGCAAAGCTCACTGCCGATAGATCCGCCGCCACCGGTGACCAGTACGGTCTTTCCGTTTATCTGCTGATTCATTTCGTCCATGTTGACGGTAATGGGCTTTCTGCCCAGCAGGTCCTCCACCGCCACATCTTTCATATCGCCCACAGCCACCTGGCCGGAAACAAGCTGATACATACCGGGCAGATTTTTAATCTCGCAGCCGGTTTCCTTACAGATATTGAGCACTGCACTCTTATCCTCCGAAGAGGCGCTGGGGATGGCCACAAAAATCTTGCGCACTGCAAATTCTTTGGCCTTTTGCTGAATCACATCCCGGCCGCCTACAACCGGCACGCCCTGAATATATCTGCCCCATTTGTTGGGATTATCGTCAATGATGCACACTACACGCATCTTCTGGTCGCTTAAATTATTGATGTCCTGCAAAAGCATTTGGCCGGCATTGCCTGCACCAACCAGCATCACCCGGTCCAGACCCTGATCCTCCAAAGCCTTTACACTGTGCTTGCGCAGGAGCAACACAAACCGGTAGGAAAACCGCACGCCCAACACCATAACGCATTGAATAGAAGCGCCGATAAAATAATAGGAAATGGGCATCCGCTCAAAGAAAATCATAGTGCTGGCAATATGACAAGCAGCCGTAACTACCGTAGACACAAGCACACGCAGCAGCTCGTTATAGCTGGCAAAACGCCAAATGCTGTTATACATACGCAGCAAACTGAAGGTGAGCATACATATGACTATATGCACAGGTAAATTATTGAAAAACGCATTCAGATATTCCGGAGTAATGGTGCTGATTTTGCAATCATAGCGCAGCCACAGTGCCAAAAAGTAGGAGGCGCTTACTGCAATCAGATCATAAACAACCAGCAATGCAGCAATTATGTGCCAATGTTCCATGCGAAATCCGCGTTTTTTCATAGCTTATACTCCTGTTCCTATAAAGTCCCGGCTTCAAAAACCTCACAGCTAAGCTGTGCCATTTCCTGCAGCCTATCATATAAGCGGTGTTCTATCAGCCAGTCGTGGGCCAAATGGAGGTTGGGCTTTCTATCCTGCATATTGTGACAGTCAGAGCCTAAAAGCTGCGCCTGACCCTTAGCAATGAGCCCACGGGCGCGCAGATTACGGGGAAACTTAAGCAAAGATCCGGCATTCACCTGCACAAGGCCCCCACAGGAAAGTATCTGCTTAAGCTGCTGATCAGACTGCAGGGAAAGATAGCGCTCAATGTGGGCAAAAACGGGGGTAATTTCCTGGACGCAGCAAATATTGCGGACATCCCGCAAAAGAGAGTTGTTCCAAGGTTCAAAAGGAAGCTCCAACAGCATATACCGGGAAGCTCCCAGGCAAAGCTTATCCAGCGCCTCCAGGCTTCCAAGCCCCTGCCGATATGCCACCTCGGCGCCCAGCAGAATCTGGGGAATATCCGTTATCCCAAGTTGGGCGATACGCTCACTAAGCCGCTGCATACTTTCCTGCCGGCGGCAGAGAAAATCTTCTACGCTTTCTACAGGATAATAATGAGGCGTGGCACACATTCTGTGGATGCCTGATGCATAGCTGTAGCGAAGAAGTGCAATGGCCTCGTCAACTGTTTGGCAGCCGTCATCCATGCCGGGCAGAAAATGCCCATGAATATCACACATATCCAGCATCTGCTTCGCCCCTTCCGGTGTTTGCTTTTTAATAATAGTAGCTTCCCTTTTTCGGCTCTGTACCTGTGCCGACAAAGCCCAGCACCCGTACATCTGCAAGACGAATCTGACGAAGCATCTGATCAATTTCCCGGTGTTTGGTCTTTTGCTCCCGGATTGCAATGAGGAATCCCTCCATATACTTGGACAGAATCATTGCATCCGGTACCGTATTGACAGGGGGAAGATCAACAATAATGTAATCAAAAATCTTTCTTAACGCAGAGAACAGGCTGTCAAGCTGCTTATCCTCCAGAAGACCCGTGGCGTCCGGAGGCAGATTACCGGCAGGTAAAATGCTGATGCCATGCTTGTTGCTACGGCGTACCGCATCCTCAATCTTAGCCTGTCCAACCAAAAAATCGCTCAGGCCGGGAGCCGCGGGAATATGGAAGGTAGCCGCCACGGTAGGCAAACGCATATCACAATCAATCAAAATGACCTTCTTGCCAATTTGGCCCAAGGCAATGGCCAGGTTGGCAGCCGTGGTGCTTTTGCCTTCATTGGGAGCAGGGCTGGTCACACCCACACACTTACAGCCTTCGCCGGGCAAGCTGAACATTACATTGGTACGCAGAACGCGATAGCCTTCCTGCACCGCGAAGGGCGTTTGTTCATTGAGCAGGTTTTGGCTGCGCTCTTCAAGCACACGGGGTGTATTGCTGCGAATGTTCATCATCTGCTGCCTCCCTTGCCCATACCGCTTTTACGGACGGTCTGTTTTTTTGCCCGATCAATATCGGGTATGCTGCCCAGGACAGGCACATCATAGCGCTTTTCCAGATCATCGGTGCTCTGCACCTTATCCACAAAGAATTCCAGCGCAACCACGATCATACAAGCCAGCACTGCGCCAACCAAACCGCCCAGCACAGCATTACGAAGGTTATTGGGCCCACTGGGCTTACCGGGCAAGGTGGCCTCATCAATAATCCGCATGGAGCTTCCTTCTACCACCCGCTCCACATGGTTGGGCGCAGCCTGAGCAATGGCCATTGCCAGGTCATAGGCGAACACAGCATCTGCCGCTTCTACATACACGCTGATTACCGGCGCCTTCTCAGCAACGGAGGTACTCACCTTATAGCTGACATTTTCTCCCTCAGGATATGTGCCGTTGCGCCGGCAAATAGCCACCGCGTCCTCAATGACGGAACGGCTGGTGATAATGGACTCATAGGTATATGCCAGAGCATAGGAAGCATTCAGGTCGGAAACCGTAGTGTTGCCGCCAGTGCTGAGCTCCAGCTTATTATTAACGTATGTAATAAATCCGCTGCGATATGTGGGAGTAATTATGGTCGCAGAAAACAAAAATGTGCCTGTTGCAAACACCACCGTTG
This sequence comes from Faecousia sp., assembly GCA_045585915.1. GTDB lineage: Bacteria > Bacillota > Clostridia > Oscillospirales > Oscillospiraceae > Faecousia. The sequence continues at coordinate 51,812 of JAZMZJ010000086.1, read as the reverse complement.
CCAAAATAATCGCCCATATGCGCTTATACAGCGCCTTGGCATAGCGCCACAGATCCACATTTTCCTCAAAATGCTGTTTCTTAATATATTGCTTATCCTGCATGGAGACTGCTCCTTTTTGTTTCTCTGTCCTTTATTGGCAGTGGATTACCGCCATCAAGCCATACATAGCTATCTTATATGATAGCACATTTTTTTGTCATATGCAACACAAATCCAACGAAACCAAGTATTTTTCTACACCAAAATAGCGAATTTATTCCTTCTGCTTGCCATTTTATACGGACAGGTCTATAATAAATGCAAATACAGAAAGGTGGTTAAAACAATGGGTATTTTCCAAGCAGCAGATATCCTGCTGCCCCGCACAGGTGAAATGGAAAGCTGGGCAGTAATCGCTGTTGACCAATTTGTTTCTCAGCCGGAATATTGGGAAGAAGTATCGCACTTGGCAGGCGACGGCCCCTCTGCGCTGAAGCTTGTTTTGCCGGAGGCATTTTTACAGGAGGACGATTCTGCCGCCATCAGCGCCATCAATGCCAATATGGCCCGGTACTTAAACGAGCAGGTTTTCGCCCTGTACCCCAAAAGCTATGTTTATGTGGAGCGCACCCTGCTGGACGGCAGTATCCGCCAGGGCATTGTGGGGCAGCTGGATTTGGAGCACTATGACTACCACCCCGGCAGCACAACTGCCATTCGGGCAACGGAGCAAACTGTGCCGGAGCGTATTCCACCCCGGGTGCAGATCCGCAAAGACGCCCCCTTGGAGCTTCCTCATGTGCTGCTATTATGCGATGACGACAAAAAGCAGCTCATTGAAACCGCCGCCCAAAACCGGGAAAAGCTGCCTTGCCTTTATGACTTTGAGCTAATGGCCGGCGGCGGTCATATCCGTGGCTTCCTGCTCACCGGCAGCCACGCAGAGGCCATTGACTGGGCGCTTTCCGCCTACGAAGCCCGGGCAAAAGCCCGCCTTGGGGAAAACGCCGTACTTTACGCCATTGGCGATGGCAACCATTCCATTGCCGCAGCCAAGGCCTGCTACGAAAACCTGAAAAAGGCAAACCCCGGAAAAGACCTATGCGGTCACCCTGCACGCTATGCCCTTGCCGAGCTTGAGAATATTCACCACGATGCCCAGCGCTTTGAACCCATTCACCGTCTGGTGAAAAACACCGATCCCAACGCCTTGCTGCAGGCCCTGAATTCCTATGCCTGCCCGGACGGTCAACCTGTAACCTGGGTGGCCGGCAGCAACCGTGGCACAGTGTACTTAGACTGTAGTGACGGGCAGCTGCCTGTTGGCGTACTTCAGCATTTTTTGGATGCCTACAAGCAGAATGCGCCCCAGGATGTGGACTATATTCACGGTGAGCAGGACCTGCAGGAGCTGTCTGCGAAGCCCAATACCATTGGTTTCCTGCTGCCTGCCATTGACAAAGATAGCTTCTTTGCCGGTATTGTTGCCGGCGGTACCCTCCCCCGAAAAACCTTTTCCATGGGTCACGCCCGGGAAAAGCGCTATTATCTGGAGGCAAGAAAAATCAAATAAAGAACTACCCGAAAAAGGGCCCAAAAGCCTTTTTTCGGGTAGTTGTTTATTTTACAATGGACTGCTTATACTGGCTGGGGGACATATGGGTGGCATCCCGGAAGCATTTGGAAAAATACTGTGCCGAGTCAAAGCAAAGTAATTCCGCAATTTGGGTCAAGGTATGACGATTTTCCCGAATCAGGCGCTTTGCCTCCCGAATTTTCAAACTGTTATAATAGCGCATAATACCCCCGGGCTGAAAACGGCTGAAAAGCTTTTTCACTGTGCTGCGGCTTTTGCCAACGGCTTTGGCAATATCCGTCAAAGTAAGCCTCGAGTATAAGCCCCCCTGGAGCACATCCAAAATTTCCTTAATTTCAAAGCTCACTGCAACGCCGTCAATGAGCAGCTGCTGACGCCTTTCGTTGGAAAGGCTGTCCCGGCGGCGGTGTAGCCGAATGAGGAAAATTTCCAACAGGTTTTTAATCATCTGCAAGCCGCCAAAGGGCGCATTGGGCAATGGCTGAAGCTTCTGCAGCAAAGGATTTTCCGGGTTTTCCAACCGAAAGCAGGCAAGGCCCTCCGCCATCAGCAGGGATAGCAACCGCTTTTCATCTGCATTCAGACGCAAAATTCTGCCGGCAAAGTGGTCCATAGCCGGGCTGTCGCACTCAAAGGTGAGAATGCTCACATTGGGCGCAGTCCGGCCGTCACCGGACAGGTTGTGAAATTCATTTGGCTTATGGAAAGTGACCTCACCGCTGCGGAGAATAAACTGATTTTCTCCTGTGGTACATATCATTTCACCTTTGTCAATGTACACCATTTCCCAAAAATCGTGTCGCTCCCCTGCCACGCTGAAATCCTTGGAAAGCTCCATGTAGAATATAGTGACAATTCTGGCAATTTGCAGCACACTGGGCAGCTCCTGTCTTACAAATTCGTCCACCGCTATACGCCTCCCATGTCCAATCTTGTTAGCATTATAGCTAATTTTTCTGTAATTTGCAAGAGCCGTATTATCAAAAGAGCAGATGCCGCGAAGCATCTGCTCTTTTTTATTAAATTGCTTTCACTGCAATAAGCACCTGAAGCACCACAAAGGCTGCGTAAATGCCCAGCAGAGCCACGCCCTGCCAGCGGTACAGCTTACCCTTTACCAGAGCAGGCAGGGTCATCAGGGCCATAACGCCCACCATCAGGGGGATTTCAAAGAGCTGAGAGGTATTCATTCCAAACAGCTTACTGCCTTCGGGAATGGCGAAGGGAGAAATGGTGACCGCAGTGCCGGATACCAGCACCAGGTTAAAAATATTGGCGCCGATAATATTACCCAGGGACAGGGCGCCGTGGCCCTTTACAAGAGCAGTAACCGCTGTAACAAGCTCAGGCAGAGAGGTACAAAGGGCAACCACCGTAACACCCACCACCTCCGTGGGGATGCCGGCCATAGTTGCCAGGGAAACAGAAGATCCCTCCAGCATATCTGCGCCAACAGCAATCAGACCGGCGCTAATCACCAGCACCACAAGGTCTTTAATCAGCGAGCCACTTACAGCCTGCTCCTCTTCCTCTGCTTCCACAGCCTCGGGATTCTTAAAGCCCTTATAGATGGTGGATGCCATATAAGCGGCAAACACTGCCAGCATCACGATGCCAAGCCAGCGGTCAAAGGTGCCGAAAATATAGGCGGCAACCACATAAATGGCGGCAGATACAAAGAAGAAAATCACCGGTGTTGTCACCGTCTTGCGGTTAACAGGGGCAGGCTTTATGGCAATGGTCAGTGCTGCAATGAGGGCTGTGTTGCAAATGATGGAGCCGATGGCATTGCCATAAGCAATGGCGCCGTTATTGTTCACCGCAGCAGTAACGGAAACCATAACCTCCGGCAGAGTTGTGCCGATAGACACCACTGTTGCGCCGATAATGATTTCCGGCACACGGAAACGCTTGGCAATACCCACCGCGCTGTCCACAAACCAGTCGCCGCCCTTAATGAGCAGAATTACGCCAACGGCAAACAGAGCCAGAGAACCAAGCAGGCTATCGGTCAGGCCGTTGTACCAAACAAAAAATTGTTCTAACATATCCATTCTCCTTAAACATAGCTTTTAACATCTGCTAAACAGTTCCAAAGGGCATTATATAACGAAAATCCATTGTTGGCAAGTAAAGTTTGTATTTTTTAAAACGCCGCCGCTAAAGCCGGCGGCGGCAACGCTCATCCGCGTTAAAAGCACCCACGATAGCCAGTGCAAACTGTGGGCTTTTGAGCGGCCTCCGGTCGCTGTGACCCGCTTCCGATTCGTTTGCATTTTTGCCGTTGGCAAAAATTAAGGTTCGCCGCCGCTAAAGCCGGCGGCGGCAACGCTCATCCGCGTTGCATTTAATCTTTCGAATCTCCGCGGGCACGAAAAAAGCAGATACCCCGATGGGGTATCTGCTTTTTTGGTGACCCGCTGGAGATTCCAACTCCAGACCCATTGCTTAAAAGGCAATTGCTCTGCCAACTGAGTTAGCGGGTCGTGTTTTTAATTGTGCCAAACAGTCTGCTCCTCAGCTTTTGGCTGGGATGGCAGGATTTGAACCTACGAATGCCAGAGTCAAAGTCTGGTGCCTTACCGCTTGGCGACATCCCAATGAAATGCTGCCCGGACCCGGACACACGCCGTATTATAACACGGCAAAATGGGTTTTGCAACATCTTTTTGACCTTTATTCAAAAATATCCTTAATACGCTTCCCTGTTTTTTATGCTTTCCCTCTTGTAAATTCCTTCCTTTTGGCGTATACTTTTATATTATGTCAATAGCAAGAGAGGACTAAACTATGGATTTGATTTCTGTTCGCGATTTGTTTAAGCAGACCGATGCCTATATAGGTAAGGAAGTTACCCTGGGCGGCTGGGTGCGCTCCATCCGTGCAAGCAAGCAATTTGGCTTCATCGTCTTAAATGACGGCACCTATTTTACCCCGGTGCAGGTGGTTTATCACGACAATATGGATAATTTCCAGGAGATTTCCAAAACCAACGTGGGTGCCGCCCTCATTGTTACCGGCACCTTGGTTGCCACTCCCGATGCCAAACAGCCCTTTGAGATTCAGGCTACTGCGGTTACCGTGGAAGGCGCTTCCACCGGTGAGTATCCCCTGCAGAAAAAGCGGCACTCTCTGGAATTTTTGCGTACCCTGACCCACCTGCGTCCCCGGACCAATACATTCCAGGCAGTGTTTCGTGTGCGCAGCCTGATTGCCTTTGCCATTCACCAGTTCTTCCGTGAACGGGAGTTTGTATATGTGCACACGCCGCTTATCACCGGCTCCGACTGTGAGGGTGCAGGCGAAATGTTCCAGGTCACCACATTGGACCTTGCCAATGTGCCTATGACTGAAGATGGCCGCGTGGATTTTGCCCAGGATTTCTATGGCAAGCCCACCAACCTGACCGTTTCCGGTCAGCTCAACGGTGAGACTTTTGCCATGGCCTTCAAGAACATCTACACCTTTGGACCCACCTTCCGGGCAGAAAACTCCAACACCACCCGCCACGCCGCAGAATTTTGGATGATCGAGCCGGAAATTGCCTTTGCAGACCTTTCTGACGATATGCGCCTGGCTGAAGATATGATCAAATATATCATCTCCTATGTGCTGGAAAACGCCCCCGAGGAAATGGCCTTCTTCAACCAGTTTGTGGACACAGGACTATTGGATCGGCTGAACAATGTGCTGAATAACGACTTCGGCCACATCACCTACACCGACGCCATTGCTCTGCTGGAAAAGCACAACGATCAGTTTGAGTACCCTGTCCATTGGGGCAGCGATCTGCAAACCGAGCATGAGCGCTATCTGACCGAAACAGTGTTCAACAAGCCCGTATTCGTCACCGACTATCCTAAGGATATTAAGGCCTTCTATATGAAGCTTAACCCCGATGGCAAAACCGTGGCTGCTATGGACTGCTTAGTTCCCGGCATCGGCGAAATTATCGGCGGCTCTCAGCGTGAGGATAACTACGAAATCCTGAAAAACCGCATTGAAGAGCTGGGTATGAATCCCGAGGATTACGGCTTCTATATGGACCTGCGCAAATATGGTTCTGCGCGCCACGCAGGCTTTGGCCTGGGCTTTGAGCGCTGTGTTATGTACCTGACCGGCATGGGCAATATCCGGGATGTATTGCCCTTCCCCAGAACCGTCGGCAACTGCGAACTTTAATAAACAATAAAAGAGGAGTATCCTATTATGTCAACAGAAAACAACCGGAGCATTGTAACCGAAGAACGCGACAATGTGCTGTGCGGTGTCAAAATCGGCGAGCATTCCTTTGAGCCGGAGGCAATCACTGCCGAAATCAAAGAGCGTGTTCTTTCCCGTGGTTGCAACCTTGTATATATAAGGCCGAAATTCAACACTGCCTATCCTCAGGAGAATTTTATAAACTGGGCAAGATTTCTTGCTGAGAATAAAATATATTTTCATTTTGGATACACCGTACAGCATCCGCCAAAAGGGCAGGAATCACAATTCACCCCCGAAACCGTTGCCAAGATGCGTGAGGTGGCCGGTGAATACTTCCTTGGAGATGCAATCAGCGAGCCGGGCACAACATACGCCGCAAAAGCCCCCGGATATTTCCGCAACACACCGCGGCACCCCAGAGACGGCTGTGATCAGACCGATGGCTTTGAAACCATGGCTGAGGGCCATGCCCACTATCTGAAAACAATCGGCGGCTATGCCGCAGTGAACAAGAAGCTTGGTATGCCCAACGTTCTGAGCATTGAGGCAACTGCCCTTGCAAAATATAACCTTGAGGCAGGCGCGAACATTCCGATCCTTGAGGTTATGAACGGCAGCCCCGATATTATGCTGCCGTCTATACGCGGCGCAGCCCGAGCTTACGGTGCCGATATGTGGGGCACCCTGATTGCCCACGAATGGTACGGTGGCTTCCGTCACGAGGATATCCTGAAAAGAAAACGCCTTGAGCTTGCGTGGAAATATGTTTATATGCAAGGCGCAGGCACCATTATGTTCGAAAGCGGCGATGAAGCTATCAGCTCCTATGGCCATAGTTACGGAGAGGACTCCGTGCTGATAAAAGAATACCGCACAGCAATTGAAAACACCGCAAAATACATAAAGCAGGATTCCCGTCCCAAGGGTGGCCCCAAGTGCGAGGTTGCCTTTGTCTGGGGCAGACATGAGGCCTGGACCGGATTTTGCCAGAGCTCTGTGTGGAATCAGTTCCACAGAGAACAGTGGGGACAAAACGACCCCGAATATTCCTGGCGGATTCTCGACGAGCTGGGTGCTAAGAGGCAATGGACAGACGGCGCAAACTTTGGCGATTATGACGCCTCGGCTTACCCTGCATACGGAACCTATGACATCATTCCCATTGAAGCGCCCCTGGAGGTCCTTGCAAAATATAAATACCTCATCTTCATTGGCTGGAATTCCATGACAGATGAGGATATGGATAAGCTTTATAACTATGTGGAAAACGGCGGCAAGCTCCTTATGGGTGCGGCACACCTTAACACAAACACCGCAAGAGACGGAAAATTTATCCCTGTTTCCCAGGAAAAAATCGAAAAGCTTTTCGGCTGCCGTCTGACCGGCGAAACAGAGCGGACCAACTTCGGAACGAAATTTATGTTCAACTCCCAAAACGAGGGTATGCTTTACCCCGGCTCCTACAGCTTCATCTGCGACCCGCTGTACAGCGCAGGCTATGTAGAATATGCAAAGACTGAGCTTTGCGGCGCTGAGACCCTGGGCTTTATATCCGATTGCTTCTGGGACGACAGAACGGATATTAACAGTGTTCTTGAGCACCGTATTGGAAAGGGTTGCGCAACCCTTGTTACCAGCATTAACTACCCCGGTAACCCGGCCCTCTACCCCCTTTACCGCGCCATGGTTCGTGAGTTTGTAACCGCAAGCGCCCGCAACTGCGATTTGACCGTTTGCGCATGCGACCGGTTGCGCTATACCGTATATGAAAACGGCAAGATGTACCTGCTGAACACCGATTACGATATGCCGATCGCTGTTAAAGTGATCCACAATGGAAAAGAGCAGGTTGTCACCCTTGACTCCCTCGAGTTGAAAACCATACAAATCTAAAACCACAAAACGAACAGAAAAAGCAGGGAAGCCCCTGCTTTTTCTGTTCGTATTTTATTTCTTTTTTATAATTCATAACTTTTGTGGAACAATAACGTTACTATGAAAAAATTATGGATTATTTTATTGATACTGCTTTTAGCCGGGTGCAAGGCACCGGTGCCGGAGCAGGCAGCCAGCCGGCTGGTCACCAGGGTTTGCATCCGGTCAGACACCCTGTACCGGGAATACACCGACAGTAAGAAGATTGCCGCGGTGCTGGACTATCTGCGGTTTTTGCCTCTTCAGGACCCTGTGCTGCTGAACCCAGAACGAGTGAACACCCAAGGCGTTACCATTGAGCTGACCTATCACACCGGCGGTGGCCGCAGCTATGTGCAAAAAGGGCAATTCTATTTAAGCCGGGACAGCGCCCCCTTTATGGCTATTGCTCAGGATGGGGAGCAAACCCTGTGGGATCTGCTGGAGCAATACCCAAGCGATGAGTAAGTGGAAAGTGATAAGTGATTCGTGTATGTTAGCTGGCTAACTTACACTGAATATCCGCAATTAGGCATTAAGCATTAAGCAGCAGGCGTTACAAAACGCCTGCTGCTTGTCTTTTTTGACTGCAGTATTTTTCTGCCACATCCATCAGAATATCCGCAATAAATGTACCGCTGTTCACTGTAAAATCTGCTTCCAGGGCTTGGCAAATCGTCTGCCGGTGGTGGCCATCTGCTGCCAGCCCGGCTGCCATATCCGCAGCTTCCTTCACCTCAGTGCTGCCTAATGCGTAGCCCTTTTCCAGGAAGAAATTAAAGTTACGGCTCTCGCAGCCGCCTACGAAGTTCACGAACACCATCGGCAGGCCCTTATTGGCAGCCTCTGTAGAACTCAGGCCGCCGGGCTTTGTGATAATCAAATCCGCAGCGTCCATATACTCCGCAATCCGGTCGGTAAAACCAAGGACACGCAGCCGGCCGTCCTCAATTGCAGAAACCTGACGGAACAGGGCCTCGTTATTGCCGCACACCGCCACCACCCGGGTATTTTCCGGAATTCTTTCCATAAGATTTCGGGTCAGCGCAGGAATGGGGCCGCAGCCCATAGAACCGCACATCAGCAAAATAACCGTGTCTTCCAAGGGCAGCTCCAGCGCCTGTCGGGCAGCGGTCTTATCCCCCTTGTGATAAAAGTCCTGCCGCACCGGAATGCCGCTGACAATAATCTTATTTTTGGGGATGCCTGCATAGACAAACTCACCCAGTTGGCCCTGGGCAGAGATAAAATAGCCATCCAGGTCACACTGCTCAACAGTGGGGTGACAGGTATAGTCGGTGGATACAAAATAGCTGGGAATGGCAACATTCCACTTGCGGCGAATCTCGGTAACCATAACGCCGGCAAAGGCATGGGTACATAAAATGGCGTCAAAGCCCTCCTCCAAAATCCAATCCTTCATCTTTGCCGCGCCCAGGGCAAGCAGCTCATAAATGGGGTTAAATTCATCAGGATTTGCAGTGCTTTCGGCAAAGCGGTAGCCCCAGTCAAAAAGCTTGCGGCCATGGCGGTAAAGACGCACATGCCAATCGCAAATGAATTTTGAAAAGCCCGGGGACAAAAAAGCCAGCGCATCTGCCATGGCGCAATCCACGCCCCGGCTTTCCAGTACGCCCATAACGGCCTTGGCTGTTGAATTGTGGCCTTCGCCCGTATTGGTTGACAGGAGTAAAATACGCATTTTTGCCTCTCCTTTCGGTTTTCTAATGTCTAAAAGGCGTAGCTTATTGGGCCAGGACCTGTGTATATTCCAAAATCACAGTCTCCGGTGTTTTGCCCCTTTGGGCCAGGAGCGCCGCATCCACCACAGCCTGGCAGAAGCTGGCTTCCTCTATGTAGGCATAGCCGCTTATAGTGCCTTCCTGAACCATATCCGCCACCTGGCTGCTATGACCGGCGCCTAACAGCGTCACATTCCGTCCGGGAATGCGGCCACCTTCCTCAAGGGCTTCCAAAGCGCCATACAAGGCGCCATCAGTGCACACAAGCACCGCCTCCAGGTCCTTGCCATAGGAAGCCAAAGCCTGGCTGCAAACTTCCTTGCCAGTCTGCCGGGCAAAGGCAAGGCCGGGAATCTGCACAAAATCTGCTTCCAGCCCAGCGCTACCCAATTCCCCGGTAATGGCTGCTGCCCACTGAGCCATATCGCTGCGGCCAATTTCCGCACCTACCAGCAGGCAGGTTACCAAACCGTCCTCATTCCAGTCGCCCCGGTTGGGCTGCGCCAGCAGCAGCTGACCCAGCACCTGACCTGCCTGAGCGCTGTCACCACCGATATAAGGCATCGTCTCATCCTCAGGACGGCAGCCCAAAAACACCACAGGCACATTCCCTGCCTTCTGCTCCAGGGCAGCTGCCTGGTCGGGAGCAGAAAGCTGGGCAAAAATCACAGCGCTGCTTTCGCTCAAAAGCTGTACCTGCTCCATGGTAACCTCACCCGAATGTACAACAAGCTTCGCTTCCTCCAACGCCTGGGTTATGGCTTCGCCCTGAGAAGAATCTGCCAGACAAAGACCCACATTGGGATTTTTCGTCAGCTCTATAATCACAAAGGTTCCCACAACCAGCAGACAAAGAGCCAGGCCGGCGGCAACCCACACAATCCATTTTTTCATAAATATCTCCTTTTAAGAGCAAGCATTTATATAATTATAGCATACTTAATACCATTTGGAAAGGGAAAACTTAATCCCAGGGATTTTCGCAGCGTTTCTCCGTCATTTTGCACAAATTTAACGGTTTATTTTCTACACCCTTAATTTCTTTTTGACAATTGAATCCTTGTATTTTGAATATATCCATATTATAATAAAGATGCGGTTAAACATAATCTCCTTTTTCATTTTCTTATCTTTTCTTGTATGGAAGCCCGGTGTTGTCTGGTCAACAACACCGGGTTTTCCGTTTGCTTTGCAAACAAATTCATAATTAACAATGAATAATTGACAACCGTCCATTATCCGCAGTGATTTCGTGCCTTGCCCTTTTGACAAAATGCGGGTATAATATTGGCATCGTGTAAAAAGGAGAAATAACTATGTGGGAATATATTGAAAAGTTTTTGCAGTCCTTAGGCGGCTTTGCTTTGGACAAGCTGATTCCGGCAGTAATTATTTTTGTAATTGGCATCTTGATAATTCGGCTGATTATGTCCATCACCGGCAGAGCGCTAAAAAAAGCCCCTGTGGAAAATCCGGTGCTGGGGCTTATTCGCTCGGTGATTCGGGTTGTACTTTACATTTTACTGGGCCTTATATGCGCCTCTGCTCTGGGCCTGGATATCACCGGCGTGGTGGCTTTGGCAAGTGTGCTGACCTTGGCAGTTTCTCTCTCCCTGCAAAATGCCCTTGCCAATGTGATCGGCGGCTTTACCCTGCTGACCACCAAGCCCTTTTCCATTGGTGACTTTGTGGAGGTGGGCGGTCAGACCGGCACTGTGGGGGCAATCGGTATGAACTACACCAAGCTCTCCACCACCGATAACAAAACCGTATCCATCCCCAATTCCCAAGTTGTGGCTTCAGAAATCGTAAACTACACCGCAGCCGGCACCCGGCGGACGGACATCACGGTGCAGGTAGCAGCCTGCCACTGTGCAAAGCAAGTAATGGATGCTTTGACGGAAGCGGCAGCTGTACCCACCGCCCTAAAAGAAATGCCAGCAAGCGTGGTGATTACTGACTATGCCCAAGGGGCAGTAGTATATCTGCTGCAGGTATGGAGCGAAAGCGGCAACTACTGGGCAACCACCTGCCAAACCAAAGAGAACATCAAAACCATTTTTGAACGGGAAAACATTTCTCTGTGCTATAATCAGGTAAAAATTGAAAAATAATTAACCTGCATAATCCGGCGGCGAGCGCAGATACTATGCTTGGACAAAGACAAGGCATTCCATACTGCGACGGCAGACAGGAGCGCCGGCGCTTTGTCAAGGGTATCTCCGGAAAGATACGAGCAGGCAGAGAATTCAAAATGCGGTGTACAACGCTTAAAATCAGCCCCTGCATTATTTGCAGAAAGATTTTTGCGAATTCTTTGCCTGTACATATGGCGCCCAGCGTCATAACTTGCGCAGCAATCATAACGCGCCTTTAGGCGCTCATAACAGCCCGAAGGGCTCTATAACAGCGGGGCTGTTGCAAAATGCAACAGCCCCTTAAACTATGCAATCATTTTTTATTCGCCAAATTGGCACAAATATTCGTACATGGGGACGAGCTTTTGCAGGTATTCCCCTACCCTTATCCCGAGGTCCGGGCCAAAGGTCGCCTTGGAAAATTCTTCCTCCACCGTACAGGCAATATTGCCCTTCCAGGCAAAAAATCGCTCCAAAGCTTTGGTGGGGGCCTTATCCGGCGTGCGCTTGTAGGTATTGGCGGTGATGACCGTGCCGGTTTCCTTTTCTGCCTTATTTACCATATTCAAAAATTTTCGGGGCTGTGCAGCGATAGCCCGGCGCATAGCCTTCAGCGCCTCCACCTTAGGCTGCCACCAAATAAGTCCATAGCTGATGCCGTCAGGGGTGATTTCAAAATACAAACAAGGATTCTCCGCCCACCACTGCACATCCTTGCGAATACAAATCCACAGGCTCTCCTTGTAGGGCAGCGGATGGTGCATCCGGGCATCCCGGTAAATGCGGCTTACCTTAAGCAAATTGCCGGGCTTATCCAAAAAAGGCAGAAACAGGTCCTTGCCCAGGGCCTTCATAGGCTCATAAAGGGTATTTACATAGTCATTTTTGTGAGCCAAAAACCAATCCCGGTTATTGTTCAGGCGGATACCCCACAGAAAATCCACCGTTTCCGGGCTGAAACCTTCAAACATCCAGTTTATCTCCCTTCTTCAAGGTACGGGGCAACAGCTCATCGGGAAATTCCAGTTCAAACCGTTCTCCCACATTGATGACCCGGGTCTGCCCGTAAGTATGCTCCTGGGGGGCTTGGGTACCGTAGCTCTTATGTACATGCCCGTGAAGCAAATACATAGGCTTATACTTATCCATCAGCTCCAAGAAAGCGGCAAAACCCCTATGGGCAGGGTCAGGCATATCCCCAAGGCCCTCTGCCGGGGCGTGGGCAACCACAATATCCACGCCGCCTAAGCGCTTTATCCGCCACCACAGCTTACGAATGCGTCTGCGCATCTGCTGCTCGGTATACTGGTGCTTGCCCGGGTGATACCAGCGGCAGCCACCCAGACCCAAAATCCGCAGGCCGTTATATACCACCAGCTTATCGTCGATACAGTCACAGCCCTCAGGAGGCCGTTTGTCATAGCCGGTATCGTGGTTACCGTGGACATAATAAACCGGGGCGCGGCCCATAGTTACCAAAAAGCTCAGGTAATCTGCCCGAAGGTCACCGCAGGATAAAATCAAATCATAGTCCTTCAGCTTGCCGGGCACATAATAGTCATAAAGTGCCTTGCATTCCTCATCTGCTACACAAAGAATTTTCACAGGCTGCCCTCCTTTTCCGGTGCAATGGCATCCCGGTATACACCCAGCTCCCGGACCATTGCCTGGGAATAGGGCAGGATGCGCTCAAAAGGCGGAATCTGACCAATTACATTGTCGCAAAGCCAATCCATATGCAAAAGCTGCTGCGGAGTAAAGGCCCTGCCATCGGGATTCCGCAATATACCGGTATTATCGTAAATGGGTCGGTCAAAGGGATTCAATGTGCCGTTTTGCAGGTTCTTACGCAGCTGGTCTGCCAAGGTGTGAAGACCCTGGGGCAAATGCTCCGCAAGCTGCACATCAATCACGCCGCTGTCCATCCCCCACCAGTAGTTCACCGCCCGGGTAACGTTCTTGCCCTGATTCCAGGTGCCCTGGAGCACAGAGCGCACCACATGCTCATAGAGCCTGCCCCACATCCACACAGGAGAGCCCAGAGGCAACAAGCTGCCGTCATCCTGAATAAAATAAGTGCCGTAGTTACCAAATTCCAGGTAATTACCGTTGGCGGTGGGCACATCCCGGTTGGAAATCACCCGGATACCCTGTCGGGTCAGCTCGCCCACCGGATCGGTTTCCTCACAGGACCACCGCAGAAACACCTTTGCCCGGGGATTGGTCAGCTGAGCGCCTAATGCAAAGGCATTGATAGAAGCAGGCACACCAAAAATGGGGTAGCTGCCCACATAGCCAATCTCATCATTATCGGCCATAGCGCCGGCAATGGCACCGGTGATGAACTTACCCTCATACACCCGGCTATAATAGGTGCGGACGCTGGAATAGGGGGCGTCCACCGAACAGTTGAGAAAACGCACCCGGGGATGCTTCACCGCCGCCTTTAAGGTGGGGCGGCTAAGCTGGGGTGTGGTGGTGAACACTACCTGAGCGCCATCCTCCACTGCCCTGTCCAGCAGCGCCTCCGCCTGCTCCGGCGTATCGGCGTTATAATAGCTGCTGACAGTCACCCGTTGGCCAAACACCTCCTCCAAGTGCCTGGCGCCCTCGGCGTGGCCAATGTTCCAGGGGCTGGTATGCAACCCCCGCTGATAGATAAACGCCACATGCACCCTATCCGGAGTGCCGGAAATCAGCTTGGTTAAAAGGTTGGGCGTTTGGTCGGCCTCCGGCTCAGTTTGCACCTGCACCGCCTCCTCCTGAGAGATGGACACCATATCCTCCCACAGGCCGGCAACGGTCTTTTTCAGCTCGTCACTGGAGAGGTTGCCCAAATCCTGAAAGGGATATACACGCAGCCACAGCAGCAGCGCCTCCTCCGGCAGCAGGTCAAGCGTTTCCCCTTTTACTGCGGAAAATGCATCCCGGAAATAGCGGAAATAGGCACTGAAGGTGCGCTTTTCCCGGTCAGACCAGGACTCCTTGGGGTTCTTGCCCAAAAAGGACAGTAGCTTAGCATAGTCACCTGGCTGCCGGAACAGCACATCATAGCTGCCGGTAACCTTATAAAAGTCCAAAAATTCATAGTATGCCAGGATTCTGGGTTCCTGGCTGGGCTTAGGAAGCATCCGGCGTACAATGCTGGGAATTTTGGGGGCATCAAAATATCGCAGCACGCTGACCCTTTTATTGCCCTCCTGCACATAAAAATTTCCCAGATACTCATAGCAAAGTGCCGGTTCCCGTATGCCCTCATCAGAAAGGTGGGCAGCGCACAGATTTATCCACTTATGGGCAAATTCCGTTTCCTCATCCAGCAAAGGCAGGAAATTCCGGGTGAAGGCAAAAATCCGCCCGGAAGATTTTACGCCAACGATCCGTTCGGCTGGGATTTCCACCGTGCCAATCTCCTGCACGCCATCAGTGTGGCGCTCGTCAATCAGCTCATCCAGCACCAACGGATAGGGCTCCTGACCCCGGGCAGTAAGCTCCCGGTAGTCCTTCTGGCCCGCCCGCAGGGCGTGCAGATATTCCTCTCTGGCTTCCAATATATCCATGAACTCACCTCATTAGGCAGAGAGGACTTGAACCCAAGCAGGTTTTCAGGCGTCAGCATTCCCCAATACATCAGAAAATCCCTTGATAATACACAAAGTATTGTCTGCGTAATTTTCTTCGTCTTGGAAAATGCGAGTGGCTGAAAACTGCCAAGCACCTCTCAGCAAGTAATATTTGATAGATTTTTGGCGCAGATGACGCCGCCTTGCTGGCGCAAGGCAAGGAAGATAAGGCAAAAAGCGGCAAATAGGGCTGCTGAGAGGCTACTTGAGTTCGAGTCCTCTCTGCCTATTATTATGATACTCTGTTTTCCGCTGCATTGCAAGCAAAAAAGCCAAGGGATGCCTTCTGAATGCTGAATGATAAACGGTTTGGGTACGACGGGGCTGTGTGTTTTCGTCACTTTAGTGCGATAAAGTGATAAAGCGCCTTTATTTTTTGTGCAAGGCTACAAAGATGGTAAAAAAGTAAAAATAATGCTTTACTACGCTAAAGTGATGAAGTATAATGCGGTTATCAAAACAAATCGGTGGGGCAAGACCATTCCCCCACCCCAAAAGAAAGGAAGACCCATTATGAAAAAGTTATTTGCATTAGCCCTGACCCTGATTGTAATCCTGTCCGTTTTTGCCGGCTGCGGCCAGCAAAACACCTCCGACCTTGCCTATGTTCAGGAAAAAGGCAAGCTGGTAGTTGGCGTTACCATTTATGAACCGATGGACTATCAGGACGAGAACGGCAACTGGACCGGCTTTGACGCTGAGTTTGCACAGATGGTAGCCGAGGACCTGGGCGTGGAAGCTGAGTTTGTAATTATCGACTGGGGCAAGAAGTTCACCGAACTGCAGCTCAAGGAAATTGACGCTGTGTGGAACGGTATGACCATCACCGACGAAGCAAAAGCCAACGCCAGCGTATCTGACCCCTATGTTATTAACGCACAGGTTGTGGTTATGAAGGCTGACAAGGCTGCAAGCTACACCAAGCCTGAGGATCTGCAGAACATCACCATTGCTGTTGAAAACGAATCTGCCGGCGAAAAGGCACTGGCTGCTGCCGGCATTACCGGCTATCAGGAAATGGGCGACCAGGCTGCCGCCCTGCTGGAGGTTAAGGCCGGCACCTCTGATGCCTGCGTTATCGACATCACTATGGCCCGGGCCATGATCAAAGAAGGCAGTGACTTTGCTGACCTGGCAATCGCTATGGAACTGACCAGCGAATACTACGGCATCGCCTTCCGCAAGGATTCCGACATCACCGCCAAGGTCAACGAACTGATGGCCCAATACATGGCTGACGGCAGTCTGGCAGCCCTTGCCGAAAAATACAACGTTGCTTTGGTAGAGGCCCAATAATATGTATATCTTTTGGGAAGTTACCCTAACCCTGCTCCGGGGCTTTGGGGAGACCTTACGGGTATTTATTCTTACCCTGGTCATCTCCATTCCCCTGGGTCTGGTGGTATGCTTTGGCTCTATGAGCAAACTTTCCCTGATTCGCCTTCCGGTACGCACCTTTATATGGATTATCCGGGGAACACCCCTGATGCTGCAGCTGATCCTGGCCTTTTATGGGCCAGGACTGCTGTTCGGTTTGCCCTCCATTGGCAGATTCAACGCGGTGATTGTGGCCTTTTCCATTAACTATGCCTGCTATTTTTCAGAAATTTACCGGGGCGGCATCGAGGCGATTCCCCAAGGGCAGACGGAGGCCGGGCAAGTGCTGGGCATGACCCGGAGCCAAATCTTTTTCCGGATTAAGGCGCTGCAGGTGGTAAAGCACATTCTGCCCCCTATGAGCAACGAAATTATCACCCTGGTCAAGGACACTGCCCTTGCCCGTATTATCTCCATTTACGAGGTTATTTGGGCAGGAGAATCCTTTATTAAGGCAGGGCTTATCTGGCCGCTGTTTTACACCGGCGCTTTTTACCTGATTTTCAACGGCCTGCTGACCATTATCTTTGGCAAGCTGGAAAAGAAACTGCAGTATTTCAGAGGTTAAGCTATGTTATTGGACGTAAAAGAACTGAAAAAGAGCTATGGCAAGACCCCTGTGCTGAAGGGTGTCAGCTTTTCGCTGGAAGAAGGACAGGTGCTGGCCATCATTGGCTCTTCCGGCAGCGGCAAAACAACACTTTTACGTTGCCTGAACTTTTTGGAAACGCCGGATGCCGGTGACATTTTGGTAGAAGGCCGCTCCCTTTTGGCAGGCGCGCCCCTGAGCGAAGCACAAATTCGGGAAAACCGGCTGAATTTTGGTCTGGTTTTTCAGAACTTCAACCTGTTTCCTCAGTATACGGTGTTGAAAAATGTGACCCTTGCCCCCGACCTGCTGCAACCCAAGCAAAAGCAGGCCAACCAGGAAAAGGCCCTGGCGCTTTTAGAGCAGGTGGGCTTGTCCCAAAAGCTCAACGCCTATCCCTGTGAGCTATCCGGTGGTCAGCAGCAGCGGGTTGCCATTGCCCGGGCTCTGGCTCTGCAGCCCAAGGTCCTGTGTTTTGATGAGCCCACCAGCGCCCTGGACCCGGAGCTTACCGCAGAGGTTTTACGGGTAATAAGGGGGCTAAAATCAAAAAAAATCACCATGATCGTGGTAACTCATGAAATGGAGTTTGCAAAATCGGTGGCAGATGTGGTAATATATATGGCAGATGGGGTCATTGAAGAAATGGGCACGCCGGAAGAGGTGTTCAATAACCCCAAAAGCGAAAAAACCAAGGCTTTCCTGAAAGGTACGGAAGAGCCGTTTTAGGAGGATGAACCATGGCTACTACCCAAAAGCAGAAGATCGCTGACCTTTGCGCAATTTTAGCCCAGGTGGAAGATCCCAAGGATATGCGCGCCCTTTTGGAAGACCTTTGCACCCAAAAAGAAGTAGAAAACATGGCAGAGCGGATCTTTGCCGCCAAGCTCCTTTTGGAAGGCAAGACCTATAACGAGGTAGTGAGCCAGTCCAGCATTTCTTCTGCCACGCTAAGCCGGGTCTCCCGGAGCCTGCAAAACGGCACAGGCTATAAAAAGCAGCTAAACAAATAAATAACGGCAGGCAGCGATTTCATCGCTGCCTTCCGTTTTTTATAGATTCCGTAAGTAAGATTCCGTTCCGGAAAGTGTTGTAAGCTCCTCATGCAAGCAGCGCAGGAATATACTCATAGAATCGGTCATATCCCCCCGCCGCTTCAGGTAAAACACTTGTTGATCCGGAGGTGGGTCAGCAATCTGGCTGATGATAACATCCCTTCGGCTGAGCCTCCCGGCGATGGCCGCCGGCATCAGACACCAGCGATCAGCATCAATCAAGCTTTCCATAACGCTCATCGTTCCTACCAAAATATTGGAGCAGGGCGGAAGTGAAACGGTATTTCTGCGCCAATTATCGTAATCCGGGAACCAAGGTACCTGAATTTCATTTTCCGGTATCAAAGAGCCTGTATCCACCACCTCCGGCAGACCGCTGCGCTTACCGGACACGCACACCATTTTCGTGCGATAGGCAGGCGCAGTTTCTACCAGACCGCCGTATAGTTCCGGACTGATAATGGCAAGATCTGCTGCACCCGTTTCCACTGCCTGATAGCCTTCCTCTGAGTGACAGGTAAGCACCCGCAGCGCGCAAACATCATTTTGCTGCAAATAAGCCCGGGTCACATTGGGCAGAATGTAGGTTGCGATACTGTTCACCGCCATTACCCGCAACACATTCCGGTTTAATTGCTCCGGAATGGCCTGGGCATCCATCCAAAGCTGCTGCGTCTTTCTGGCAATGGGAATAAAGTTTTTTCCGGCATCCGTCAGAGTCAGATAATGGCCGCCTTTTTTTCTGTTGATCAGCGGATAGCCCAGCTTTTCTTCCAAAGAACGCAAGCGGTTACTTAAGGTAGGCTGGGAAATATACAGCTTTTCCGCCGCCAAGGAAAAGCTTTTGCAGTTTACGATCATTAAAAAAGCCAGCAGTTCTTCCTGATTCATTTTTTGCACATCCTATAAGCTTTTTTTATAGGATATCATAAAATAACCTATTTTACAACCCCCGGCGACCTTTATATAATAAAAGCAGAATACCCTATTATTAAAAAGGAGAGTTTACTTATGCACAAACATGCCATTTTATATCGCAATCTATCCCAGGAGGATCTGATTAAGAGCGGTGCTTTCAGTATGCCCCTTGCCCTGAATGCCACCAGACGCAGCCTGCTCCAATTCCGTGATGGAGAAATCCTGTTCCCGGAAAAGATCGTCCAGACCTTTAACGAGGAAACCAACGAGCGAATCAACTGTCTGCCCGCCACCTTGCTGCCGGAAAAGATTTGCGGTGTAAAGTGGGTATCTGTGTTTCCTCCCAATCCTGCCCGTTTTGGCACACAGAATTTGTCTGCCATCATCACTTTGTCCAGCATCGAAAACGGTTACCCTGTTTGCGTTATGGACGGCACTCTTTGCTCCAATATGCGGGTTGCTGCCATCGGTGCGCTGGCCGCAGAGAAGCTCGCCAGAAAGGATGCCGAGAGCATCGGCTTTATCGGCGCCGGCGAACAGGCCAAAATGCACCTGCTGGGTATGAAAGCAGTACGCCCCGGCCTTAAGGTGTGCCGGGTTGCCGCAAAGACCGCAGAGGATGAAAAGGGCTTTGTGGAAAGCCTGCAGCCGCTGCTGCCGGACATGGAGTTCATTGCCTGCAATACGGTTTTGGAAAATGCCATCCGGGATTCTGACATCATCGTAACAGCAACCAGCGCCCAGGCGCCCCTGCTGAAGCCGGAATGGATCAAAAAGGGCGCATTCTACAGCCATGTAGGCGGCTATGAATGTGATTATGAGGTAATCCAAATGGCTGATAAGCTGGTATGTGACGACTGGAGTGTGGTCAAGCACCGTCTTTCCACCATTACCCGCGTTTACAAGGCAGGCCTCATCACCGATGATGACATCAGCGGCAACCTGGTGGAAATTCTCGATGGCAGCCGTCCTGCCCGGGAAAGTGAAGACGAGTTCATCGTCTTCTCTGCAGCCGGTCTTTCCTATGTGGATGTAGCCATTGCCTATGATATGTTCCAATGCGCCGAAAAGGCAAATGCAGGCAAGCTGGTGCCCCTGCAGGAAAAAATGGTATTCGAACATGAAAACCTTCAGGAATTTGTAAAGATCTAATATTGCAGAAAGGGTGAATGCTGTGAGCCTTGGCGTATATTTCCCCCCTATAAAGCCCTACAGCGAAATGCTGGCAAATTTTGTTCCCAACCTGATGGATTATTACAAATATCCGGAAAAATACGCATTGCCCCCTTTCCGGATATTTGGAAATCTTTACTATGTTGGTGACAAAAAGGTATGCTGTCATCTGCTCGATACCGGTGAGGGTCTGATCCTTATCGATAGCGGCTATGCCCATACCATGCACATTCTTCTAAGTAATATAAAAGCCCTTGGCTTTGCGCCGGAGAATATCAAATATATTATCCACTCCCACGGTCATTTCGATCATTTCGGCTGCAGCTGCCGCCTGAAAGCCCTTTACGGCTGTAAGATTTTAATGGGCGCGCAGGATGCAGAGCGCCTGCGCATAAATCCCGAAGCAGCCTTAATGCAGCTGGGTCCCGAACCCTATGCCCCTATCCCGGAAACGGATATCCTTCTGACTGACGGTGACACCATCCGTCTTGGAAATGTTAATATCCGGTGCATAAGCGCCCCGGGACATACGGAAGGCGTTATGGCATTCTTTTTTGATGCTACCTGCGGCGTTGAGACCAAAAAAGTGGGTTACTGGGGCGGAATGGGATTCTTTACCATGCACCGTCCGCACCTGCAGGAATACGGTCTGCCCTTGGATTTGCCGGCGCGGATGGCACAAACCATTGAAAAGCTGCGCAAAGAAAAGGTAGACATCACCTTAGGAAACCATCCGGCCAATAATGGCACAGTGGAAAAATATGCGTATATGTGCCAGCACACTACAGAAAATCCCTTTGCAGACCCTTCTGTATGGAGTGAAATGCTGGAAACCGCCAGTGACCGGCTGAATGATTTTCTGGCAAAAGACTATTGATAAATAAAGGAGGAAATCCTATGAAATATCCCACAGGATTACCGTTGCCTCAGGAGGTTATGGAGCAGGTAAACGCATCCTTTTTATATCTGAACCATGACATTTGGGGGAACGAACGGCTGTTCTTTGACAACGCAGGCGGCTCATTCCGCCTGAAAGCCGTAGAGGATGCCTTCGTGCGCATCGACAGCATCCCGGATTGCCCGGAACGTAATCATAAGCTTGCCTGCTTTCTGCAAGATGTTCAAAACAAAGGCGAAAGTGATATCCGTCTGATTCTGAATGCCCCGGAAGGCGGCAGCATTATTTCCTCCCTTACCGCATCGCAGGTAATGTTCCAGATGGTAGGTGCTA
Source organism: Faecousia sp. (assembly GCA_045585915.1). Lineage (GTDB taxonomy): Bacteria > Bacillota > Clostridia > Oscillospirales > Oscillospiraceae > Faecousia. The sequence continues at coordinate 30,267 of JAZMZJ010000086.1, read as the reverse complement.
TTGCAGAAACTGCCCAGGGTGATAATTTTGTCACCACGGTTTTGGAGCACCCCTCCGCATTTGATGCGGTGGAATACTATGCCAAAAAGACCGGGCGGCAGCTGCGGGTGGCAAACAGCAATCCTAAAACCGGCGGTGTGGACACCGAAGAGATTCTCTCCCTTATTGACGAAAACACCGCGCTGCTCAGCGTGATGTATGCCTCCAATATGACCGGTGCTATTTACGATATAGAAAATATCGTAAAATTGGCCCGGCAGAAAAAGCCGGACATTTACATTGTCTGCGATGCCGTGCAGCACGCGCCCCACGGTGTGATTGACCTGGAAAAGACCCCGGTGGATGCCATCAATTTCGCGCCATATAAATTTTTCGGCTACCGCGGCTCCGGCTTCGGCTACGTATCCGAAAGGGTGGCTCATCTCCCCCACCACAAGCTCTCCGGCAAGGCTGCCAATGTGTGGGAGTTGGGAAGTCCTGCGCCTGCGCAATACGCTGCCATCACAGCCATCGTCGATTATGTATGCAGCCTGGGCAGCCATTTTACCACCGGCGACCGCAGAGCCTTGTTTGTGGAAGGCATGACCCGCATCAAGCTGCAGGAAAGATATTTGATGCATACCCTGCTGGAAGGCACGGATGAGATCCCGGGCCTGCGGCATATGAAAGGCGTCACCGTTTTGCTGGATAGCGATGACCTGAGCCAAAAGGATTTCATACTGCCCATTGCTTTTGATAATATCGGCTATACCGAAGCAGTACGGGAATATGAAAAGCGCAATGTCATTGTTTACGACCGGCTGGCCAGCAGTATTTACTCCAAACGAATGCTGGACTCCTTTGGTCTACAAGGTGCTGTGCGCCTGTCTCCCCTGCACTGCAACACCAAAGAAGATATCTGCAAATTCCTGCAGATCACCCAGCAGATTATTCAAAACTACGCTACATAAAAATGGCAGGCAGCGATTTCATCGCTGCCTGCCATTTCCTTAAATCGGGGTAAAAATAAACTTTTGTGTTAATCCGTCCGCCACGGCATACACGGTCACCGAGCCATCAGCCTTATAATCAGCAGTAACCGTCTTATTCCCTTTCAGAAAATTTTCCACCCAGGTCACCGGGTCATCGGTGCTGATTTCTTCGATGAACACATCCCGCATTTGATTGTTGGGGCACAGGTTGGGAATCTCCCGCACCATTTCATATTCAGCCATAGCTACCTCTCTTTTTACCAAAACCAGGTAGGGTGATTTTTAATAGGTAGAAATAACGTAATTATCGCCGCTTTTCACTACGCAGAATGTCTTCTCATTGGTCCGCTCATTGAAGGCATAGAAGGAATAGGTGGCAGTTACCATAAACACGCCAGCCAGCTCCTCATAAGTGACATCCACCACCTGGGGGGTCTCATCCCCTGCGCCGAAGGCCTGAATCAAAATCGCATCCCGGGCGGCATCGTAGTTGGCAATGCTTTCGTAAAGCACATCCATATTCACAACGTCGGTATAATCATAGGTGCAGCCAAAAACCTTGGTTGTAAAGGCATCCAGGTCGCTGACCTTGATGGTATGCTGATAGTAATATTCCACCTGCTGCGTCTGCACAGGCACACCGTTTGTGAAAAATGCAGCGTTAATCACGCTGTCCAGGTTCTGCTGCAACATCTGCGCATCCGTAAAAAAGGGCATACACAGCAAAATATCTGCATAGTGGAAAAACATCCGGGAGTAGTTATACTCCGCTTCGTGCATACCGCACTTTTCACAGTTGCGCTCAATCTGACCGGGGGTATAGTCCGTGGCCTCCACCACCGTTTTCCACTGACCCCAGGTGTGTTCTTCGCAGGGCGTAATGCTGCCGCAAGCGCATAAACCAAGGGTCAATGCCACGGCAAGAACTGCCGATAAAAGCTTTTTCATTTTGTTTCCTCCTTAAAACAGAAGCTAATGAAATTATAGCACACATTCCAACACTCTGCAAGAAAATATACTAACGCTGTTTACGGCGCTGCCGACCATTTGTTAGATTTACGAAATAAATCGCGCATCGGTTCGCAATTTTTGTACCAGTGTGCCCACTGGTGCCATCCTGTTGCGGTGCCCGATAAAATCTTCGGGCATACGCTTTCCCTCGATTTTCATCGCCCGTTTGCGGTGCCCGGCATCCGCTGCGCTTGCCCTTGGCTCTGCCACCAGCTGGATGGTAGTTGTAACCGCTTTAACGAAAGGCTACTACGACCCAAATTGACAACTGCCAACAATCCTACGGATTGCCGTCAGTTGTCAATGGACTTTCCCACGGCCTAAAAATTGCTCGCCAGCTCTCAATTTTTGCACCAGTGTGCGCACTGGTGCCGGCCTTTCAAGTCCTAGTGCCCCTGCCAAAAAAGACCACACCGAATGGTGTGGTCTTTTTTGGCAGGGGCACAAGGACTTGAATTGCCATAGATTTGGCATTTGCTCAACTTTTGTTAACCATTTATCACCATTTCTATGGATTTTCCGAACATTTATACCCCACTAAACATCATGGTTAACCACCTATTACCACCCCAATAAGGGGAAAAATAAGGGAAAACTTTTAAAATGCCGCCTAGCAGGTACACGGACAAAATGTATTGTTTTAATAGATAATTGCTTTAATCTGGTATCTATGGTATAATAATTATGCATTACATATAAGAGCATCTCAGTTAAGATGCCCCTGCCCCACTAACGAATGGAGGTTACTTATGGCTACAAAGCAGAAGTTTGGTGGACCCTGGACTGTCGAAAAGCTAAATATTCTCTCGCAGTATTTAGAGTTCTATACCACTGCGCTAAAGGAACAACCATTCCAATTAGTCTATATCGACGCGTTTGCGGGAACCGGCAGAATTAAAATTGGTGATGAGGATGATTACGAAATCATCGATGGCTCCGCACGGCTCGCTCTGCAAGCAAACGGCAACTTTGCAGAGTATATTTTTATCGAAAAGAAAAAATCGTTTGCAAAAGAACTGGAAGACATGGTTGCAACTGAATTCCCCGAGAAAAAACACAAAGTAAAGATACTGGGAGGGGTCGATTGCAACACGGCACTTGCAGAGATTTGTGCAAAGATCAATTGGCGAAAAACTCGCGCAATTCTTTTTCTGGATCCGTACGCTGCAGACGTACAGTGGGAGACACTTAGAACTGTGGCAGCCACAGAAGCAATAGATGTTTGGTATCTGTTCCCCTTTAATGCTGCCAATAGGTTGATGAAGAAGACCGGTGAGATTGATCAAACATGGAAAAATAAGTTGAACGATATCTTCGGCGACAACAGTTGGGAATCTGAATTCTATGAAGAAGATATGCAGCTGAACATTTTTGGAACAACAGAAATGATCCGTAATGCAAATACTGAATCGCTGAAGTCCTATATTGAAAAACGGCTAGGCACTATTTTTGCAAAAGTATCGACGAACTCTAGAGTGCTATTGAATCGGAATAGTAGTCCGCTTTTCCTGTTCTGTTTTGCCGTTTCGAATAAAAGCCCGAAAGCAATTGGCTTGGCTTTAAAAGTCGCAAATTATATCCTTAAAGAAACGAAACCCGAATAAGGTGAATTTAAATGGAACGAAAATCATTGATATATAAAACAGGCGTAGAGTACGGTGATTACACATTAAATCACATTCAAGGATGCTCCCACGGATGCCGATATCCGTGCTACGCTTATATGTTAGCCAAACGGTTTGGAAAAGTTAAGACCTATGAGGAATGGATTACCCCCGAAATTGCGGAAAACGCAATGGACATCTTAGATAAGGAGATCCCTAAATTTAAAGACAAAATCAAAATTCTGCATCTCTGTTTTACTACAGACCCTTTTATGTATGGACGCAAGGATATTTGTGACCTGAGCATAGATATATTAAAAAAAGCAAATGCCGCAGAAATTAGGTGTTCAGTACTAACTAAGGGTATTCTTCCTGCAGAACTTGCAGATTTGCCTATGGATAACGAATATGGTATAACAGTTGTTTCTTTGGATCAGGATTTTATTAATCACTACGAGCCAGGGGCTGCTCCAATTCAAGAGCGAATTGCAGCATTGCGGCAACTTAGCGCGCGTGGATGCAAAACCTGGGTAAGTATCGAACCCTATCCTACTCCGAATATTATTGAACAAAATTTGCATGAGATATTGGAAAGTGTAAGATTTGTGGATAAGATTATTTTTGGTCGTTTGCACTATAATAAAGTTGTATCCGAATATAAAACACATAAGGAATTCTTTAATAACTGTGCCGCTGAAGTACGAGAATATTGTGAGAGAAATGCAATAGCTTATCACATAAAGGACGGTACAGAAACGTAATTCATCAAAACCTCAAAATGCCGCCAGAATTAACTGGCGGCATTTTATTTAGGAATTAGATTATTCTTCTGCAGATGCGCAGTTACAGCAAAATCCTGATACCATTAACTCTGAAGGAAACTTCCGACCACATGTGGGACAAATTTCACCGGCACTATTGGAAACGGCACAGTCATTGCAAAGAGAATTTCCTTGGTAATCAAAATACATAACATCTGTATAGCGACCAATTATTTTTTTGCACTCGCTGCAGTATTCAACATCCTCGGATTCCTCAAAGGTGTTTGATACCTCTTCGTAATCGAACATAGTATCATCGTCAATATCTAATGTCATAAGATGCTTTGCCGGAACTATTTTAACATCCTCTAGTGATTGATTGCCTTCGTCGTCTTTTATAAACAAGCACTCAATTCTTACGTCTAATAATACACTGTGTTTTTCAATTGCAGTAATAAAGTTTTCAATTAAATATTGACCATCCTCGTGGTCATAATAAGAATTATCTTCATCGCGATAGTTAATATCAGCGGTCAAAGATAATTCAATATCAACCGTAGCATAAATGCTCCCTGCACTTTCCTCAATATAGGATAATGAACAGTGAATCTCATCAATGGATTTATCCTCGCATTCCCATTCTGAATATGTACCTCTATCAACATCTAAATCAGAACAATAATCTTTAAAGATTTCGTCGTAATCTCCTCGTTCAATAGCTTCGGAAATTATGACTTCTAACGCTGCCAGTTCTTCCTGTTTGTGCTGATAGTGCTTAAAGAATTGCCCAAGGAATTCAAACGTTTTGAAGTTGCTGTTGCCAGAAAAAGCAGATCTAAAACCGCTATCGGACGAGACAATGCATATCTCTTCACCGCACTCTTTTTGGTACTGTTTTATCGCGTTCACCATAATTGCGTCCTTAAACTCGTACGGCTTTTTCTTTTCGAATGGAGCAACACTACCGAAATAATCTTCCATTAACTGTTCTGCATCCAAAGGATTTAGAGATATATTTTTCACCCCATCTAGACCTAGAAAAGCATCAAGTTTGTCCTTTACTTGTGCAATTGCCTCCTCGGAAACTAAACTGCGCAGACCTTCTTTTTCGCCACCACACAGGCAAGATAAGTCATTTCTAAGAAGACGATTGTATGACAACACACCAGCCTCAATAGTTTCTTTTAGATTTTTAAACACTTCACCTATTGTTGCACTTGTATACAAAACGGTTATTTTGCCTTCCCTAATTCTCGTCTGCAATGTGGCGAATTTTTCACGATCAAAAATATACTTAGCGCCAATATAGACAGTTGTATCTAAATATACAATCATACATACTCTCCTTTTTCTGTTAGAGCGGTGCTATCTTCCGTTTGTTCTTTTTGGTTTTTTCTTTTGTTAAAACTAAAATCAATACATTATGCGAAAATAATCCAAATAAGCTTTAAAGCGGTCTTGGGCGGTGAGGCAGGTATCCATAAGGAAGCCTTTTTCGTAGTCCCACTCTTTAAGGCCCCGGTAGTAGAACAGCTTCAGATTGTCCTCGATAATGAAGGGGACAACATTGTTCTTCAGACATTCCTTAAAGAGGATCAGACGGCCCACACGGCTATTTCCGTCCTGGAAGGGGTGGATGCGTTCAAAAGCCACATGGAAGGCTACGATGTCCTCAAAGGTCTTGGAAGGCAGCGCATTATAGTCTGCCAGCAGTTTGCGGATCTCACCGGAAACATTTTCGGGGAGTGTGGTGTCATTACCACCCACCTCATTTGGCAGCTTCTTATACTCACCCACCTTGAACCAATCCTTGCGGCTATCACTGGTGCCGGTCTTCAGTACAAAGTGCAGTTCTTTGATGAACTTCTCTGTTAGCGCAGATCCAGCTTGATCGATCACCATATCGATGCAGCGGAAGTGGTTAGAAGTTTCGATCACATCGTCCACATTCACAGACTCATTTTCAAAACCGATGGTATTGGTCTCAAAGATATACCGGGTCTGATCGTGGGTAAGGCGGCTACCCTCAATATGGTTAGAGTTATAGGTCAGGTCGATCTGAATCTTATGATAGATACCGCCGGTCATCTTAGCTGCCTTCTGCTCTCGTAGGATCTGCAGGAAAGAGGGGGTATCTTTCTTTTTGTTGACGCGATCCGGCTTCTCGGCATTTTCGGGAATGTACCAAGTTTTGCCGATAAGCTTCGCATCGGCAATCCTGCCTTGTGCACAGTAATTTCGCACACTTCGTTCAGAAAGTCCCCATTTTTCAGCCATTTTCGCAACAGATACGTATTCCATAGTTACCTCCCGGCAAGTTTTTCTGCCTGTATTATACCACATTACCGGCAAAATATCAACCGTTTCTCTCGCGTGCGAATGTGTTTTATGCCGATAAAGTTACTCTGTTAACCAGTCAAAATAAAAACAGTGCTAATAGATTGTTCTATCAGCACTGCTTTTGAGACTTCATTTTTACTTTTCTAAAATGATTGCTCCCTGTGTTACATCTGGATCTACCATATCGGAGTTGCTGTCATAGATCGCATTATCATTCCATGAGATAGAAATCGGATATGTACCAGGTTCTGCACCCTCTGCAATTTCAAAGGTAAGGATCAACATTTCACCGTCCATCACTTCACCAGTTTCACTGCCGTACCAAACAAAATTACAACCACTAACCAATCTGCTCGGCTCCTGAAATGCCAATGCGGAAAGTGCCACTCCGTTTTGACAATCAATCAATTTGAGCGTTTCCTCATCATATTTTACTGAGAACACCATGCCTAAAATACCGGGGTTGTTGGTAACAGATACTTTTACTTCTACTTTTTGGCTATCATCTGCAACTGTCACAGTATCTACTTCAAAAGCTGTGTCTGTGATCCGAAGGTACTCAGCGGTTATAACTGTATCTTTAACAATAGAAGAAAAGTCCCTATTCCAACCAACAAAGGTATATCCCTCTCGTTGCGGATTATCTGGGGGCGTTGCTGTCTTACCTTCTTCTACAGATTCGATTTTCAGCACAGTCCCATCGAAATCTTGAAATGTTACTGTATACGATTCCGTTTTCTGCATGCGCAGAAGGAATATCGCTACCACGATTGCCACAATTAGCACAATTGCCGTAATTATCAAAAACAGGACTTTCTTTCGACTCATATTATCCCCCGTTTGTATCTTTGTTATATGCAGAAACCTATGCGGCAAGCCGCATAGGTTTCTGTGCTGATAAACTCTCGTTCTACAATTTCGCTAGATTTCTGTTTTCCATGTTCATCTTAGTACGCAGGAATATTTACTGTCCACGTGGTTGAATATCCATACGCTCCATAATGCTGCGTCATATTTGTTCCGTTAGAATTAACCTGCCAATAGTTAATTCCCAAGCTTACAGTTGTCGCATTTGTCGTACTCAAAGAAACCGTAATCCAATCTGTTGTTCCTGTAGAACTTCTTGCGGAGGAAGAAGAATCCTTCCATGTGCCATAAGAATTAATAGTCGCCGTTTTGGATGTTGAACCTATTGTTGCAGTATATTTCTGTCCATACGAGTTGTAGTTGTATGCTGCAATTGTAGAAGTCCAAACAACACGGACCTGCACACTTGTGGCTGTGCGGTTTTGGTATTCAATTTTCGCGGAGTACGTTACAACAGGACTACTACACAGAGAACCACTCTTAGTCGAGTTTGTTGCGGGAATAGGCGCATATGTGAAGGTGATTGTTTTGGCACTGGTAGAATCCCACTTCACGCTCTGACTACTAGGCGTAGTATAACCGGACTTTGCAGGAGCAGAAATGGTATTCGTCGTACCATACTTATAGGTTGCTGTTGTGCTGCCAAGTGCTGTACCATTGCTAGACTTATACACGATATTGTATGTATAACTGTTCAGACTTGCACTTGTGTAAATATGATCTTTGGTAACATTACCAGTAACGGTGATGGAAGTACTTCCCTTGCTCCCCAAGCTATAGCCTGTACTTGCTGTATAGGTGACAGATAGCACATCACCATAGTAGATAGTTGCACCATTATTCAATGCTCCAGTAGATGCCCCCTTCAAGGGAGAGGATGTTCTCTTAACAGCGATGGTATAACCGGTGCCGGTGTTCCAACTGACCTTATAGCTATTGACCGTTGCGGAAGTATAGATATCAGAGGATGTAACGTTACCAGTAACTGTGATAGAGGTCTTTCCCTTGTTGCCCAAGCTATAGCCAGTGCTTGCCGTATAGGTGATAGAAAGTACATCACCATAATAGACAGTGTCACCACTCTTTAGATTGCCAATGGTTGCATTTGCGTTGGGAGAGCTGGTGCGCTTAACCGTGATGGTGTAACCAGTACCGGTGTTCCAAGATGCAGTATATGGCACAGTTGTCCATTTTGCGTAAACGTAAACATCTGCTCCAGTAGAGAACACGGAGTCCTCCGTCACCTCTGTCCCATCTGCAAGGAACCAACCGCCAAAGATGTAGTGCTCCCGAGTAGCAACAGGCAGTGCTCCCAGTTTCGTGCTGTTGGGAACACTTCTTGATTCCTCACTGCAACTACCGCAATTTGCATCGAAATACAGCGTAAAGGAATCCAGTAAATTTTCAAATGTACCCAGATTGATTTCCTGATATTCCGTATAAGACAGATGGCTGCTGCCCTCTGTTGTGCCGCACTGTAACAGCTTATCCTTTACGATCAGTCTACCGACAACATTCTTATTGATCTCATACAGGCTGAGACCCTTGACCAGCATTGTATTCTCATTGGAAGACTGGACAGTGACATCGCTCTGTAGGCCCAGGTGAGTAACATCAGCGCTGAGCACCAATGCAATGCCGGATGCTGTGATAGTGCACTGGTTGAGGACAACATCTTCAGAGCTGATCTTCAAAGGAATTTGGGTCTTGCCAGCAAAATTGATCTTATTGAGAATCGTAATATCTGCTTCAGAATTCAGTGTAAAGTCCTCATAGGTCTTATAGTTACCATTCAGTTCGAAGAACTTTGTTCCGCTAGGAACAGTCAGTTCTACGCCATTGAGCTCCTGCTCACCGTTCTTCAGGTATTCCAAAGATACAATGATCTGCTCAGCTCCAGACTCAACTGCAGCTTTCAGCACATTCTTATCTGCTGCATTTACAATGATCCTCTGTACTCCGTCAAATGCCTTCTCGCCGAGATGTTCGACACTGCTGCGGACACCAATATCCTCAACATTGACACATCCTGCAAAAGCGTAAGAACCGATCCTGGTTATGTTACCGCCACTAATTTCCTTAAGGGAAGTACAATTCTGGAATGCGTAATCAGGAATTTCTGTAATAAAGTCGGAAAGCACAACAGCGCAAATGTTTTCATTGCCTGCGAATGCATCCTTTGCGATACCTGTAACCTTTACTACATCACCATTGCCTACATTCCAGTATTCGGGAATGACGACACAGGTATCGTCACCAGTGTATTCCTCAATAATACCTGTTACCTGATTCACCTTCAGACCGTCAGAATAGCTGGTCTTCTCCTGTACATACTCCGCAACCTCAAAGGGGATCTCAAAGGAGATTACACCATTTTCCTGATCGTTATAGTCAGCGGAAGTGTAGGAATAATCCTCAAACTCATGAGTCTCATCATCCATCACGCTATAGGTATATACAAAGTAGGAATTCTTGGTCATGTCATAGCCAACCACCGCAAAGACGTGTGCAGTACCTGCCACTACCCAACGATGGTACCCGGCCTTTGTAGATTGTGTTGTCCACTGGCTTGTAACTTCCTCAGAAGTTTCGGTGCCATATGTAACGGAAGAGGAATACGACTCCGAATCAGACTGGGAGGAAGACAGTCCCTGAGAAGAACCTGCCTCGCCGCCTGTAGCATAACTGCTTCCATATCCATATGCCTGGCTAATCTTTTCAGAGAGAGCCGTGGAGTTTGTATGGGTTGAGCTGTTAGTGGAGCTTCCACCGTAGCTGGTAGTGTTATTCCAGGAGGATGTGGAAGTGGTTCCGTTTGTTGTCAAGGTGGACTTGTCGTGAGATCCTCCCATCTCCATGCCGGAGGAAGTGGTATCCGAATGCTCTTCGGTATCAACATGCTCTTCGCCCCAATTGTGCTCATAGCCACCGCCGATTTCGCCGCCCCAGCCACCGCTGACACTGGCATTAGCTCCGCCTACTTCGAAAACATCAATACCAAAGGAATAGCTCTTAGGCGTGTAAGTCAGCTTTGCGTCAACATTCCATGCCTGATCCTTTGTGGTCTTGTCGGTGCTGGACTCAGTATCGGTGCTTGAAGAGCTGGAATTAACCTTAACCTCATTCTTCCAACCATCCTGATTCGTGGTGGTAGAGACCGTTTCTGTAGAACCGCTCTTGCTGTTACTGATGTTCCAGTTCTGACTGTCGCTCTTAGCGATCTCATTAACCTCTTCAACATTCTTGCCGTTTTCCTGGCACCATTCTTCATTTACAGAAGTTGTCTCATTCCAGGTGCTTGCCAGTGTCCAGTTGGAAGACTCTGTAGTAGCCTTTGCAACGGACTTGGCGTACGCCTTCATCATTTCTTCTGTAATGGTTACTCTGTAGGTGGTGCTTTCTGTCTTTGTGATACCCTCACCGGCAATGTAGCCAAAGTCCTTAATGGTATACAGCGGCACATTCTGAATCTCACCGATTTCGTAAGCAAAGAGAATTACGCCATTCTCTTCATCGGTTTCGATGATAGGTGCGTCCAGGACAGGCTTTGTCCAGGTCTTGTTTCTTTCGCTGGTCCAGTTTCCGTCAAGGATCAAATTGCCGGTGGTACCTACAGGAATAGCTGTTCCCTTTAGCAGCTTTCCACTCTCATCGGACCAACCAACAAAGGAATAGTTGCTCAGCTTGGGCGTGGGTAACACCAGGCCGGTATCGACTGTATAGGTATCCTGTGCCCGGTCTACAAACAGGCTGGATTTGTACTGAACCGTATACTCGATCTTACTCCAGTAGGCATACAACTGATAGGTCTCTGTTGCTGTTGCATCTATTTTTTTCACGAGTGTGCCGTTCTCTGCCAAGTCATACCATCCCAAGAAACGGTATCCCGCAACAGAAAGATTTGTAAGGGTTAACCCAATGCCTTCTGCATAGCTACTCGGATTGAGATTTTTAAGAGTTCCATTGTCTACCAGTTTTTGAAGATAAGGGTCACCATTTGCTACATCATACTCGACCAAATGCTCCGTAGCTTGCAGTTTTGGAATAACTGTCTGCTCGTATGTAATTTCTTCACTCGCCTCAGCGTCTGTGAAATATTTCTCACAAGCAGAGCAATACCAGTAAGCAATATTACCGTCTTCTGTGTAGGACGGATTTTTTTCTTCAACAGCTGTTAAGCTATGCGATGCTTCAATAACAGTATCTTCCAAGTTGATCTCAGCAGTACCAGCTTCAGTGCTAAAATATTTTTCACACTTGGTACAGTACCAGTATGCATCATTACCATCCTCGGTACAGGTGGCAGCCTTAGCTGCGATTGCCTGCATAGAATGAGCACACTTGGGAGTGGAAGGCTTCAGTGTGATGTTATAGCCTTCCGGATCTGTCTTACACCCATCGGAGATATACTGGCTGATCCAAATCAAATCCAAGGTATTCATACGACCATCGTCGTTAACATCCGCTGCACTTTCATTAATGGTTACATTAAATCCATCGGGATCTGTCTTTTTGCCGTCAGAAATATACTGGCTAAGTTTGATCAAGTCAAGGGTGTTGATTCGATCATCGTCAGTTACGTCGCCGGGCTTATAGGTTACGATCCGCACACTGCCGTTGTTAACTGTCAGTTCCACAGGATTATAACTCTGATCCAAAATATCGGCACTGTCATATGTAACTTCAATATCAAAGATTTCTGCATCAGACGCAGCTTCTGTCACATTAAATGTCAGTGTCAGGATTGTTCCGTCAATGATATTGCTGACAGCGTCGCCATACCAAATGAAATTACAACCACTGACAAGACGGCTGGGGCCTTGATAACTCAGTTCGGAAAAAACCTCGCCGCTTTCATGCCCTGTCAGAGTCAAGCCATCATCCCAGCTTACGGACAAGGTTGCACCAAGAATACCGGGGTTGTTTTCAAGTTCGATGTCTACTGTTACACTAGATCCAGGTGTGGCATAGACATCATCGACTGTAAGTACTGCACTGGTGTTCGATTGTGCAAAAACCATTACCGGCATGCACGACAGAACAAGTGCAAGCATAAGGGTAAATGCTATAATTCTTTTACTCACAATTGCCGCCCTCCTATTGCAAATTTTTGTAGATCTTAACTTACGGTGATTGTTGCATGTACAACGGTTGCTTCAAATGTGTTGTATTCTGCATCATAAGAATCTTCGTTGTAGAAAGTGATTGTTACAGGATAAACACCAGCAGGAGCATTCGCTGCAATATCAAATGTCAAATTCACAACACTTCCATCAATGATCTCGCCGGTCTCATCACCGTACCAAACCAGATTGCAGCCACTGATAAGACGGCTGGGTTTCCGGTAAGTAAGTGCTGCCGTCGCATCGCCGTTCGACGTATCTGTCAAGGTCAAAACACTCTCGTCAAAGGCGATAGCCATCTGCAATCCCAAAATACCAGGGTTGTTCTTAATAGAAATAGATACTCCTACATCAGTACTGCCTGCATTGGCAGTCGTCTTAGAACCTACAAACTGAGGATCGGTGGATTCTATTTCATAAACAGCGGTAACAACTAAATTTGCGGTAATGTTGTTGAAAGCCTTATCCCAACCGGTGAAGATGTATCCATCTCTGCTGGGATCAGAAGGAGCAGTAGCTGCCTTGCCGGATTCTACGGTCTGGGTCTTCAGTTCTGTGCCGTCCCAATCCTTAAATGTAACCGTGTAAGTAGTAGGTGTGGGCTCGGGAGTCGTACCACCACCGGTGGTAACGCCAACATAACCAGCGTCAATTTCAGTGCCATTGGTCAACACCAAGATCAAGTGCAGTTGGTCGTTGACATAGGCATCGGCAACACCTACGCCATCTGTGCCATCTTTGCCATTCACACCGTCCTTGCCGTCAGCACCGGCAGGGCCCTGAGGACCTGTCGCACCAGTTTCACCCTTTTCGCCCTGGGGACCACGGATATTGCCCAAATCCAAAACGGTCGTATCGGTCAAGGTAACCGTCAAATCGCCATCTGCGCTTACAGTGACATCGGAGATACCAACGCCATCTTGACCGTCCTGTCCATCGACGCCATCAGCGCCATTGACACCATCTTTACCATTTGCGCCATCTTTGCCGTCTGCACCCACGACCTTGCCCAGGTTCACTTCCTGACCGGAGGTATAGGTCAAGACCAGTTCGCCCTTATCGTTGATTTCAGACTTGCTGATGCCGATGCCGTCCTTGCCCTTGATGTTGCCAAGATTCAGGGTTGTACCGCTGGTCAGCTTTACAGACAGTTCGCCTGCATCGGAAATCGTAACCGTTTCAATGCCAACACCGTCTTTGCCGTCAACACCATTGGTGCCATCCTTGCCGTCAGCGCCGTTTACGCCATCCTTGCCATCGGCACCATTAATACCGTCCTTACCATCAGCACCCTTAATGTTGCCAAGGTTGATGCTTGTGTTGTTGGAGAAATCCAGGATCAATTCCCCATTGACAATCTCCGCCTTGGTAATACCAACACCGTCAACACCGTCTTTGCCATCAGCTCCGTTGGTTCCGTTAATGCCGTCCTTGCCATCGGTGCCATCAACACCATCTTTGCCATCAGCGCCAACGACCTTGCCCAAGGTATCCGTTTCTCCGTTAGAATAGCTGATTACAAGCTCTCCATTGGCGTTGATCTCGGTTTTGGTAACACTAATACCGTCTTTGCCATCGACACCATTTGTACCGTTGATGCCATCCTTGCCGTCAGTACCGTCTTCGCCATCGATACCGGCAACCTTACCCAAGTTGACAGAGCTGCCGTCTGTATACGCAACGAGCAGTTCGCCTGCAGCGTTGACTTCCATCTTGGTAATACCAACGCCATCCTTACCATCGGCGCCGTTGGTACCGTCGGTACCGTCCTTACCATTTGCACCTACAACAACACCCAATGTGTCAGATTTGCCATTGGAATATGTAACGACCAGTTTGCCGTCGTTATTGATCTCAGTCTTTGTAATGCTGATGCCGTCAGTGCCGTTTGTTCCATCTACGCCGTCCTTGCCATCGGCACCATCAACGCCAGCGATCTTTCCTAAGTTAACACTGTTGCCGTTGGAATATACGATCGTCAGTTCGCCGGCTGCATTGATTGTAGTGGAGGTAATACCGATACCATCCTTACCATCGACGCCGTCCTTACCGGGAACTCCATCTGCACCATTGGCTCCATCCTTGCCATCGGCACCAACGATCTTACCCAATGTTTCAGATGTTCCGTTGGTATAAGTTACGACCAGCTTGCCCTCAGCGTTGATCTCGGTCTTGGAAATACCAACACCATCGACACCGTTAATACCGTCCTTACCATCGATACCGGCAATCTTGCCCAAGTTCGTGCTGTCTCCATTGGAGTAAGAAATAATCAATTCGCCAAGAGCATTGATGGTCGTACCACTAATACCGATACCATCTTTTCCGTCAGCACCATCGGCACCGTCTTTGCCGTTGATGCCATCCTTACCATCAGCGCCCTTAATATTGCCAAGATCCATTGTTGTTCCATTCGTCAGAACGATCTGCAGCACGCCTTCTGCGCTAATAGAAATATTCTGAATACCAACGCCATCTTTGCCATCAGCGCCATTGGTGCCGTTGATGCCATTCTTGCCGTCAGCGCCGTCTTTTCCGTCAGCGCCATCCTTACCGGCGGCACCCACAACTACGCCCAGATTTTCTACCGCGCCATCAGAATAGGTCAGGACCAGTTCGCCCTTATTGTTGATTTCAGATTTAGTAATGCTGATGCCGTCCTTACCGTCGACACCATCTTTACCATCCGCTCCATCTGCGCCATCTTTGCCATTGGTGCCATTCACGCCATCCTTACCAGGAGCGCCGCCAAGCACACTGCCCAAATTAGATCGCTGGCCATTGGAGAAGGTCAAAACCAATTCGCCTTCAGAGTTGATTTCTGCCGCAGAAACACTAACGCCGTCTTTGCCGTCTACACCATTGACGCCGTCCTTACCATCGGATCCGTTTGTGCCGTCCTTGCCGTCAGCTCCCACAACCTTGCCCAAATTGGCTGTTTTACCATCAGAATAGGTAATAACCAGCTCACCAGCGGTGTTAATCACAGAATTTGTAATGCTGATACCATCTTTGCCATCAGCACCGTTTTGACCGGGAGCACCGGTTACGCCCGCGACACCATCTTTACCGTCTGCACCGATCACACAACCAAGGTTAGTCTGCTGACCGTTGGTGTAAGTCAAGACCAATTCGCCGTTTGCGTTGATCTCGGACTTGGAGATGCCAATACCATCAGCACCGTTCATGCCCACAACCTTGTCCAGATTGACGGACTTTCCGTCAGAGTAGGTTATCACAAGCTGACCATTCTCATTGATAGATGCACCTGAGATACTTACACCGTCTTTGCCAGCAGCGCCATCCTTGCCGTCCGATCCGTCTTTACCATTGGTACCGTTTTTACCATCAGCACCGACTGCTTTACCTACATTCAATTCTGTTCCATCGGAGAGAACAATGATCAGTTCGCCCTTAGAAGAGAACTTCGCCGTAGTAATACTGACAACAGACTGGGTTGCTGCCGCATTGATCGCAGCTATCCAATCCTCTTGCGTGCCGGTATAACCATTCTCTTTGGCAATCTCATAAGCAGATTTACCATTCAGAGAAACCAACCACTCCTCAACTGTTCCTTCATAACCATACTGAACAGCGATTTCATATGCGGACAAGCCATCCTTTACTACCGTTACTGTTTCATATTCCTTTCCCTTTTCGGAATTACAGCCAACCGTAAGCATAGCTACCATAACAAGCGTAAGCATTATGCAAACAACTTTACGGAACATTCCTTTTTCTTTTGAAAACATACACATACCTCCACAGCTTTTCTCACTCACACTACCACATAATCGGCATTATGTGGTATTATCAAATAACGTATCTGTGCACCATTGCTCGACTCGGCTAAAATGAGCGCAGAAGTTTTACCCTCACACATCGTTTCAAAAAAGAAACACCGTTTGAGGGTGTTTTGTACGGTCTAAATTAAAACATTTTTAGGGAATGGTATGTTTTTTCTCGATAGCTACTTGTAATTTGAGTTTTGCTGCCGTATAATAACGGATGTATGAAGGGTGGTATACCCTTTTGTAATATTTGCTTTACTACATAATGCCGATTATGTGGTTTTTCTTTTTCTATACTATAAGTCCAAGGCGTTCGATCTTGCGGCGATGCTCAACACCGGTGGTCATTATATAGATCCGGGTAGTATTGATGCTGCTGTGTCCCAGGATGTCGGCCAGCTTGGCGATATCCTTCTCGATGCCGTAGAAAGTGCGGGCAAAGAGCTTACGCAGGTTATGGGGAAATACCTTGCTTGACTTTACACCGGCAGTCTCGCACAGTTTCTTCATAGCAGACCAGATGTTACTACGATCCAGCGGTTTGCCGGATCGTGTAACGAAGATCGCACCGGCGGTAATGCCATGTTTTTTAGCATAGTTCAGCAGAATATTCTTCAACTTACCCGGAACGAGGATCGTCCGGGTTTTGCTTTTACAGTCCACAGTGACTTCGCCATGCCGGATCGCTTCCACAGTAAAATAACGCAGTTCTGACACACGAATACCTGTACCACATATGGTTTGGATCACCAGGTTTAACTGTTCGTTTTTCTTCGACGCATCCAGTAAACGCATATACTCCGCCTTGGTCAGTTCCTTGTCCTCGGTGCAGTAGGTCTTCTGTTGCATTCGAATGTTCTTCGTCTTACAGTTGGATAACCCCAAAAAGTCCAACAGGCTGTTCACGCTAGCAAGCATGGAATTGATAGAACGAACCGCAAAACCTTGTTCCACCAAATGTCTTTTCCATGCAACAACTAATTCCTTTGTAATCTCGTTATCGTCTGCATAAACGCAGAACCCTCGTACATCCCGCAGATACTTCTCCTGTGTCGCCACACTTTTTTCTTCCTGACAAAGATAGTTTGCAAATTTCTTTATTTGTTCAGCTGACAGTTTCATAATGCTTCCTCCTTGATTATAATAATTATATTGTACCCAAAACCAAGCACAAACAGAAAATCCATACGTTCATTTCTTACAAGAAAGCCTTGACATCGGTAAAGTCAGGTGGTATAATACCCAAGCGATGTGGCGTGCTGCATCAGCGATTTACGGGCCCTTAGCTCAGTTGGTTAGAGCCTCCGGCTCATAACCGGATAGTCCCGGGTTCGAATCCCTGAGGGCCCACCATCAACAATAAGGCTCCGCCTTTTTATATATAGGGGTATAGCTCAATTGGTAGAGCGGCGGTCTCCAAAACCGTAGGCTCAGGGTTCAAGTCCTTGTGCCCCTGCCAGAAAAAGCCGAGTGCAAAAGCACCCGGCTTTTTCAACTAAATCCACCCTACTGGGTAGAACAAATCATCTTCGACTATGAAATCCGCCTCGAAGGTGGAAGGGTGGACTTAATTTCATCCACGATAGTGGATTTCATCTGCGTTAGCAGCTTTTATCCTTGCGTGAGCAAGGGTTTCATTATATAATGCACTTAAGCTAATAACTGTGTCAGAGAATAAACTTGCTGACTTATTACACAAAAAAGCTCCAACACCATTGCGTGTTGGAGCTTCCTGCATCTTTTATTCTTTCTTTTCGGTAATTCTGCTTCTTCTGCGACGGGTGGTGGAGCGGGGTGCTTCCGGCTCAGCCTTCTCTGCCCGTTTAGCATAAGCCTGAGCAGCTTCTGAGGTAGCCTCATAAGTCAGGCGGCTGACCCGCACCGTACCATCCGGCTGCTGAGAAAGCCGCACACGGATCAAAAATGCGCCGTGTTCCGGGCATTTGGCAAGATCCATATACCGTCTTCCCGGCTGAGCAAACCAACGGGAACCCAGCATCTGCCGGCCACAGGTGGGGCACTTATTTTCCGCGCCTGCCATTGCAGAAAGGGCCGCGCGCTTGTCCGCATAATCATAAAACACTTTACGGCTGATACATCCGGGCAGCTCTGCCCCGTGGAAGCCATTTACATGGCTTTTCAGAGCATCTTCATACTCGGTGATGCCCCGCTGCAAGTCCAGCTTGGCACAAATAAGGGCGGTGTGATAGGCATCACCCAAAGCATCGTGAGCCGGGCGGCTGGCTTCGATTTCAAACATCTCCATAGCCGTTTTCAACGCCTTTTGGGCATTAGAGCCGTCGGTTTGGGCATTGAAAATCATTTGGGCGTTATACCAACGGCTGACCCAATTTTCATCCAAACCGTAAAGCCGCAGGTTCTCTCGTAAAATGGTGATATCATCAAAGCCCCATGTCAGGAAAGTCACATCTTTGCCGCACCATTCTCTGAAGGCAGCAATTGCGTCCTCCATGGGAACACCCTGCTCCCGAAGCTGCGCATCCTTAATGCCGGTGAGCTTGCTGACACGGCGGTTAAGCCGCTTATAATACTTGGGGCGGATAAGCACCTGAAACTCATCGGCCACCTGTCTGTCCTCAGTTACACGCACAGCGCCGATTTGCAGAATCTCACCCCGAATCTGCACCGGAAGCACCTTTCGGGCAGAGGGCGAACCCGGCCAGGGCTGATTCCACTCCATATCCAAAACAATGTAATCCATACAATACCTCTAAATCCATACTTTCCTCTACTATACCATACAAGCCCCATAATTGCAAACAATAAAAACTTCCCGATTTTTTCCCATTCATAAGGTTTGTAAAAAATGTCTAAATTTGTCGGTCTGTACTTGTGCAAGTACATAAACCTATACGAAATCTGTCGAAACACCTTGACAAGTACTTGTTCAAGTACTATTATGGCATTGAAAACACCGCCCGACAGGCCTGGGGCGGACCATAGGAGGCTACATTGCAAGGTTATATACGCTATTTAATGACATGCAAGCGAAAGCCGGTATACCGGGGCATTCTCCCCCCCTCCCAGCGGCACGACCCTTACCCCACGGGTTGGTGCGCCGAGTGCGGACTTCCGGTACACGACTTTTCCACATATTGTTTACGATGCACCAAAGGAGGTAACGAACATGAGACCGATATCACAGCAGCCCAGCCCCTGTCTGCGCTGCACCCGGGTGAAAGACCCCCGGAACTGCGAAAATAAGAATTGCCAGGATTGGAGAAGGTGGTTTATCAGCCGCTGGGAGCTGATTCGCACCTATCCCCGTCAGGCTAAGGAGCAGGAACAGCTTCAGTCTGTGGGAATCGCTCTGGGCGGCAGGCGCTATGCAGCGCCCCATCAGGCCCGGGCCTATTTAAATAACAATCCCTGCCAAAGCTGCCGCTGCCCACAGGAGCTTTGCACCAGCCCCTGCCCTGCCCGTCGGGCCTGGGACGATGCCAGAAAGGATGTGCTGCTATGAACTGGAAAGAGGAAGCCATTGAAAAACTGCGAAAATACGATGCTATGCGTCAGGCAGAATTGAACCTGCCCCAGGAAATCAGCCGTCTGGAACAAGCAGCCGCCTCTGTGCGGTCGGCAGGCTTTGAGGCAAAAGTGAATTCCAGCCAGGATAGAGCCCGGGAAGACGGTCTATTGAACAATATGGTGTACCGGGAGGAGCTGCATCTGGCCCTTCAGCAGGCCCGGCAATGGCTGGCGGTCACAGACAGGGCCCTGGGCGCCCTGACGCCGGAAGAAAAGCTGATCCTGCACCGACTTTACATATATCCGGAACGAGGCGCTGTGGACCGTCTGTGCGGAGAACTGGGCGCGGAGCAATCCACCGTCTACCGCAAGCGGGACAAAGCCCTCCACCGCTTTACCCTTGCGCTTTACGGAGTGGTTTAAAAAAGGTTATTATAGAACCAAAAGTAAAAGGGCGTATCGCCAACGCGATACGCCCTTTATCTGAGTTAATTAACCGAATTACACCAGCTCGATGACAGCCATCTCAGCAGCGTCACCGCGGCGGGGACCGGTACGGGTCACACTGGTATAGCCGCCGTTACGATCAGCATACTTGGGAGCGATCTCCTTAAACAGCTTCTGTACCACATCTTCCTTGGTCACATAGGCCATGGCCCGACGGTAAGCAGCCAGGTTACCCTTCTTACCCAGGGTGATCATCTTCTCAACCACGGGCTGCACTTCCTTGGCACGATAGAAGGTGGTCTCGATCTTGCCGTTGGCCAGCAGATCGGTTACCTGCTGACGCAGCATTGCTTTTCTCTGTGCGCTGGTCTTACCCAGCTTACGAGTACCGAACATAATCTTTTCCTCCTTCTAGATTAGTTATTGCCAGAATCCTCGCTGGCCAGGGACAAGCCCATCATTTCCAGCTTCTTCTGCACTTCGTCCAAAGACTTCTTGCCCATGTTACGCACCTTCATCATATCCTCACCGGTCTTGCTGATCAGGTCAGCCACGGTGTTGATATTGGCACGCTTAAGACAATTGAAGCTACGGACAGACAGATCCAGCTCGTCAATGGTCATTGCCAGCTTGGCATCGGGAGCATTGGAAGACTTTTCAACCACGGTAGAGCCAGCGCTCACGGCGTCAGAAAGAGCGGTGAACACGGTCAGGTGGTCGGAAAGAATCTTGGCGCCCAGGGACACAGCATCCTTTGCAGAGATAGTGGAATCTGTCCAGACCTCTAAGGTCAGCTTGTCAAAGTCGGTCTTATCGCCGACACGGGTAGGCTCCACAGAATAATTCACCTTTTGAACAGGGGAATAAATGGAGTCGATAGGAATCACACCGATTACGGTCTGTGCAGACTTGTTACGGTCAGCAGGCACATAGCCACGGCCCTGAGACAGGGTGATTTCCATATTAAATGTGGCACCTTCGCCCAAGGTGCAGATGTGCAGCTCGGGGTTCAGGATTTCAACCTCACCATCAGCCTTGATATCGCCGGCAGTGACCTCACAGGGGCCCACTGCATCGATATAAACGGTCTTAATGCCCTGGCTGTGCAGCTTCAAAATCAGCTGCTTAACATTCAGAACGATTTCGGTCACATCCTCAGTAACGCCGGGGATGGTGGAAAACTCGTGCTGCACGCCGGCAATCTTTACAGAGGTTGCGGCGTAGCCGGGCAGACTGCTCAGCAGGATACGGCGCAGGGAGTTACCCAAAGTCATACCGTAGCCACGCTCCAGGGGCTCTACAACATACTTGCCGTAGGACACGTCTGCAGCGTCATCAAAGCAATTGATGCGAGGCTTTTCAATTTCAACCATGAATTATACCCTCCTTTTAGTGTTGACGGTGTAGAATGCACCGTCTTTCCAAATAAGCGATCAAACAGGGGGTCAATTACTTGGAGTACAACTCGACGATCAGGTGGACTGCGATGTCGAAGTCGATATCCGCCTGGGTAGGCACAGCAACGACCTTACCGGTGAGGGTATTCTTATCGCGATCCAGCCACTTGGGAGCGGCAACAAATGCGTCATCTTCCTTCAGCTTCTTGAAGAAGTTGTTAGAGGAAGCCTTCTCGCTGACGGCAACAACATCGCCAACCTTCACCAGGTAGCTGGGGATGTTTACACGATTGCCGTTCACGGTAAAGTGGCCGTGGTTCACCAGCTGGCGAGCCTGACGGCGGGAGTTGGCAAAGCCCAGACGATAAACTACGTTGTCCAGTCTGCGCTCCACCAGGCTCAGCAGCACCTCACCGGTGTTGCCTTCATGGCGGGAGGCCTTCTCGTAGTAGTTCCGGAACTGCTTCTCCTGAATACCGTAAACAAACTTAACCTTCTGCTTCTCGGTCAGCTGAGTAGCGTACTCAGACTTCTTAGCTCTTCTCTGGCCGCCGGGGTTCTTGTTGGAAGTCTTGGAATAACCCATTGCGGCAGGAGAAACACCCAGCGTTCTGCAACGCTTCAGCACAGGCTGCATATTCTTAGCCATATCTTAATTCCTCCTATTGCAAATTAAACGCGGCGGCGCTTGGGGGGACGGCAACCATTGTGAGGAATGGGAGTGACGTCCTTAATCATTACAACTTCCAGGCCTGCGGTCTGCAGTGCACGGATCGCAGCTTCGCGACCCTGACCGGGGCCCTTAACATAGACCTCAACGGTCTTCAGGCCGAACTCCATAGCAGCCTTGGCTGCGGTTTCAGCAGCAGTCTGGGCAGCAAAGGGAGTGGACTTACGGGAGCCACGGAAACCCAGGCCGCCGGAGGAAGCCCAAGAAAGGGCATTGCCTTCCAGGTCAGTGATGGTTACCATGGTGTTGTTGAAAGAGGAACGGATATGTGCCGCGCCCTTTTCAACTACTTTGCGCTCTCTGCGGCGCTTCACAACTTTCTTAGTAGCCTTAGCCATTGTACATATCCCTCCTTACTTCTTCTTGTTAGCGATGGTCTTCTTGGGGCCCTTACGGGTGCGGGCGTTGGTCTTAGTCCGCTGGCCATGCACAGGCAGGCCACGGCGATGACGCAGACCACGGTAGCAACCGATTTCGCTGAGCCGCTTGATGTTCATAGCGGTTTCACGACGCAGGTCACCCTCGATGGTGTAGTTGTGCTCGATGGCATCACGAAGCTGAGCTTCCTGATCCTCGGTCAGGTCCTTAACGCGGGTGTCAGGATCAATCTTGGTGATCTCCAGAACCTTTGCGGCCCGGGCCGGTCCGATGCCATAGATATAAGTCAGTGCCACCTCGATTCGCTTTTCGCGGGGCAGGTCAATACCAGAAATACGTGCCATATTCTATCGCACCTCCTATTAGCCTTGTCTCTGCTTGTGCTTGGGGTTTTCGCAAATTACCATAACGCGACCCTTGCGCTTGATGATTTTACACTTTTCGCACATGGGTTTAACGGACGGTCTTACCTTCATACTGTTTAACCTCCATATGAGAACAATGTCTCTTTTGTTTACTTGCTTCTCCAGGTGATCCGGCCTCTGGTCAGATCATAAGGAGACATTTGTACAGTTACCTTGTCACCGGGCAAGATCTTGATGAAATTCATGCGGAGCTTGCCGGAAATGGTTGCCAGAATTTTGTGGCCGTTGCCGATGTCCACGCTGAACATAGCGTTGGGCAGGTTGTCGGTAACAATGCCCTCAATCTCAATTACGTCGTCTTTTGCCAAAGCGTTTAACCTCCCAGGTTTTTGCTTAAATAAGCCAAGTCTCTTCGTAATTCGCTGTTGAGCACCTTCTCGCCGCAGCGTAGCTTCTCGGCGATACGGGTCTCAGAGCGAAGGACCTTAGTCGTGTGCTTGCGCTTTTTACGTTTGGGTTTTTCAAGAGAGCGGTCCTTTCCATTTGCCAGGGTCAGCCAGGTATCGTCTGCTTCAAGCACATAAAACAACTTTCCGGCATCCCGCCCTGCTGTGGAGATGACCACATCTGCAATTGTTAAATCCGGTAAATCAGGGTCCATAATCAAAGTCCTTCGGCGACGGTGAGTATTTCCGGCTCCCCGTCGGTGATACATACAGTATTTTCATAGTGGGCCGAGAGCTTACCGTCAGCAGTTACTGTTGTCCAGCGGTCCTTTAAGACCCGAACATCATAAGTGCCTTCATTGACCATGGGTTCAATGGCCAATGTCATACCGGGCAGCAATCTTGGTCCACGGCCGGTCGCCCCAAAATTGGGAACTTCCGGCTCCTCGTGCAGCTGCGCGCCCACGCCGTGACCTACGAAGGAACGTACAACTGAAAAACCGTTAGACTCCACATACGTCTGTATGGCGTGGGAGATATCGGACACTCTGTGTCCCTTTTTCGCGAAGCGAAGACCCTCAAAAAAGCTTTGCTTCGTTACATCAATCAATTTTTGTGCCTGAGGCGAAATCTCGCCGCAGGGAAAGGTAGCCGCGCAATCTCCATGAAAGCCCTTATACAAGGCGCCCACATCGATGCTCACAATATCGCCCTCCTGCAGGATATACCCACCGGGGATGCCGTGAATCACCGTGCTGTTTACAGAAATGCAGGTGCTTGCCGGGAAGCCGCCATAACCCAGGAACGACGGTTTTGCGCCCTGAGCCACAATAAAATCGTGGACAGCTTTGTCGATAGCCTGTGTGCTCACGCCCGGTCTTACCATTTCCCCTGCCAAAGCACGGGCTGCCGCGGTAATTTTGCCGGCCTGACGCATGCACGCAAGCTCATGTTCATTTTTAATTGCGATCATACCGTTTCTCCAATAGCCTTCAGGATATCCTGATTGGCACCCTCAATGGACTGCTCACCGTTAATAAGGCAAAGCTTGCCTTGCTGCCGGTAATAGTCCTTCAGCACCTCGGTAGATGCGTGGTACACCTCCAGGCGCTTACGCACTGTTTCCGGAGCGTCGTCCTTACGGATGGTGACCGGGCTGCCGCACAGGTCGCATATCCCGTCGGTCTTGGTGGGGTTGGCAGTGATGTGATAGCTGGCGCCGCACTTAGTGCACACCCGTCGGCCGGTCATCCGGCTCTCAATCACACCGTCATCTACCTCTATGGAAACTACATGGTCGATGGCAACGCCTTTTGCATCCAAGGCCTGGGCCTGGGCCAGGGTGCGGGGCACCCCGTCCAGGACAAAGCCATTTTTGCAATCCGGCTGAGCCACCCGCTGCGCCACGATGCCAAGTATAACATCGTCCGGCACCAGGTTGCCGCCGTCCATATATTGTTTCGCAAGCTTGCCCAGGTCGGTATCATTGCTGATAGCCTCCCGGAGCATATTTCCGGTGGAGATGGAAGGGATTTGCAGTTTTTCGATAAGCATCTCAGCCTGCGTACCCTTGCCTGCACCGGGGGCACCCAAAAGGATAAGGTTCATAGGAATCCTCCCTTAATCCAGGAAGCCCTTGTAGTGACGCATAAGCATCTGTGCTTCCAAAGCCTTCACAGTCTCCAGAGCAACGCCAACCACAATGATGATGGAGGTGCCGCCGATGGCCAGGGACTGAATGCTGGGTTCCACTGCTGCACCAACGATGGGCATCAGGGATACGATAGCCAGGTAGAAAGCACCGAAAATCAGAATTTTGTTGATAACCTTCTTGATGAAGTCAGCGGTGGGCTTTCCGGGGCGGAAGCCGGGGATGAAGCCGCCGTTGTTCTTCAGGTTGTTGGAGATTTCAACAGGATCATACTGAATGGTGGAATAGAACCAGCTGAAGAAGAAAATCAGCAGACCGTAAAGCACACAGTACGCCCAACCGCTGGGCACGCAGAACAGGTCATAGGCCCAACCGGAGTCCACGCCAA
The DNA here is from genome assembly GCA_045585915.1 of Faecousia sp. Lineage (GTDB taxonomy): Bacteria > Bacillota > Clostridia > Oscillospirales > Oscillospiraceae > Faecousia. The sequence continues at coordinate 4,508 of JAZMZJ010000086.1, read as the reverse complement.
CAAAGGCGCAAACAGTACCGGGCAAGGAGACGATGGACTGGGCGAAGATCACGGGCATAACACCGGACATACTCACCTTGATGGGCAGGTTGGTGTTCTGACCGCCGTAAACCTTACGGCCAACCACACGCTTTGCGTACTGAATGGGAATACGACGCTCAGCATCGTTAATAAATACGATGAACACAATCAGAGCCAGCAGAACCACGCCCACGATAACACCAATCCACCAGGCCATTGCGCCGCCCATAAGGTTGGTGAGCATCTGGGGAATGCCTGCTACGATGTTGGCAAACAGGATCATGGAGATACCGTTGCCAATGCCGTGCTCAGTAATCTGCTCACCCAGCCACATAGCAAAGGCGCCGCCGGCTGCAAATGCGCCGATGATCACGATAGCCTGCAGAACAGCATGCTGGGAATTCTCCAGAATGCCATAGCTGCTAATCATGGTGTAGTAAGCGAAGCCCAGCAGCAGGCCCAGGCCTGCGGTGGTGTAACGGGTGATGCGCTCAATCTTCTTCTTGCCAATCTCACCCTGCTCCTTAGCCATGCGCTCCAAGGCAGGGATAGCAACAGTCAGAAGCTGGATGATAATGGATGCGTTAATATAGGGCTGGATGCCCAGTGCCATAATGGATGCCTGAGAGAAGGCAGAGCCACTCATGGCGTTATAAAGACCCAGAATGGTGTTACCCAGGTTTGCGTCGAAGAAGTATGCCATTTGCTCCGTATTCACAAAGGGAACGGGGATGACGCTGCAAATCCGGTAAATCAGCAGAATCATCATGGTGAAAATCAGCTTCTTACGCAGCTCGGGAATTTTCCAGGCATTTGCCAGTGTCTTAAGCACTTAAACCACCTCGGCCTTTCCGCCTGCCTGCTCGATTTTTTCCTTTGCAGACTGGGAGAAAGCCGCTGCCTTCACAGTGACCTTCTTGGTCAGGTTACCGTTGGACAGCACCTTCAGACCGTAGGGGCAGGAAGACAGAATGCCCTTTTCGATCAGAGCTGCTGCGTCAACCACAGCGCCATCCTCGAAACGATTCAGAACTGTCAGGTTAATGGCAGTCAGGGGCTTTGCAAAATTGTTGATGAAACCGCGCTTGGGAACCCGGCGTACCAGAGGCATCTGGCCGCCTTCGAAGCCCACGCGAACCTTGCCGCCACTACGGGCATGCTGGCCCTTGTGACCGCGACCGCCGGTCTTGCCGTTACCGGAACCGGTACCGCGACCCTTGCGCTTACCTACCTGGGTAGAACCCTGGACAGGAGAAAGTTCATGCAGATTCATTCTTTACTCCTCCTTATTCTACTTCTGTTACCTGCAGCATAAAAGCGATCTTAGCGATCTTGCCGCGGGTCTGTTCGTTATCCGGCTGAATGGTGACCTGTCCGATCTTACGCAGACCGAGGGACTGGGCAGTAGCAATTTGCTTTTCCAGACGGCCGTTCAGGCTCTTAACAAGCTCAATTCTCAGATTTGCCATGTTAATGCCCTCCTTAACCGACGATTTCTTCCACGGTCTTGCCGCGGATTGCAGCAACCTGCTCGGGGCTGCGCAGGGACTTTAAGCCCTCCATGGTGGCCTTGACCACGTTCTGGGGGTTGTTGGAACGCAGGCACTTAGCGCAGATGTTGCGAATGCCGGCTGCTTCCATAACAGCACGCACAGCGCCGCCGGCGATCACGCCGGTACCTTCTGTAGCAGGCTTGAGCATAACAGTGCCGGCGCCAAAGATGCCGATCACATCGTGGGGAATGGTGCCATCAGCCAGGGAGACCTTGACCATGTTCTTCTTGGCATCGGTGATGCCCTTGAGAATTGCCTCGGAAACTTCCGCTGCCTTACCCAGGCCGTAGCCCACGGTGCCCTTGCCGTCACCAACGACGACCAGAGCAGAGAACTTCATTACGCGGCCGCCCTTAACGGTCTTGGAGACGCGGTTCAGGTAAACGACCTTCTCAATGAGCTCAGATACTTCATTGTTAGGAGTCTTATTGTAAGCCATTTCTTTTCCTCCTCTACCTTAGAACTGGAGTCCACCCTCGCGGGCGCCCTCAGCCAGAGCAGCGACGCGGCCGTGATACAGATAGCCGCCGCGGTCAAATACGACCTGCTCGATACCCTTTGCCTTGGCACGCTCAGCAAGAACGGTGCCTACCTTCTTGGCAGCTTCACAGTTGCCGGTAGCGCCCTCAAATTCCTTCTCCAGCGTATTGGCGGACACCAGGGTCACGCCATTAACGTCGTCGATGATCTGGGCATAAATGTTGGCATTGCTGCGGAACACGTTCAGACGAGGACGCTCAGGAGTGCCGGTGACCTTGCCACGAACACGGACATGCCGCTTCAGGCGCATTGCATTCTTATTAACATTACTGACCATTTCGGCACACCTCCATTACTTCTTGCCACCGGTCTTACCAACCTTGCGGCGGATAACTTCGGTGGAGTACTTGATGCCCTTGCCCTTGTAAGGCTCGGGGGGACGCTTACCACGGACTTCAGCGGCAAACTGGCCAACAACCTGCTTGTCGATGCCGTGGACAATAATCGTGTTGGGATTAGGAACTTCCACAGTGATGCCAGGAATCTCATCCATAAACACTTCGTGGGAGTAGCCCAGACGCATAACCAGCTGAGTACCCTTCTTCTCAGCGCGGTAGCCAACGCCGTTGACTTCCAGCGTCTTGGAATAGCCCTTCTCAACGCCCTCAATCATGTTGCTCAGCAGAGTACGGGTCAGGCCGTGCAGGCTCTTGTGCAGGTGCTCCTCATCGGGGCGCTCTACAGTCAAAGCGTTGCCCTCCAGCTTCAGGATCATATCGGGGTGGAAGGTATAAGACAGGGTGCCCTTAGGACCCTTTACGGTAACAGCGTTGCCAGCGGCAATGTCAACCGTAACATTTGCCGGGATGATAACCGGCTTCTTACCAATTCTAGACATTGTGCTTTCCTCCTTACCAAACGAAAGCCAGCACTTCGCCGCCAATGTGCAGCTCGCGAGCCTTCTTGTCGGTCATAACACCCTTGGAAGTGGAAACAATGGCAATGCCCAGGCCCTTCAGGACATGGGGCATATCCTCGGTGCCGGCGTATACACGCAGGCCGGGCTTGGATACGCGGCGCAGGCCGGAAATAACCTGCTGCTTCTTTGCCAAATACTTCAGGGTGATGTGGATGACGCCCTGATTGCCGTTGTCAACTACGGTGTAGGCCTTGATATAGCCTTCATCCAGCAGAATCTGGGCAATGGCCTTCTTCAGGTTGGAAGCAGGAACATCCACAGTGTCGTGCTTTGCAGAGTTAGCGTTCCGGATTCTGGTCAGCATATCTGCTACGGGATCGGTGATTTGCATGTTAATATCCTCCTTTTAGAAGTTACGGGCTTAACCCGTTGAGACCCGAAGGTATCCGGGGAATGCGCTCCGCTTTTGCGGAGCCATCTTCCCGGGACTCTTCGAATCGTTTTCACATTATTTTCAGACCGAGGTGCAGTTAGTTGCACCACACCAAAAACACGCTTAATAAGCGTTTTTAACCAAATAGGTTAGATTGTTGATTACCAGCTGGCCTTGCGGACGCCGGGAATCTGACCCTTGTAAGCCAGCTCACGGAAGCAGATACGGCATACACCGTAGTCCCGCAGGTAAGCGTGGGGTCTGCCGCAGATCTTGCAGCGATTGTAGCGGCGGCTGGAGAACTTGGCGCCAGCCTGCTGCTTCAGGATCATAGACTTTTTAGCCATTTGCTTTTCCTCCTAATCAAGCGTGGAAGGGAGCGCCGAGCATGGTGATCAGCTCTTTGGCTTCCTCGTCGGTGGTAGCGGTGGTGCAGATGCAAATATCCATACCACGGATCTTGTCTACCTTGTCGTACTCGATCTCAGGGAAGATCAGCTGCTCCTTCAGACCAAAGGCATAGTTGCCACGACCGTCGAAGGAATTGGGGTTGATGCCACGGAAGTCACGGACACGGGGCAGCGCAACGCTGAACAGACGGTCCAGGAACTCGTACATCTTGTCGCCACGCAGGGTGACCTTCACGCCAACAGTTTCGCCCTCACGGAGCTTGAAGTTAGCAACGGACTTACGGGCCTTGCAGGTGATGGGCTTCTGGCCGGTGATGGTGGCGATATCCTTGCAGATAGCCTCGATCTCCTTGGCATTGTTCTTGCTCTCACCGCAGCCAACGTTCACGATGACCTTGGCCAGCTTGGGGATCTGCATCACGCTCTTGTAGCCGAACTTCTTGTTCAGGGCAGGAGCGATCTCAGCGGTATATCTTTCTTTCAAACGATTAGCCATTGTGATTTACTCCTTTCCTTAGATTTCGTTCTTGCACTTAGCGCAGATACGAGTCTTCTTGCCATCTTCCACCTTGTAGCCCACGCGAACGCCCTTGCCGCACTTTTCGCAGTACAGAGCGACCTTGCAGGCGCGGATAGGGGTCTCCTTCTTTACGATGCCGCCGGCCTCGCCCTGCTTGCGGGGCTTGGTGTGG
>JAZMZJ010000085.1:0-28823 GCA_045585915.1 Faecousia sp. | reverse complement strand
AGATCTTTGAAGGAGTTGATAGGTATTTTCGTCCCACTATTATCAACTGCTCCTTTAGTCCAAGAGTAAAACTGGTTTTCTGTCTGAGATTGTTCGTAATATTGCTTTGCTATTTGTTCGCCCTGAGATTTAATAAAATATGCTACACAGTTTAGTTCGTACAAACATCTCCATCTGGCATACGCGCAGTCCGCAAAACCCAATCTAAGGAGATACAATATTTCTAAAAAAACTTGACATGCACGCCCATGAATATGATGTAAGGCTAGAAACGTAAACTTTCTCTTTTCTTTTTCTTCAACCGATGCATTTTCATCAATGTAGGCGCTATAATTATCAGCCGCTTCAATAGCTACAACATACATGGTTTGTGAGGCTGCAAAACATTTTCCCCAAAGCTGTTCCTGATGAGCAGAAAACTCTTTTGATTTGACCCTCTCATCCAACTCTATCTCATACATTTTTTCACGAAAAAAGGCAGCGTAATCAGAGGAAGCTGTGTCAGCAATAGACAACATCACTTCCTCAAAATTAATCTTATTAATTTTTTCGATGATAACCTCGTCAGATAACCCTTCATTTTTCCAGTTTTCCACGGTATCTCTAAAAGCTTGGTTTATAACTTCGTTGATCGGAGCGTTTCCCATTTTATTACCTCTATTTTGTAATTGCAGATTTTTGCTCATTTTATCATGTTTTTGCGATTTTTGCAATCTGCTTACAGTTAACCTGGGTCTGGAACACTCGGTATAGGCAAAATAAAAACATAATCTGTATGATTTAGTCGATTTGTTGCAAATTCCTAACTTTATGGTATAATCTCACTATAAAGATGGGAAGGGGTGGTTGCTATAAATATTCAATATCTTTCGGGCAAATACACTGTTCGTGCTTTGGCGCCTGGAGATGCGGAATTGGTTTATGAAGTGCTTAAGAATAACAGCATTTTTTATAAATATCATCCGCCAATGGTGACATTGGAAAGTATCATTGAAGATATGGAAGCACTCCCACCTAATAAGGGATATGAGGACAAGCATTATATTGGCTTTTTCCACGTAGATACTTTGGTGGCGGTTATGGACTTAATTGAACATTATCCGCAGCATGGAACTGCATTGATAGGATTCTTCGCAATGAACCCCAACTTGCAAGGTCAAGGTGTTGGAACAGCAATAATTTCTGATAGCATTATTTATTTGGCGCAACTTGGCTTTGAAAAAGCCCGTTTAGGTATCGACAAAGGGAATCCCCAAAGCAAAGCATTTTGGTTGAAGAACGGTTTCACTTTTACCGGAAACGAGTATGAAGGCGATGGTTCCACAATTTTAGTGATGGAGAGAAAAATCTAGTATTAGCGTCAATACGATGCCTATACAAAACAAAAACGAAAGGGTGGTTTTTTATGAAGATGAATCGTGTATGGAGGGTTCACGCTTCCTAACCCTCCGAATATCTTTTGGAGGAAACAAAATGGAAAAACAAATCCACATGGCAAACGGCTTGTTAGAACCGCTTACGAAAGAAATTGTAGAACTGATTGTCCAGTGGGAGTACGAGGTTCCCTATGAGGATTACAGCTTCAAAGGCCATCACGACGAGTATCTGTTGGACAAATCTATATGGGGTGTTGAGCAGTTCTGCTTGACCTATGATGGAATTATACTTGGACAGGTAGCTTGCCAATATGAAGGTGATGACCTTTGGGTTGGCTGGTCAATGGCACCGGAACTTACAGGTCAAGGTAACGGTGCAGCATTTGTATCCCGTTGCGTCAAGGAAATCCGCAGAGTGAAAGGTCACACTGGGCGGATTCTGCTTCGTGTTTCAGCACGTAATAAACGGGCAATCAAAGCATATCAAAAAGCGGGTTTCCGGTATGTAGAGACCATCCAGGATGAAATCGCCTTCTCCGATAACATGGAGGACTTTTGGGTGATGGAATTGTAAAACAATCAACAGCGGTCTGGAAATCCAGGACACCTTATTATTTTTCTGTTGAGGGGGGTGCAACTTTCTTTCCAAGGGGGGGTGCAAATAGCCTAAAATGGCCCCAAGTGGGGTGCAAACGAGTCCCTTCCGGCGTACGCGCAGCTGTGCTGCGCCGGTTCGGTATGTCTTTATGTGGGCAAGCTTTAGCCCGTGGGAGAGTCCAAATAAGTAAGGGGCATCGTGTAAGGATGTAGGATTGCTTATTTTGTGTATCGATTACATGGCGAATGCTTCATTGAAAAGAGGATGAATTTATGATATAGTCCTAAAAGAGGTGAGTATCATTTATGAGAGTTGCGGTGCTATCTGATATACATTCTAATTTCTATGCATTTAAGACTTGCTATGCGGATGCTGTAAAGCGTGGCGCGGATAGTTTTATTTTCTTAGGTGATTATATTTCTGATCTTGCTGAACCTCTAAAAACGATGGATCTTGTATATGAGATCCAAGATCGTTACCCTACGGTTTGCCTGCGGGGAAATCGGGAGGGATATATGCTGGATTGCGAAAGCGATAGAAGCAGCTTTGTCCGTGGATCGAAGACCGGTTCTCTTTTATTTACATACGAGCATTTAAGGAAAAAGGATCTGGATTTTTTCCGGGGTCTTAAAATTTCTGATACAGTTGAGCTTGGCGGTGTGCAAATTGAAATTGCCCACGCAGCTATGGATAACGATAGGTTCTATTTTGACAGCAATGACGGTCATACTGCCAATATTTTCCCGCAGATGAAGTGTGACTATTTGCTTACAGGCCATAGCCATAAGCAGTACATTAAGCAAGAAGCCGGCAAAACGATTATCAATCCCGGTTCGGTGGGCATCCCACAGGATGGAACACAAAATCCCAAGTATGCGCTTTTGGATATTGTAAACGGTGATGTTTCCTGCATATTCCGGGAAGTGCCTTATGATATTGCAGATACTATTCATTCACAGTTTGTCGGTGGTCTTGTGGACTACGCAAAATATTGGGCGATTGGTGTGCTTTACGATATCATTACAGCGGAAGAACGAGTACTGCAGTTGCTGAAGTGCGTTCAACAGGCGAATGGTGATTATGATGAGAAAGTGTGGCATTCCTGCGCTATCAAGCTTGGGATGAAATTTACAGAGCGGGAAATTTTGGAAATGTATAGGAATATGGATATGGAATCCAGAAAGAAAATTCTAAGAGAGTATATGGGCAAGCCTGTGCATGTTGTAGTAGACCGGCCGGTGGGCTATCAGCACGGGGATGTTGTTTATCCTATTAACTATGGTTATATTCCGGGCGTTATCGCCGGGGATGGGGAAGAACAGGATGTTTATATTTTAGGTGTCAGTGAGCCTTTGGAGTCCTTTGACGGCGTGGTGGTAGCTGCTATTTGCAGAAAAGACGACCGGGAGGACAAGCTGGTAGCTGCGTCGGCAGGAAAATGCTATCATCAGGGTGAAATTGCCGAAGCGGTGCATTTTCAGGAGCAGTATTTTAATAGTAAGATCATTTCCTGTTTTGAAAAATCCTGCGGCGTATTGCCTTATCGTGTGGTAAACGGACAGAAAGAATTTTTGCTGGTATTTGAGAGCTTTTCCAGATGCTGGAGTTTGCCCAAGGGTCACATGGAGGCCGGGGAAACGGAAGCGCAGACTGCGCTGCGGGAGCTTCAGGAGGAAACGGGACTGACGGCAAAACTGGACACAAGTCGTTTTGCTGTTATCGAATATGCTATTTCCGACTTTGCCCGGAAACAGGTGGTTTTCTATTTGGGTGAGGTTATGGGAACGCCCAAGGCTCGGGAAGGTGAGATCGATAAACTGAAATGGGTGACAGAAGAAGAGTTAGAAGAACATTTGTTCCCGGATACTTTTCGCGCCTGCAAAGAACTGCTGTGAGTATTTGCTGGGGACGATTTTAGACTGTATTTTACTAAAGTTATCAACAAGCTGCCCCGGTTGCGTATGCAACCGGGGCTATCGTATTATTGTTCATTCTCTTTGTCTATTAAGGCCAGAAGACATTTTTTGCAGTACTCTGCAGACGCTTTCCAGCCGTCAGGATCTACAAAAGCATCTTTGTTTCCGGCAAGCAGCTGTTGATATTTTTCTGCGGTATTGTTTTGATCTGCGTGGTTACCAAGAAAGATATCCACAGAAAGCTGCTTTAATCGGTCCATGGATGCAAGATAGTCTGTGCGGCAGTCGTAGGAAAGACCATAGCTGTCCAGAAACTTTTTGGTCAGCGTATTGAGTCCTGCGCCACCGAACAGGCCTGCTGTAAGGGTCCTGCCGTTGCAGGTTACATTGAACACATAGGACATTGTACCGGGGGTATGTCCCGGTGTGGCGACTGCTTTGATTTGGGTATTGCCAAGGGAAATGATATCGCCATTATGCAAAAGCACATCCGGCTCAAACACTTCTAATTCCAACCCCAATTCCTTCGCCCAGGACAAATCCGATTTTCCGTTGACGTAGTCCCGGTCAGGCTGCCCCAGAAAGGTCTTTGCACCGGTCATTTCCACCAATGCTCTTGTGGCGCCGCAGTGGTCGATATGACCGTGGGTATGGACGATGTATTTGATGTTCATGGGGTCCAGCCTCAATGCGTGCATATTTTGCAGCACCAGGTATAGGGAGTGCTGATAGCCGGAGTCCAGCATAATAAGACCGTCACCGGTGTCGATGATGTGGGTCGAAGCAGGCAAGGTGCCTACAAAATATAAATTCCCCCAAATTTGAAAGGGAGGTATATATCCGCGCCAAGGCTGCATGCTTCCCATAGATTATCTCCCCTTTAATTTTCTGACGACTTCGTCACCGACCTGATATGTTGTGGCTGTGCCACCAAGGTCGGCAGTGAGCACCTTTTTCTCGGTGAGAATTTCTTCAATGATTTCAATCAGACGATCCGCCCATTTTTTATGCCCGAAAAACTCCAGCATTTGACTTGCTGACCATACGGTTGCAAGGGGGTTTGCTTTTTGCTGACCGGCAATATCGGGGGCAGAACCGTGGATAGGCTCGAACATAGACGGATATTTTCTCTCGGGATTTAAGTTTGCGCCTGCCGCCAGGCCCATGCCGCCGGATATGGCGGCGCCCAGATCGGTAAGGATATCACCAAAGAGATTAGAGGTGACAACAACCTCAAAACGACCCGGATCTTTTACCATAAACATACTTGCTGCATCTACAAGGTAGCTGTGGGTGGGCACATCCGGGTACTGGGCTGCTATTTCGGCAAATATCTGGTCCCAGAATACCATGGAATAGTTCAGCGCATTGCCCTTGCTGATGCTTGTCAGGCTGCATTTGCGCTCCCGTGCCACCTCAAAGGCATAGCGAATGATGCGTTCGCAGCCGTGGCGGGAAAAAACACCGTCCTGAATGACTACTTCGTTGGGCTTGCCTTTATAAAGCCAGCTGCCGCTTCCGGCATACTCACCTTCGCTGTTCTCCCGGATAAAGAGCATATCAATATCTTCTGCTGCCACATCGCTTAACGGACAGGGCGCGCCGCGCAGCAGCTTTACAGGACGCAGGTTTACATACTGATCAAAACCCTTGCGGATGGTCAGCAGCAAATCCCACAAAGAGATGTGATCCGGAACACCGGGAGCGCCAACTGCGCCAAGGAAAATAGCATCAGATTTCGCCAGTTGCTCCATGCCGTCTTCTGCCATCATCCTGCCGGTTCGTAAATAGTACTCGCAGCCCCAGGGATAATGGGTGAAATCAAAGGCAAAGCTGCCGTCAAGTTCAGCAACGGCATTGAGCACCTTAACACCCTCAGCAATTACCTCCGGGCCAATACCGTCACCGCCAATGACTGCCACTCTATGTGTATTCATCTGTATACCTCCCTAAAAAAGTTATTGCAATTTTCATTATAAAGTTTCATAATATATTTGTAAAATATAATTATCTTTTTACTTGATAGCTTTAAGCTATTAAAAGGAGGATAAAATGACCCTTGATCAGCTTCGCTATTTTCGGGCGGTGTGCAAATATGACGGTGTCAGCCGGGCTGCGGAGATGCTGAACATATCCCAGCCATCCGTTTCCAATGCTATAGCAAATCTTGAAAAAGAGTTTGGCATAAAACTGTTTACCAGGCGGCGGAAAAGACTTTTGCTGACAGAAGAGGGCAGGATTCTGTTTGATTTGGCAGATAAGCTTTTGCTTCAAGCAGACGATACAGTTCGGGTTATGCGGGAATTGGGCAGCAATAACAGGGCTTTACGCCTTGGCGTACCGCCTATGATCGGGTCATTGGTGCTGCCGATTTTATACAGTGAACACTTTAAACTGTATCCCCAACTAAAGGTGCGCATTATTGAGGACGACAGCAGCGGCTTAAAGCGGCTGCTTGCTGAAAATCGGATCGATATGGCATTTTTGCCCCATACCCATCCTTTTAGTGATGATTTATGCGCACAGCTGCTGACAGAGCTGCAGAATGTATGCTGTGTTCACAAAACACACCGTTTTGCAGAACAAAAATCCATTCGTCTGGAGCAGCTTCAGGATGAACCGTTGGTGCTGTTCAAAAACAGCTTTTTTCAAACAGAACGCATTATGGATCAATTTGCAAAGCTTTCCATTGTACCAAATGTATTGTTGGATACGGCACAGCTGCCCATTATGCAGAATATGATTGCCAGCAATATGGCAGCCGGATTTATGTTTGAATTTCTGACGAAAGCAACGCCTGATCTTGTGGGCGTTCCCTTAGACCCGCCCATGACGACCCGGGTCAGCCTTGTTTGGAAGGGTAGCAGCTATATATCCGGCGCGATGAAAAACCTGATAGAATTTATAAAAACGGTGCCGGATGAATTGTTTGTCAAGTATTGAATAAAAAGCGGATACTCACAAAAGAGTATCCGCTTTTTGCAATTACAGGAATTTAGCTCAACTGCACTTCGTAGGAGCCATCGGGATTACGGGTCATTTTGGTGCCGAATTTTTCACTGCGGGCGATGAAATCCTGCAAAAGATCAGGATCGTTACACAGCCGGGGCAGACCAATTTCAGACTTGTTGCCATCCATAGACAGCAAAACAGGGTAGAGGGTAAGCTTGGTCAGCTTGCCGTCCTCCATTTCCCAGTAGGGGATAATGGTGGTGAACATTCGCTTATCGGTCATAAGACCTACCGTAAAGTCCTGGGAGCGCTTTTTCAGCAGCTCATGGACCGTGTTTTGGGTGGTAAGACCATACTGGGAATAAAATTCATCGGGAGCAAAGGCAATATTATACAGCTGCAACACAAAATCGCCCAGGGAATAGAAAATGGGCCGCTCCTTGTAAATCTCTATAGGACGAAGCAGGTGAGGACCGTGTCCCACCACTGCGTGAGCGCCTTTGTCGATGCAGAAATGGGCGAACTCCTGCAGGAAGGCGGAGGGATTTTCTTTTTCGTAGCCTTCCAGCTGGTGAGAGTGGACGGAAACGACGATATAATCGGCCTGCAGCTGGGCTTCGTAAATGGACTTTGCCACCCGGTCCAGATCTGCCTGCTTGATTTTTTGGATGAATTTGGTCTGCTCACCGCAGGCGAAGGTGATATCTCCAATGTATACGGAGCCTTCACTTGCACCGCCGTGATAGCCTTCTTTTTTGACGATTTCTCTGGCGGCATTTATACCGGTTTTGCTGATAATTTGCTTAATGCTGTCAAAATCCGCTTGCTCCAGTTCCACGTGCTGTGTAACGCGCAGGGGATTGACACCGGGGCGGCCGGGGATGCGGTCGGACTGTTCACCGGCGCACATCTGACCGGAAAGGGAGGAATTCAGGGCGATCAGAGCCACCCTGCCGCTGCTGGTTTCCAAGTACTTGGGGGCAGCGGCTTCGCCCAAATTGCGGCCTACACCGCTATGCACCAGGCCGCTTTTATTTACGGCATCCAAGGTGTGCAAAAGACCTTCAAAGGAATAGTCCATTACATGATTATTGTTAAAGGAGGTCATGTTGAAGCCAAACTTCTGGATATCCTCCAGCACCTCAGGGTCGGTACGCAGGTAAGTGCCGCCGCTGACCTGAGAAGCGTAGCACTCGCCTTCGTGATTAAGGGTGGTTTCCAGATTGAAGAAGCGGGCATCTGCCTGATTGATAATGGGGCAAAGTTCGCTGTAGCCGGCAAAATCCGGCTGGATCCGTCTGCCGATGATGATATCGCCAACTGCGCAAAATTTCATATTATGCCTCCTTTAAGATCTCCGTTACCACCCGAAGGCCTACCTCCAGGCCGAGGGGCAGGGAAGCCTTTTCGATCCATTCTTCTCTTGTGTGAGAGCCGCCGCCCTGCCAAACACCGATACATATAGCCGGGATGCCTAAGGAGAGGGGAATGTTGCAATCGGTAGAGCCGGATTTCCGGGCCACATCGATGTTCAGGATGTCCTTGACCACGCCGCTGTATATTTCTGCCAGCCGGTCGATCTTTGCAAAATCCACATCGCCCATACAGGGCCGCTCGCCAACCAGGGTAACACGAAGGTCAAGGACTCTCTGCCGGGCGGCTTCAAAAATGCGTTCAAAATGCGCCTGCATAGTGGCTAAACACTGGGCATTGTCGGAGCGGTATTCGCACAGCATTTTGGCGCTTTGGGCAATGGTGTTGACGGAAGTGCCACCGCTGATGGAGCCTACATTGTAGGTGGTTTTGCTGTTACCGATCTTAGGCACTTCGATGGCATAGATCTCATTAACGATCTTGGAAAGCTCTGCGATGGCGTTGCGGTTGCCAAACATACCGTAGGAATGGCCACCTTCGGTGAGCGCCTCTACCTCGTAGCGGTGAGAACCTACGCAAATATCTGCTATGTTTTCAAATTTGCCGTCGAGGGTGATAAATTGAGCGATACGGCCATCAAAATCCTTAAATAATTGGCGCATACCCTTCAGGTTGCCTAAGCCCTCCTCGCAGGAATCCAATACGAACAGGACACCGTGAGGCGGCTGGATATTATTTTCCACATAATACTTGGCAACATTCAGCAGCACAACTACGCTGGCGGTATCGTCACCAACACCGGGGGACTTGATGTACACACCGTCATCTGTATAGGGCATGGGCTCCATATCGGGGAACACCGTATCGGTATGGGCAGCAAAGACGGTGATCTTATCGCTGCCTTCACAGTTAATGGGGAGAATCACATTCAGCGCCTCATCGATGTAAACACCCTTTGCGCCTATGTCTTCCAGCCACTTTTTACAGTAGGCGGCTCTTTGGTGCTCAAAATGAGAGGGGGCGGGGATAGCGCACAGCTCCATGAGCGTCTGATACATCTGCTCCTTATTTGCTTCAATAAATGCCTTCATAATTGCCTCCATGTAAGTATTATATTTGATTATTGCATAGAATGATATTTTTTGCAACCGATAAGCAATATATGATTTTAAGAAATATGTATTATGTTTCTTGTCCCAGGCGGTATTGTCTGGGGGTAACGCCTTTGTATTTTTTGAAAACCTTTGTGAAGTAGCTGCTTTCCCAAAAACCGCATTCCATGCCCACATCGGTGATGGGTTTATGGGTACTGCTTAAAAGATAAGCGGCTTGTTCAATGCGATAGAAGTTTACATAATCCATAGGAGATTGGTGGGTCAGACGGTTAAAGACCCGGCAGAAATATTTGGGATTCATACCCACAACATCCGCTAATCTTTCCAAGGAAAGGGGTGTGCTGTAATTGATCTCGATATATTCCAAAACCGCTTTGATCTGGTCAACCCGGTGGGGCTGGGCATCGTCGCTGCCCGGGTTTGGGGTAAAAAGCTTTTCTTTCAGGATGTGGGAAAACAGGCTGCAAAGACCGCTGACCGTATCCAGCTCCGGGGTGTCTGCCTGACGCATAGCGGTCATTAACTGCTCGGTGATACGGTGGATAGGGGTGTCCCCGGCTGGGAAGAAGGTTTGGGGCAGACTGGTCTGCCGGTAGAAGGGGCGCAGATACCCTTTTACCAATTCCATCGTCCGGAACAGACCGTAAAGGTCAAAGACAAAACATTCATATACGCAATCGTTAGGGGTGCCGCCGTGGAGCGTACCGCCGCGAATGAGGAGAATATCGCCCTGGGTGGCAAAATACTCCTGACCGTCCATATGGAACTGAAAAGAGCCGGAAAGTACCCGGAGAATTTCCCATTCCTTGTGCCAATGGAAGGGCATTTGGTAGCGGCTGTGGTGATTATCCACATAATAATATTCCGCCGGGAAGGAAGCTGTACCGTGGCGGGTTTGGTCCAACGATGTAAAGGCATGCAAGGTAAAACACCTCCCAAAGTGACGAATTTACCAATTTAGATGATAATATCACAAGAAATTCTGCTGTGTCAATGGTAAAATAGATATATCCCAAAGTGGTGCTTAAGAATGAAGAACCCATATAATAACAAAAGGAGAATGCATTATGGCAAGAATTTGTATCCCCGATTACGAGTATAAGGAAAGAGTGCAGCGCTGCGCCGCAATCCTGCGCCGGGAAAACCTGGATGTGCTGATTGTTAACGGCAACGAGGCTGACTATGCAAACCCCCGGTATTTCTCCGGCTTCTGGCCCCTGTTTGAGCGCGCCGGTGTTGCCATTGCTGCCAATGGCGATGCTGCTCTGATGGTTGGCCCCGAGTCCTCCATCTTCGGTGCTGACCGCAACAAGCTGGACAAGATTTTCACCCTGCTGGCATACCGTGAGAGCGCAAACCCTGCATACCCCGAGCTGAAGCCCGATACTTTCCACGATGTATTTAAGTCCCTGGGCGTTTCCGGTGAGCATATCCGTATTGGTGTGGCTTCCTATCTGGATACCTCTGTGGTTATCTTCAATGCCATCAAGGAAGCTTTCCCCAAGGCTGAGATCGTGGATGCCGGCCATGTTATGGTTGAGCTGCGCCGCATTAAGTCTGAAAATGAGCTTAACTGCCTGCGTGAGGGCTATCGCATTGCCAACATCGCTACTGAAGAAGTTATCAAGGCCATCCGCCCCGGCATGACTGAGCTGCAGATGGTTGGTGTTGCCCAGAAGGCAGTTTATGAGCACGGCGCTGAGTACGAAGGCCTGCCCATGTATGTGTTCTCCGAGGCTTCCACCCGTCACGCTATTTCCCGTTCTTCCTACCGTGAATTCCAGAAGGGCGATATCGTTCAGCTGAACCTCAGCGCCAAGATTGATGGCTATTCTGCTGCTATCGGTTACCCCATCTGCCTGGGCAAGCTGGAAGGCCAGCGCCGGGATATCGTGCAGTTCTGCCGCGAGGCCCACAGCTGGAGCGAAAAGCAGGTTAAGGCCGGCGTTTATGCTGCTGACATCGCCAAGGGCTTCTACAAGTACTTTGTTGACCACGGCTATGAGAAGAACTACGTTTACGGCCCTCTGCACGGCACCGGCATCATCGAGGTTGAGGCTCCCTGGTGTGAGACCAGCTCCGACTACTACCTGCAGACCAATATGTGCTATCAGGTGGATACTTACATTTCCGCTGATACCTTCGGCACCCGTTGGGAAAAGGGTATCGCTGTTAAGGAAAATGGCTTCGAGATGCTGTCTCCTGAGATCCCCGAGGTCTGCCCCGAGCTGATGTTCTAAAAAGAGGTAAGCATTATGCAGATGCTTGAAATGCTTTATGATGATATTCAGGATGCGGTGGATCGCAAGGTCCCTTTTGTGATTCCCATTGGCACTTTGGAATATCATGCCCACCATGCTTCCTGCGGCACCGATACGCTGGTGATTACCGGGTGCCTCCGGGAGCTTGAAAAGGAACGGGAAATTGTGGTGTGTCCGCCCATTTGGTATGGTGTGGCATCCTATGCCGTTTGTGGTCCCAAGCCCAGCCATTTCCATGTGGATGAAGATGCCTATGCCAACTATCTGTATTGCATCCTCAAGTCCATGATCAATGCCGGTCATAAGAACATTTATCTTGTTCCCCATCATCAGACAGAGGGCGCAGGCCTGATGCCTATGACCATTGCCTGCCATAAGGCAGCCAAGAAGGTGACCATGGAATATATGGAGGAAAAGCTGGGACAGGGCTGGTGGGGAAGCGATGACTATGCTACCTACTATGAAGATATGGGCAGTGGGGACGACCCCTTCTCCTATATCAAGGTGCTGCCTTTGCTGGGCGCAGATGCGCAGATTAAGTGCGGCGGTTTCGACCACGCAGGCAAGTGGGAGACATCCTTGCTTATGGGCACCTATCCCCATCTTGTAGACCTCAGCCGCTGCAGCCGCAACACCGAGTGGTTTGCCAAGGATGCCGTAGAGGCAAGCGAAGAGCTGGGCGCCCATATGGTAAGCTGTGCACTGGAATGGCTGCGGGAAAAAATTGTGTAACAACAGGGAGGAAACCGATATGAAAAAGATTCAGGCTGTACCTATTACCAAGGAGAACTTCGCGCCTTTTGGCCAGTTCTATAATATGGCGGACCCCCAGGGCTACGCCCTGTGCGGTGAGCTGCATCAGTTTTTCCCTGACCGTATGAATGCCGACAGCAATCACCGGGTGGGCTACAGCCCCATTTTGGTGAAAAAGCCGGAGCGAATGATTATCACCCAGCAGGAATATCACACCACCACCTGGGAGATGATTCTGCCGCTGAACGATGATATGATTCTGCACTGCGCCCCTGCTTCTGCCGGCGCGCCTGTGGGTCACCTGTCCCAGGCCTTCATCGTTCCCAAGAATACCTTGGTGAAGATGAACGCGGCTATTTGGCATTTGGCGCCCCTGCCTGCAACCAAGGAGCAGCTGACGGCAATGATTATTTTGCCTGAATGTACTTATGCCAACGATTGCACTGTGGTAGACCTGCCGGAAGATCAGCAGTTTGAAATTGAACTATGACCGAACAGGAAAAATGCGCGGCGGGCCTCTGGTATGATACAGCTTTTCCCGGTAGGGAGGAGGCCCATATTCGCTGCGCAGAGCTGTGCTACGATTATAACCATACCCGGCCGTCGGATACGGACGGCCGGGAGAAGCTCCTGCGGAAGATATTTGGTTCATTGGGGGAAAACCCCTATGTAGAGCCCACCTTATTCTGCGGCTTTGGCTATAATATTTGCGCAGGAGATAATTTCTTTGTTAACAACAACTGCGTGTTTGTAGACCCGGGGAAAATCACCTTTGGCAGCAATGTGTTCATTGCGCCTCAGTGTGGATTTTACACCGCCCTGCACCCACTGGACCCAGAGCGCAGAAATGCCCTCTTGGAGAAGGCATTGCCCATTACCGTGGGGGACAATGTTTGGTTTGGCGGCGGCGTTAAGGTGCTGCCCGGTGTAACCATCGGCTCCAATGTGGTCATTGGCGCAGGCAGTGTGGTAACAAAGGACATTCCGGACGGTGTGCTGGCCTACGGCAACCCCTGTCGGGTAATAAGATCCATTGAAAAGGAGTAAAATATGGCTTACGGAAAAAAGACCTGGATATTCCCGGATGCGGAGCTGCCCCCTGTGGGTGTGAACCTTATCCCCGGACACGAATCCATTATTATTACAAATGCAAATGAGCAGGATGCCAATATTAAGATCACTTTGCTCTATGCGGACAAAGAACCTGTAAGTTTTGATACCTGTGTGCAGGCACGGCGGGTACGCTGCCTGCGTACCAATGAGGAAAAGGACTTTGGCGCATTTACCGCAAAGTTCGAAGAACAGTATGCCATTATGCTGGAAAGTGATGTAGATGTGGTTGCCCAGTACGGCCGCGCGGAGCCGCGCACTGTGGCGTTCTATACTACACCCGGCTACTGCGAATAAGCTGCTGCATAAACAAAATGTTGGTGCACCCCAAAGGGCGGGTTCACATAGGGATTTATACGCTCCAAATTGGACCTTTTCCAGCAATACTGCGGCAAAAAGCCACGGCAGGCGTCAGCCTTACCGTGGCTTTTTATCTTGTCTTGCAGAAAAATCTCTCACTTTGGAGTGCTTCGCAGTTTTGAATTTAAGATTTTTGCTCACAGGAATATCCAGAGGCCGCAGGAATACTGGGTGTATTTCAAGGACGATGGATTTTCTGTGGGGAAAAAGATTTATTCAAAACCGTGTAAATCCCTATGTGAGCCCGCCCAAAGTTAGACACTTTTGGGGTGCATAGCATTCCAAACGGAAAATTCTTCTGTACCTTTGAGGCACAATGTGCTATAATTCAACAAAAATAGACACAGGGAGGAAGACAAAATGTCGATTATCGTTATTGGTGCGACTTTTGTGGACATCAAGGGCTTTCCTTCAGATTCCTATATCCCCACCGGTCGGAATGTGGGCAGAGTGGAATATATTCACGGCGGCGTTGCCCGGAATGTGGTGGAGGATATTGCCAATGTGGAGCTGCGACCCACTTTTTTGGGCATTGTGGATGACACGCCTATGGGCGCCGATGTACTTAAAAAGCTGCGCAGTCACAAGGTGAATGTGGACTATGTGCTCACCATTCCCGATGGCATGGGTACCTGGCTTGCGGTGTTTGATAACAATGGCGATGTGGCAGGCTCCATATCCAAGCGGCCCAATATGCTGCCGGTGGCGAAGCTGCTGGAAGAAAAGGGCGATGAGATTTTTGCCAAGGCCAAAAGTGTGGTGCTGGAGGTGGACCTGGATAAGGAAATTGTGAAGCTGACCCTGGAACTGGCTCAAAAGCACGGAGTTAAGGTATTTGGCGTGGTGTCCAATATGAGCATTGCCGCCAAACGCCGGGATTTTTTGAAGGCATTTGATTGCTTTATCTGCAATCAGCAGGAGGCCGGGCAGCTGTTTGTGGACGATTATTCTGCCCTTTCCCCGGAGCAAATGCGCGCTGTGCTTGCCGAAAAGGTGCAGGGCGCCCGAATTCCAGCCATGGTGGTGACCATGGGTAGTCGGGGCGCGGTGTATGCCGACCTTCAGGGAAACAGCGGTGTGCGTCCTGCTAAAAATGTGCAGGTGAAAGATACCACCGGCGCCGGGGATGCTTTTTGCGCAGGCGTCGCCATCGGCCTGACCTATGGCAAAAATATGGAGCAGGCCATCGATATCGGCTCTACCTTGGCAGCTTCGGTGATTATCTCCTCAGAGAATGTGTGTCCCCGGTTTATGCCGGGAGAATTGGGCCTGGATATTTTGCAAAGCGTATAAAAATAGCCTGCTGCACGGATGTGCAGCAGGCTGTTTTTTATTGGGCTAAAAATTCTGCCGGGTCCACATTTTCTCCGTTACAGGTAACAGAAAAATGCACGTGCTCCCCAATAGCGGTTTCCAACAGGGCGCTTTGGCCTACACAGCCGATTTGGTCGCCGGAAAGCACCGCCTGTCCGGGGGCGACGGTTACTTCGTCTGCAAGGCTTGCATATCTTGTGATATAGCCGCCCTCATGGCGCAGCACCACGGTTGTGCCCATGGTTTCGTCCTCAAACACTGCATATACTGTACCATCGGCAGCAGCGCATACGGCAGTGCCCTCCGGGGCAGCGATGTCGATGCCGTTGTGCACCCGCCAATCCCGTGTGGTGGGATTATAGCTTAAGCAGTCCATGGCATATTCCATCACCGTTTCACCCTGCACAGGCACCGTGATTTTTTGGGGCCGTGTGGGGATGCTGCCGGGGGTGGTGGGATCTGTGGCGCCCTGACTGGGCTCAGAACCCGTGGTTGGCGTTACAGAACTGGGGTCCTGCACCGAGGCGGGCAGGGTGGGGGAATCCGTGTTATTTGTTCTGTAGTAAAGGAATGCGGATACACCGACCGCAACGGCACACAGCACCAGGGCTATGTAGTAGCCCTTGTCGCGGATGGCGTTCCAAAATTTTCTTTTGCGCATTTTTATGCACCTCCGAGGTAGAGTATTGCCAAAAAATTCCGGGTTATACCGCCATATGCAAAAAAATGTAAAAGCCCTTGGGATGCAGTGGGAAACAGCCTTGGCAAAATATGAAAATTCCGTTGACAAATCGGGCAATTTGGGGTATATCTATACTTGTCATATTGTGGCATATTTTTAAGAAAGAAACGGGGGAGGATAATGTCCAAAGAGCTCATCAGACTCCAGGACCTTGTCATGGAGTTCGACGGGGAAAGGATACTTGATGGTATCAACCTCTATATTAATGACCAAGAATTTCTCACTTTGCTGGGCCCCTCCGGCTGCGGCAAAACTACCACTTTGCGGATTATAGGCGGTTTTTTAAGCCCCACCTCCGGCACGGTGCTGTTTGACGGCAAGCGCATCAACGATGTGCCTGCTTATGAGCGTCAAATCAACACGGTGTTTCAGCGCTATGCCCTGTTTCCCCACCTGGATGTTTATGATAACATTGCCTTTGGCCTGAAGGTGGCAAAGCTGCCCAAGGCTGAAATTCAGGAGCGGGTACAGGAGATACTGAATGTTGTGGGCCTTAAGGGCTATGAGCACCGGCATATTGACAGTCTCTCCGGCGGCCAGCAGCAGCGTGTTGCCATCGCCCGGGCACTGGTTAACCGGCCCAAGGTGCTGCTTTTGGATGAGCCTTTGGCGGCTCTGGACCTGCGGCTGCGCAAGGATATGCAAAATGAGCTTAAGCGCATCCAGCAGGCTATGGGTATCACATTTGTCTATGTTACCCATGACCAGGAGGAAGCCCTTTCCATGTCGGATACCGTGGTGGTTATGGACAAAGGCCGCATCCAGCAGATTGGTAAACCTGAGGATATTTATAACGAGCCGAAGAATGCTTTTGTGGCAGACTTCATTGGAGAAAGTAACATCCTGGACGGCGTGATGCTCTCTGATTATAAGGTCCGCTTCTTCGGCCGGGTGTTTGATTGCCTGGACGCAGGCTTTGCGCCCGATGAGCCGGTGGATGTGGTAATCCGGCCGGAAGATATCGACTTTGTTCCCGTAGAGCAGGGTCACCTGGTAGGTACGGTAACCTCCGTTACCTTTAAGGGCCTGAACTACGATATCATTGTGGATTTCCGGGGCTTTAAGTGGCTCATCCAAACTACGGACTATCAGGCCGTAGGCACTAAGGTAGGCATTCGTCTGAACCCTGAGGATATTCACATTATGCACAAGAGTGAATATTCCGGTATGTTCGGTGACTACAGCTCCTATTCTGCTGAATATGACGAGCTGACGGAGGATGCCGATGATGAAGAGGAATAAGTCTGTTCTGATCAGCGCGCCCTACATTCTGTGGATGCTGGTGTTCACCCTGATTCCTCTGGGCGTGGTGGGCTATTATGCGCTGACCGATGTGGAAACCGGCGCGTTCACGCTGGGGAATTTGCAGAATCTGCTGCTTTATATGCCGGCTTTGTGGCGGAGCATTTTGTATTCTCTCATTTCCGCAGCTATCTGCCTGGTGATTGGCTACCCTGTGGCCTATTTTATGGCGCATTGCAAGATAGCTACCCAAAAATTCCTGTATATGCTGGTTATGCTGCCCATGTGCATGAGCTTCTTGCTCCGCACTCTGGCCTGGGTGGGTCTTTTGCAGGATACGGGCATTATCAATAACCTGCTGGCAGGGCTGGGCCTTCCGCGGCTAAGCTTGATTCGCACCCCCGGGGCTGTGATACTGGGCATGGTGTATAATTACCTGCCTTATATGATTCTGCCCCTTTACACCACCATTGTTAAGATTAACCCCCGGCTCATTGAGGCGGCGGAGGACTTAGGCTGCAACAGCGTGCAGGTGTTCGGGCGGGTGGTGCTGCCCCTTTCCATGCCCGGTATCATTTCCGGAATGACCATGGTGTTTGTGCCTGCGGTATCTACCTTCTATGTTTCCCAAAAGCTGGGCAGTGTGGATATCGTGCTCATTGGTGACATCATTGAACGGCAGTTTAAGCAGGGTGATAACCCCAATATGGGCGCGGCCCTGAGCCTGCTACTGATGCTTTTGGTGTTTGTTTGCACCGGCATCCTAAACCGCTTTGGCGGCGATGGTGAGGAAGAGGCGGTGATTGTATGAAGAAAGTTAACCGCCTGATTACTGTGCTTATTTTTATTTTCCTGTATGTTCCTATGGCGGTGCTCATTGTGGCATCTTTCAACACAGGAAAGGACATCACGGAATTTGAGGGCTTCACCTTCAGCCAGTATGCCGCTGTGTTCCAGGACCGGAGCCTGCTGGCCCTGCTGGGCAATTCCCTGATTATCTCCATTTTGGCCAGCGCTATCGCCACAGCTTTTGGCACTGTGGCGGCGGTGGGCATCCATTCTCTCCGGCCCCGGATGCGCAAAACCGTTATGGCTCTGACCAACATTCCCATGACCAACCCCGATATCGTTACCGGTATCTCTCTTTCCCTGCTGTTTGTGTTTGTCGGCACCAAAATGCTGGGCCAGCGGGACAGCCTAACTTTTTGGACACTGCTCATTGCCCACATCACATTTAACCTGCCTTATGTCATTTTGAATGTGATGCCAAAGCTTCGGCAGATGGACACTTCTCTTACCGAGGCGGCTATGGACCTGGGCTGCAGACCTGTCCAATCCTTCTTCAAGGTGACTTTGCCGGAAATTATGCCCGGCGTGATCTCCGGCGCCATTATGGCCTTTACCATGAGCCTGGATGATTTCGTCATCAGTTATTTTGTTACCGGTTTGGATTTCATCACTTTGCCGGTGGAAATCTACACCTATACCAAAAAGCAAATTCACCCCAAGATTTATGCCATGTTCACCATGCTGTTCCTGCTGATTTTTGTACTGATGGTGGTTATGAATGTGCTGCAGCTGCGTCAGGATAAGCAGAAACGGCTTCGCAAGAAAGGCAAGGTGGCGCGATGAAAAAGCTATGTTGTCTTTTGGCGGTGGCGGCGTTGCTGCTATCTGCCTTTTCCGGCTGCACTTTGGTAGACGACCGCACCGTAATCAATGTGTATAACTGGGGTCAGTACATCTCCGAGGGAGATGACGGCTATTTGGATGTTATCGGAGAGTTCGAGCGGCAAAACCCGGATATCAAGGTCAATTATGTGACCTTTGATTCCAACGAAACCATGTACACCAAAATGGCCGGCGGCGGCATTACTGTGGATGTGATTATCCCGTCGGACTATATGGTGGGCAGGCTTGCCCAGGAGGGACTGCTCCTGGAGCTGAATTTTGATAATATCCCCAATGCCCGGCATATTGCCACCCGTTTTCAAAACCCCGATTACGACCCGGAGAACAAATATACCGTTCCCTATGCCTGGGGCACTGTGGGCATCATTTACAACACTAAGTATGTGGATGAGGCGGATGTGACCGGTTGGGAGCTTCTGTGGAATGAAGACTATGCAGGCAAAATCCTGATGTTCGATAATTCCCGGGATGCGTTTGCCATTGCCCAGTGCATTTTGGGCTACAGCATGAACACCACCGACCCGGAGGAACTGAAGGCCTGCGCCCAGCTGCTGGCCCAGCAGCGCCCCGTGGTGCAGCAGTATATTATGGACCAGGTGTTTGACCTGATGGAAAACGAGGAAGCCTGGATTGCCCCTTACTATGCAGGCGATTATCTGACCATGTCTGACGAGAATGAGGACTTGGCCTTCTACCTGCCCACAGAACAGGGCTTTAACCTGTTTGTGGATGCTATGTGCATTCCTAAGTGCTGCAAAAATAAGACGGAAGCAGAGCGATTTATCAATTTCCTGTGCGACCCGGAGATTGCCGGCAGCAATATGGACTGGATTTGCTATAGCACACCCCTAAGCGAGGAAAGCGGCGTTAAGGACTATATGGACCCAGAGGTAGCCTACGATGAAATCTGCTACCCAACCGAGGAAACCCTGGATATGGGCACCGGTTATCTGCCCCTGTCCCGGGCTACCACGCGGCTTATGGAAGAGCTGTTTATGCAGGTGCGTAACGGCATTCCGATCCACTTACCCAACTAAAAAGGCGAGGCCATCGGCCTCTCCTTTTTTAATTGACAATTGACAATTGAAAATTGACAATGATTGTATCGCTGCACGATGAAATTAAATATGTGCTGCTTATAAAAATGAGAATGGTGGGGGATGCAACCGTAATTTGCGTAATTTCCAATATAACTTGGTTGTGTGCAATTACGCTGCTTGTTATAATAAGGCTGACAAAAATAAAAGGAGGTATTTATATGAATTTTGCAGACCGTTTGATCACTGCTCGGAAGGAAATGGGGATCTCTCAGGAACTGCTGGCGGAGCAGTTGGGGGTGTCACGGCAGGCAGTTTCTAAGTGGGAGACGGGAGAATCCAAACCGGATCTGGACAATCTGACCGCTTTGTGCGCCAGCCTGAATGTAACAATGGAATATCTGTGTTTCGGTAGGGAACAGGAAGCGCAGGAAAACAAGCAGAAGAAAAAACGTTCCCGTTTGGTAGCGTTGTGCATCGTGCTGCCCATTGTTGCGGCGATGCTTTTTTCGACTCTTGGCTATTTTATTGGAGATTATATTGGTGTAGCTGCGGCTACTGAGGAATGTGCGGAAACATTGCGGCAAGTACAATATATGAAAGATATGCGTATTATGGATGCAAGCGTTAAGTATGATTCCAACAAGGGCGGATTTGTGGCATCGGTACTTCCCGTTGTAGCACCTGAGGGACTTGAGGTAGATATGCTTATTACATGTGTGGGCGGGGATGGCAATTGGATTGACGTTCGGGTTCCTTGCAAGTATGAAGAGAATTATTTCCGGGCTAATTTAGGTAACCTTCTTAAGCAAAACCATAGCTATGTGATTACTGCTGAACTGCGACTCGGCGATCTGAAAACGCAGATACCTTTGATGTTAGAGGAGGTGTTGGAGATTCTTGGTAATGGTGGTTCTCGCTTAATTTGGACCCGCGAACACGAATACGTAGATTAATAATATATTGCGAAGAAAGGGACGGAAGCCATCGGCTTCCGTCCCTAATTTATAATTTAGAATTACATTGACGGCTTGCGCAGTAAGTCAAAATGACTTTTGGAAGAATTGGAGCAACGATATGTTTATAAAAAAGTATGGGGTCTGTACAATGCACAGACCCCATAATGGTTATATTACATTTTGACGATTTGCCCCTTTAGTGACCTCTTTATTACAGGTGGGATTCATTGATGAGGATATGCACATCGTCCAGCTGCTTTTGGGAAACGGTGGTGGGGGCATCCATCATCAGGTCCTGGGCGTTTTTGTTCATGGGGAAGGTGATAACCTCCCGGATGGACTCTTCGCCGGTCAGCAGCATCACCAGGCGGTCAACGCCGGGGGCTGCGCCTGCGTGGGGAGGCGCGCCATAGGTGAAGGCATTATACATAGCCGGGAACTTGGCTTTTACATCCTCTTCACCCAAGCCTACCATCTGGAAGGCCTTGACCATAATTTCCGGGTCGTGGTTACGCACAGCGCCGGAGGCGGATTCGTAGCCGTTTACCACCAGGTCATACTGGTCGGCATTGATGTTAAGAAGCTTTTCGTTATTGCCTTCGGCATCCATCAGCGCCTGCATACCGCCTTGAGGCATGGAGAAGGGGTTGTGGCAGAATTCCAGCTGGCCGGATTCTTCGCCCATTTCGTACATGGGGAAGTCCACAATCCAGCACATGGCATATTGCTCCTCGTCAAAGTGGCCGGGGATGCGCTTGCCCATCATGGTGCGGATAACACCGGCGGTCTTTTGGGCAGCGGCCTTTTTGCCGGCTGCCATACATACGAAGCTGCCGGGCTTTAAGTTAAGCTTGGCGGTGAGCTTATCGGTGAAGTCTGCCAGGAACTTGGAAACGCCGCCGGTAAGCTGGCCGTTTTCGTCCACCTTGATCCAGCAGGCCTTGTTGCCGGTTTGCACTTCCACATCAGCAAGGAGCTTATCAATCCACTTGCGGCCCTCGGCAAAGTTATCCACAGCTACAGCCTTAACGGTAGCATTTTGGAAAGGCCCAAACTCGCAGCCGTCAACCTCTGCGGTAATGTCCTGAATTTCCAGGTCAATACGCAGGTCGGGCTTGTCGGAGCCATAGCGCTCCATAGCCTCGTTAAAGGGGATGTGACGGAAGGGGGCAGGGGAGATGCGCTTATATTTGCCAAACTTTTCGAATACAGGCACCAGCACATCTTCTAAGGTGGTGAGCACATCGTTTTGGGTAGCAAAAGCCATTTCCATATCCAGCTGATAGAATTCGCCGGGGGTGCGGTCAGCACGGGCATCCTCATCCCGGAAGCAGGGAGCAATTTGGAAATAGCGGACGAAGCCGGAGGTCATCAGCAGCTGCTTGAACTGCTGGGGAGCCTGGGGCAGGGCATAGAACTTGCCGGGGTGATTGCGGGCAGGCACCAGGTAATCCCGGGCGCCTTCGGGGGAGGAGGCAGTGAGGATGGGGGTGGTGATTTCCAAAAAGCCTTTTTCTGTCATCAGACGGCGCAGCTCGGCAACCACCTGACAGCGGAGGATGATGTTATGCTTGACGGCAGGATTGCGCAGGTCAAGATAGCGGTATTTCAGCCGCACATTCTCATCGGCATCCTTACTCTTGTTGATTTCAAAGGGCAGCTGGCTGTGACGGCACTTGCCCAAAATTTCAATGGCCTGAGGCACAACCTCAATATCACCGGTGGGCAGCTTGGGATTTTTGCTCTCCCGTTCCCGGACAGTACCGGTGACGCAAATGGTGGTTTCCTTATTGACGCCCTTGATAATGCGCATCATTTCCTCGGTCTCCACCACTATCTGGGTGGTACCGTAAAAGTCCCGCAGGACGATAAATGCAAAATTGGCGCCAACTTCACGGACATTTTCCATCCAGCCGCAAAGCTGAACGGACTTACCTGCATCGCTAAGCCGAAGCTCACCGCAGTTATGAGTTCTGGATTGGATCATAAAAATATCCCCTCTTGTGTTTTTATCGCCTTATTTTATCGCAAAACCCATAAAAAGTCAATGCGCAGCGGGAGGATTTTGGAGGCTTCTACCGGAGGTAGAGTCCATTTGACCGAAATTCTCCAAAATTTACTTATGGTAGATTGTGGAAATTGGGCGGCTGTGGTATACTAAATAAAAAACCAACTCACCAAAGGACGGCCCGATTATGGAATTTAAGGCGGACAAGCTGCGCAGCCAGCTGACCCGGTTAAAGCCGGCAATGCAAAAGCTTCCTCTGGAGGCTAACCGCAAACGCCAGAATATGCTGGGGGAGCTTATGGCAAAGGCGCGGCAAAACGAAGTGAATATGCAGTCCCACGCCTTCCCCAATTTTGAGGGCCTGTGGATTACGCCCCGGGATGAGCGCCGGCGAGGCGTGATTTTGTATCTGCACGGCGGCGGCTATGTGACCGGCGGTTTGGATTATGCCAAGGGCTTTGGCTCTTGCTTGTGCCATGAATTTGGCTGCCGGGTGTTCTGCTGCGCCTACCGGCTTGCCCCGGAGCATCCCTTTCCGGCTGCTCTTGATGACGCCCTGGAGGCTTATCGGTATCTGCTCAGCAAGGGCTATCAGCGCATTACCTTGTGCGGTGAAAGCGCCGGCGGCGGCTTGTGCTATAGCCTTTGTCTGCGTTTGCGGGAGCTGAGCCTGCCCCGGCCATGTGCTGTTGTGGCCATTTCTCCCTGGGTGGATATGACCTGCTCCGGTGCTTCCTATGAAGAAAACAGGGATATTGACCCCACCTTAACTACAGAATTTATTAAATACTGCGTCCGGTGCTATACCGATGAACCGGAAAATCCCGGTGCATCACCGTTGTTTGCTGATCTGGAGGGGTTGCCCCCATCCTTGATTTTTGCAGGCACCGATGAGCTTGTCCGGTCTGATGCCGAGAGCATGCACGAAAAGCTGCGGCAGGCCGGCAACGTGAGCAATTTGGTGGTGACCCCGGACCGGTGGCACGGATATTTGTTATATCCGCTGAAGGAAAATCAAAAGGATTACCGCCACATCAGTCAGTTTTTGAACAAGTATATGGACAGGGAGAACAAGCTGCGGTGGGTGCGTCTGGATAATGCGGCAAAAATCTATCCTGCTGCCCGGCGGCACGATTGGAGCAATGTGTTCCGCCTGTCTGCCACGCTCACAGAGCCCATTGATGCAGATCTGATGCAGGCGGCTCTGGATGTAACCGTGCGCCGCTTTCCGGTGCTTGCTGCCCGGCTGCGGCGGGGTATGTTCTGGTATTATTTGCAGCAGCTTTCCGCAGCGCCTAAAATTCAGCCGGAATACAGCCATCCCTTAGCCCGGATGGATTCCAAAGAGGCCAGGGAATGTGCCTTCCGGGTCATTGTTTATAAAAACCGGGTGGCGGTGGAGTTTTTTCACTCCCTGACCGACGGCAACGGTGGTTTGGTGTTCCTGAAGACCCTTCTTGCCCAGTATTTGCAGGAAAAGTACGGCCTGAATATCCCGGCGGAGGAGGGCGTGCTGGGGCGGCTGGAGGAACCCTCTGCCGCGGAAATGGAAGATAGCTTCCAAAAATATGCCGGCCCGGTTACCACCAGCCGGCAGGGGAGTGATGCCTGGCGTTTTTGGGGCACACCGGAATCTGGTCAGCGGCTGAATGTTACCTGCTTTAAGATGGATGCGAAGGCGCTGCTTGACAAGGCGCACAGCTATGGCGTTACCATGACGGTGTACCTGTGTGCGGTGATGATGCAGGCCCTTTTGGAGCTGCAGGAGGAAAAAGAGCCGGATTATAAAAACCGCAAGCCCATTAAGCTGCAGGTGCCGGTGAATTTGCGGCAGCTTTTCCCCAGCAGAAGCTTGCGTAACTTTGCTCTTTACACCACTCCGGAGATTGACCCCCGGCTGGGTCAGTATACCTTCCGGGAAATTTGCCAGGTGATAAAATGCAAATTTGATACTGAGGTGAATGCCAAGCAGATGAGCAGGCTCATTGCTACCAACGTAAACTCCGAACGGCTGCTGCCGGTGCGGCTTCTGCCATTGCCCCTTAAGAACCTTGCCATGAAGGCGGTGTTTAATGCGGTGGGTGAACGCAAGTCCTGCCTGAGCATTTCTAACCTTGGGCAGGTGAAGCTGCCGGAGGTGATGCGGCCCTATGTTAAGCGCATGGATTTTATCTTGGGCGTGCAGGCAACTGCGCCCTATAACTGCGGCGTGATTTCCTGGCAGGATACAGTGTATATGAATTTCATCCGGGATATTAAAGAATCGGAGCTGGAATATCGGTTTTTCCGGGTGCTGCAAAGTCAGGGCATCCCGGTGACGGTGGAGAGCAACCAATCTCCATAGGAGGCTAATATGTATTGTGTAAAATGCGGTGTTAAATTAGAGGACACAGAAAAAAGCTGCCCCTTGTGCGGCACTGTGTGCTATCATCCGGATATTCCCCGGACTCAGGCGGAAAGCCTGTATCCCGAGGACCAATATCCCACGCCCCGGGTGCGCACCCACGCGGTGGTGACCATTCTCACCTGGCTGTTTGCCCTGCCAGCCTTTATAACGGTGCTGTGCGACCTGCATATCAACCATCGGGTTACCTGGTCGGGCTATGTTGCCCTGTCTTTGGCGCTTGTTTATGTGGTGGTGGTGCTGCCCGGCTGGTTTCGCAAACCAAATCCCGTGGTGTTTGTGCCGGTGAGCTTTGCGGCTTTGGCAGGCTTTTTGCTGTATGTGGATTTTTCTGTTTCAGGGGGATGGTTTTGGACCTTCGCCCTGCCGGTTACCGGCGCGATTTGTTTGATTTTTACCACATTGGTTACCCTGGTGCGGTATGTGAAAAGGGGAAAGCTCTTTATTTACGGCGGCTGCATTTTGGGCCTTGCGGCCTTTATGCCGGTCATGGAAATGCTGCTGAATTTGACCTTCGGCCGGCAAAATACCTGGTCGATATATCCCTTTGCTGCTCTTTTTGCCATTGGCGGCTATTTAATTTTCTTAGGAATTTACCGCCCGGCCAGGGAAATTATGGAAAGAAAGTTCTTTTTCTGAGCAGAGGGACAGGGAAGCCCCAAATCGTCAAAATGATTTTATGACGGTTTGGGTTTTCTTTTGTGTTCGTACGTCCATCGTTTAAAAAGAAGCCCTTTCATTAGCCTGGTCTTGCCTGCAAGCCAGCCATTTTGACTTACTGCACAAACCGAACGACTACCGTACCTATGATACTGTTGCGGTGCCCTGTGTGCGCCTTGCCGTCGGCGCGGCTGCGTTGCACACAGACCGCGGCCACTCGCTCAGGTCGCTTTATCTGCCACCGGCAGCGCTCCCTTCGCTCCCACCGACGCGTTCGGTTTGCTTGTCTTTGGGACTTCCTTGCCCTCTGCCACTTTGACAAACATTCTTCTGTATTTACAAAATAGACAAATTTTACCTTTTCTAAAGAGTTTTTATGTGAATAGTATGAAAAGTTAAGGTTTTTGCAATTTTTTCATTGATTTTATTGGCACTTTGCAATACAATAAACAAGCTGATATTTGCTCTTCGGCAGTAAATTTGTTTTGAAGAAGAATGCTGTACATTGTTTTGGTGGAGCCGGAGATTCCGCAGAACTGCGGCAACATTGCCCGTACCTGCGCCGCCACCGGAAGCAAACTCCATTTGATCAAACCTCTGGGTTTTGACATTTCAGAAAAGGCCGTTAAACGGGCAGGTCTGGATTACTGGCATCTTGTGGATGTGCAGGTATATGAAGGCATTGACGATTTCTTTGCAAGAAATGCCGTCAGCCAAATGTGGTGCCTGTCCACCAAAGCCCCCAGAGCCTATACGGAGGCTGCCTTTTCCCCGGATTGCTACCTGTTTTTTGGCAAGGAGACCAAGGGCCTGCCCGAAAGTTTCCTGGAAGCAAACAGGCAAAGCTGCATCCGGCTTCCCATGGTAGACCAGGCACGGAGCCTGAATTTAAGCAATGCCGTGGCCATCACCGTTTATGAGGCCCTGCGTCAGCTGGATTTTCCCGGCCTGCAGGATAGCGGCAAAATGGCAGATACCCCGGCTTCCCCTGAACTTAATACATAATAAACCAAAAAGTGGAGGAATAACAATGAACTACAACAAAAAGTCTATTGAAGATATTGAAGTAGCCGGCAAGCGGGTTCTGTGCCGCTGCGATTTCAATGTCCCCACCAAAGATGGCAAGATCACTTCCGACAAGCGGATTGTGGCTGCCATGCCCACCATCGAATATCTGGTAAACAAGGGCGCCAAGGTGATTCTTTGCTCCCATATGGGTAAGCCCAA
The DNA here is from genome assembly GCA_045585915.1 of Faecousia sp. Taxonomy (GTDB): domain Bacteria; phylum Bacillota; class Clostridia; order Oscillospirales; family Oscillospiraceae; genus Faecousia. Next base: position 1,723 of record JAZMZJ010000085.1, on the reverse strand, counting down.
GGGCGAGTGGAAGCCTGAGCTGAGCCTGAAGGTGGTTGCAGACCGCCTGTCTCAGCTGCTGGGCAAGGAAGTGATTATGGCTTCCGATGTAGCCGGTGAGGACTCCAAGGCCAAGGCTGCCGCGATGAAAAACGGCGATGTGATGCTCCTGGAGAACACCCGTTATATTAAGGGCGAAACCAAGAACGATCCCGAGCTGAGCAAGGCTCTGGCTGATTTGGCTGATGTGTTTGTCAACGATGCTCTCGGTACTGCACACCGTGCCCACTCCTCCACCGCAGGTGTGGCTGATTATCTGCCTGCTGTCTGCGGCTATCTGGTGCAGAAGGAGGTTGGCGTTATGGGCAAGGCTCTGGCTGCACCCGAGCGTCGCTTCGTTGCTATCCTGGGTGGCGCCAAGGTCTCCGATAAGCTCAATGTTATCAACAACCTGCTGGATAAAGTGGATACCCTGATCATTGGCGGCGGTATGGCTTTTACCTTCCTGGCAGCTCAGGGCTATGCTGTGGGCTCTTCCCTGGTAGATAATGAGAAGCTGGAGTCCTGCAAGGAAATGCTTGCCAAGGCTGAGGTCAGAGGCGTGAACCTGCTGCTGCCTGTTGACACTGTGGTTGCTGATGGCTTCCCCAGCCCCATTGATGCCCAGATCACTGTTCAGACTGTGGATTCCAAGGCTATCCCCGAAGGCAAGATGGGCCTGGATATCGGCGAAAAGGCCAGAGCGGAGTTTGCCGCTGCTGCCGCCTCTGCTAAGACTGTTGTTTGGAACGGCCCCATGGGTGTGTTCGAAAACCCCGTTCTGTCCGCCGGTACTAAGGCCGTTGCCCAGGCTCTGGCTGATTCCGATGCTGTGACCATTGTTGGCGGTGGCGACAGTGCTGCTGCCTGCGAGCAGCTTGGTTTTGCTGACAAGATTACCCACATTTCCACCGGCGGTGGTGCCTCCCTGGAGTTCCTGGAGGGCCTGGAGCTGCCCGGTATCGCCTGCCTGCAGGACGCTTGATTATAAAATACAGGGCGGCTGACCACCGCCCTGCATAGAATTTCATTGTTTTTTCATGAGGAGATTTAGAAAATGAACAGAAAGTATCGTAAGACGGTTATTGCCGGCAACTGGAAGATGAACAAAACTCCCACCGAGACCAAGGAGTTTATGACCAGCCTGAAGGGCATCCTGCCCAAGGGCCGCTGGTGCGACATCGCTCTGTGCGTGCCTGCAGTGTGCATCCCTGCCGCTGTGCGCGCTATGCGTGAGACCAGAGTTGGTATCGGCGCAGAGAACTGCAACGCCAATGCCAGCGGTGCATATACCGGTGAGATTGCTACGAATATGCTGGTGGATGCCGGCTGCAAATATGTGATTATCGGCCACTCCGAGCGCCGGGCCATGGGCGAGACGGATGCAGAGGTTAACGCCAAGGTGCCCGCTGCCCTGGAAGCTGGTCTGACTCCTATTATGTGCTGTGGCGAGAGCCTGGAGCAGCGGGAGGCAGATATCACCGATGAGTGGATTGCCATGCAGATCAAGCTGGGTCTGAAAGGTGTTCCTGAGGATAAGATTCGCAAGGTGGTTATTGCCTATGAGCCCATTTGGGCCATCGGCACCGGCCGCACTGCCACCCCTGAGCAGGCTCAGGAGGTTTGTCAGAACATCCGTGCCGTTGTGCGCAAGCTTTACAGCTCCAAGAATGCCCGTGCCATTTCCATCCTCTATGGCGGCTCT
>JAZMZJ010000084.1:0-4283 GCA_045585915.1 Faecousia sp. | reverse complement strand
CCATAGAGCTCATTTTCGGGGTTGGTGGCCTTCAGGGCATCGTACAAGCCGCACACAACATTGTGGCCGCCGGGAGCCTGACCGCCGGAAAGGATAACGCCAACCACCTGCTTTTTGGCTTCACTGGTGTTAGCGCCCTTCTGGAAGGTGATCTCATTTTTGCCGTAAGTATTGGGGAACAGGGCCTTAATCTTATCCTGGTCTGCTACAGACTGGGTGGCAGCGCCATCTCTCACACAAATCTCGGCAATGCCGTTGCGGAGCATGCCGGGCAGCTTGGGGCGATAAGCATATCTGGCCTGCTGCAAGGGGGACAGTTTCATATCAAAAAACACTCCTTATGTCATTTTTTGTTTTCCACCGAAGATTATACCCCATTTACCCGGAAAGGTAAATAGGTATTTTTAATATTTTCGGTATTTTGTTATTGAAATACGAAAAATATATGGTATAATATTACCCGTAAAAATACGGGCATGTGCCCGATTACAAGAAAGGAACATATCATTATGGCTCTTGTTACTACAAAAGAAATGTTTGAAAAGGCCTATAACGGTGGCTACGCCATCGGCGCTTTCAACGTAAACAACATGGAAATCGTTCAGGCCATCACTGAGGCCTGTAAGGAGGAGAACGCTCCTGTTATCCTGCAGGTTTCCAAGGGCGCCCGGGCTTACGCCAACCACACCTACCTGGTGAAGCTGGTGGAGGCTGCCGTTATTGAGTGCCCCGAAATTCCCATCGCTCTGCACTTAGACCATGGCGACAGCTTTGAAACCTGCAAGTCCTGCATCGACGGTGGCTTCACCTCCGTTATGATCGACGCCTCCTCCAAGAGCTTTGAGGAGAACATCGCCATCACCAAGAAGGTTGTTGAATATGCCCATGACCACGGTGTTGTGGTAGAAGCTGAGCTGGGCAGCCTGGCCGGCATTGAGGATGAGGTCAATGTTTCTGCTGAGGCCGCTTCCTACACCCGTCCCGAAGAAGTGGAAGAGTTCGTCACCCGTACCGGCTGCGACTCCCTGGCTATCGCCATCGGCACCAGCCACGGCGCTTATAAGTTCACCCCCGAGCAGTGCACCGTTAACGAGCAGGGCATTCTGGTACCTCCTGCTCTGCGCTTTGATGTGCTGGAAGAGGTAACCCGTCGTCTGCCCGGCTTCCCTATCGTGCTCCACGGTTCTTCCTCCGTTCCTCAGGAATATGTAAAGATGGTCAACGCCAACGGCGGCAAGATGCCCAACGCCATCGGTGTGCCTGAGGAACAGCTGCGCAAGGCTGCAGCCCTCAGTGTCTGCAAAATCAACATCGACTCCGACTTGCGTCTTGCCATGACCGGCACTGTGCGTAAGTTCTTCAACGACGAGCCCTCCAAGTTTGACCCCCGTGAATACCTGAAGCCTGCCCGTGCCAACATTAAGGAACTGGTCCGCCACAAGCTGGTTAACGTCCTCGGCTGCGCCGGCAAAGCCTAATCGAAAATCACAAAAGAGCAAGCGGTTTTCCGCTTGCTCTTTTTCAATGGACAATTGAAAATTGAAAATTGAAAATTATTGTGTCGGCAAAGCCGACTTATTAAAATACATCGCGTTAGCGATACCATAATTGTCAATTGTCAATTGTCCATTGTCAATTACAAATTTATTATTTGTAACTTTCCCCTTTCTTGACATTTTTCGCCTTGAGGAGTATGATGGGGGCATTGGAGGTGGTTTCTTTGGAAACGATTTATCGATGGCTCATTGGTGATATGGGTACGCCCGGAGATTATATATACGGAACTATGCACCTTGTTTGCACCATAATTGTGGTAGCCATTACGGCGCTGTGTGTGATATTGGCAGCAAAGCTGCGAGGCAACAAAGCTGCCCTGCGCAAGTTTTTGGTGATTATCTGCGTGGTGCAGGCCATCTTCGAAGTAGTTTGGCGGCTGGTATATTTCTTCATCAAGCAAGCTCCCCTCAGTGAGCTGTGGCCTTACTATCCCTGCAATTTAGGCGGTGTACTGCTGCCCATTATTGGCTTACTCAACTGGAAGACCGGCAAAAAGGTCTTTTATCTTTTCGGCTTTGTGGGCGGTGTGCTCACCTTTGCCCTGCCGGACGGCATTTTCAGCAGCGATGTGTTTGTGTTTCCCATCTTAAAGAGCGTTATGCAGCACACAGGTCTTTTGCTCATCCCTCTTATTGAGCTTGCCGGTGGTACCTACCGCCCAAGCCTCCGTGACTATGGCTGGGTTGTGGGCGGCTGCCTGATTCACGCCTTTAACTGCGAGGTGATTGACCGCCTCTTTGGTCTGAATGGGGACTATATGTTCTTCCGCAGCGATATGCCCTTTGTGATTGAGGGCGTGCCCCAGTTCATTACCCTGTCGGTATTCGGCCTTTTGGTGTTTGCCCTGCTTTGCTTTGTGTGCGATATCAAAGGCTCTATAAAATGGCTTAAAGGGCTGAAAAAGAAATGAAAAAAGAGCAAGCGAAGGCTTGCTCTTTTCTTATTGTTCCAAAGCCGCTTTGGCTGCTGCCTGCTCGGCCCGCTTTTTGCTGGAGCCGGTACCGGTGCCGATAACCTCACCGTTAAGCAGCACCTGCACGGTAAAATGCTTATCGTGGTCAGGGCCTTCCTCACCAACGAGCCGGTAGGAAATGACCTGATTTTTCTTTTGCTGCACCTTTTCCTGCAGGGCGGTTTTATAGTCAGCGTTATGCAGCCCGGAAGAAGGCACATTGCACAGAATAAAGCGGCTGATAAAGCGCTCTGCTGCCTCCATTCCGCCGTCAAGATAGCAGGCGGCAATCACCGACTCGGTGGCATCTGCCAAAATGGAGGCTCTGCCTCTGCCGCCTCCCTGCTCCTCACCATGGCCCAAAAGCAGGTGTTTTCCAAGCTCCAAAGCCCCTGCCACCCGGGCAAGGCTCTTTTCGCACACCATATCCGCCCGCATACGGGTCAGCTCGCCCTCGGGGCGGTCAGGGAAATTATGGTAGAGATAGTCCGCCACCACCATACCCAAAATGGAATCTCCCAAAAACTCCAGCCGTTCGTTGCTCATAAGGCTATCGTGCCAGCGTTCGTTGGCATAGGAGGAATGGGTGAGGGCATTTTGCAAAAGGGTGATGTTGCGGAATCGGTAGCCAATGGCTGTTTCCAGATCCTTAATCATTTTTAAGCACCTCTAAGGCTTGCTCCAGTTCCGGAGTGATATCTGTCTTGGTCGCATCCATAGCCTGCTTAACCGCATTGCGGAAGGCCAAAGCATCGGAAGAGCCATGGGCCTTGATTACTATCTTGCGGATGCCCAAAAACTGGGTGCCGCCAATCTCCCGGTAGTCCATCATCTTCATCACTTCATCAACGCCCTTTTTGCAGAACAGGTAGCCAATCATACTTAAGATGTTGCGTTTGAATATTTTATGCTTCATAAGTGAGCCCATAAACATGGCTGTGCCTTCGATGGACTTTAGCAGCACATTGCCGGAAAAGCCGTCGCACACCACCACATCCACGCCGCCCAGGAGCACATCTCTGCCCTCCACATTGCCGATGAAATGGATAATGCCCTTATCCCCTGCTTCCTTCAAAAGCCCGTAGGCCTCCTTCTGCAGGGGCGTACCCTTGGTATCTTCCGTACCAATGTTCAGCAGGCCCACCCGGGGATTTTCAAGACCTAAGGTCTTTTTGGCATACAAAGAGCCCACAAGACCAAATTGGAGCAAAAATTCCGCAGTGCACTCGGCATTGGCGCCGCAATCCAACAGCAGTGTCTTACCCCCTGCCTTGTTGGGCATAGCAGGGCCCATAGCCGCCCGGCGAATGCCCTTGACCCGTTTTACAATCAATGTTGCGCCGGACAGCAGAGCGCCGGTGGAGCCTGCAGAAATGAAGGCATCACCCTGGCCCTCGGAGAGCATCTTAAGACCCACCATCATGGAAGAATTTTTCCGGGTACGCACAGCATTGGCCGGGTCATCATGCATATCCACCACATCGTCGGCATGCATTACCTCTATGCCCTGAGGGAGCGTATCAATGCCCTGGGCGCGAAGCACCTCCAGGATTTTTTCGCCCTGACCCACCAAAGTGATCTGCGCGCCATAAAGCCGGTTTGCTTCCACAGCGCCCATTACGGTTGCCTGAGGGGCATTGTCTCCGCCCATAGCATCCAAAATGATCTTCATCTAAATACCCTCTTTCTGTTTCAGGCTATCAATAATCTCCAGGGAACGGTTGGCAATTGCCAGATTCTTTTCCGCCTTTTTGCGGATGCGCTGCTCCAGTGG
>JAZMZJ010000083.1:0-7834 GCA_045585915.1 Faecousia sp. | reverse complement strand
TTTGGCGTTGGTGAAAGACTCATAACTGCCCGCAGCGAACCTGTTTTCGGCGGCGTATACAAGCTGGTAGCCGTTGAGGATGAGCAGGGTACGGTGATACCAAAAATTAAGATAAGTGAAAACGTGGGCAAGATAACCGTTCCGCACCATAAAAAGGTGTACCGCCTGTTCGGTAACGATACCGGCAAGGCTATTGCCGACTATATGACCGTGCACGATGAAGTAGTGGATGACTCCGGTGAGATGCTGATATTTGACCCCGAGGTCACCTGGAAAACCAAAAACGTGTATGACTTCTCCGCTAAGGAACTGCAGGTGCCTGTATTTATCGGCGGTGAACAGGTATACCAGTGTCCCACTTTGGACGAGATCAAGGCATATTGTGCCCAGCAGGTAGACACTCTTTGGGACGAGGTAAAGCGTTTCGACAATCCACATACCTATTATGTAGACCTGTCTCAAAAACTTTGGGACATTAAGTACAGCCTGCTGAAGAAAAACGGGAAAAAACAATGAAGGGTAATTTGGCAAAGCCAGTTGCCTTAGGCGGTGTTATGGCTGCCCTTGGGTTGGTTATTATGTGCCTTGGCGGCTTGATTCCCGTTGCTACTTTTGTTTGCCCGGTGCTGTGTATGGTCATTTTGCAGCTTGTGTGCGGCCATTGCGGCAAGCGTATGGGCTGGGCTTGGTATGGTACGGTAAGTATCCTGTCGGTGCTTTTAGGCCCGGATAAAGAGGCAGCTGCGGTATTTGCCTTTTTAGGCTGGTATCCCATCGTAAAGCCTTATTTAGAACGCTGGCCGCTTTCCCGGCTGTGGAAGATAGTGTTTTTCAACAGCGCCTTGGCAGTGATGTACTGGCTGCTTCTTGGCGTATTCGGCTTGCAAGAGATTGCCCGGGAGTATGCAGACTTTGGCGTTATTTCTACTGTAGTTATGCTGCTGCTTGGGAATGTAACCTTTGTCCTTTTAGATTTTCTTCTCAATAAAATTAAGAACCGGCTCGCCTGAGCCGGTTCTTTTATGTATTGCAAATTATAGTTCTTCGCTTACTGCCATCAGCAGGATGCCGATAATCACTACGCCAATAAAGATATAAGTTTTCCAGGAAAGCTTTTCTTTCAGGAAGATTCGGGAAAGCACCAGGGAAACAACACAAACAGAGGAAAGAATGGGGGCGGCAATTGCGTCCACGCCACCCAGTGCATAAACATAGGTGAACTGACCGGCGGTTTCAAATACGGCGGCAAGAATCTTGTCTTTATGCTTGGGGACGGAGCCAAATTTGACCTTCTTTGCTTTCATAAAGATAAACAGGCCAAGGGCAAATGCGGCAAAGGTCAGCTCATAGCTGGTGTTTGCAACGGCTTCAATGGTATCTTCGGTGACATCTACCAGAGGAGAATTGGCAACATCTTCAATCAGGAAGAACGCATCATCCAGGAATGTACCGAATGCATCAAGCAGGGCATATACAAAGGGCATACAAAATGCGATGATGGCAAGCTTTTTGCCCAGGCGCTTTTTTCTGGGATTATCACTTTTATTCTCCAGGAAGCTGACACCCAAAACACCAACAGTGATAATGGCAATTGCTACCCAAGTGAGGGGAGCGATGGTCTCTTGCAGAAAAATGGCAAACAGAAGAGCGCAGATCACACCGGCGGTATTCTCGATAGGATCAGAGATGGATTCTTCCAAAAAACGCATTCCAAAGTAGGAAAAGGCCATGGAGATAATGTAAAACAAAGAAACGGGAAGATAATGAATGATGTTTACGGGATTGTAGTTTATATCTTGCGTCAGCAGGGTGAAGATGGCGTGGGCGCCCATGACAATACCGACCCAAACACAGATTTTCAGGTGGGAGTACTTTTCGTTGGGTTGTGCGCCTTTTTTATAAAACAGTTCGGCAGCGCCCCAAAGAATGGCGGTTGCAATTGAGAACAATAACCAATTCATAATATATCTCTCTCCTTATAGCTTGATTAACTCTGCATCAACCATTTTCTGCAGGCTCATTAATATACCTAATTTAGCGTGACACCAGGTCAGGCCGCCCTGAAAATATACTGCATAAGGCTCACGGATAGGTCCGTCAGCGGAAAGCTCAATGGAAGAGCCCTGCACAAATGCGCCTGCCGCCATAATCACCTTGTCGTCATAGCCGGGCATTGCCCAGGGCAGGGGAGTAACAAAGGAATCCACAGGTGCAGCTGCCTGGATGCCCTTACAGAAGGCAATCATAGCTTCCTCGCTGCCGAGCTCCACAGCCTGAATGATATCGTGGCGGCTTTCTGTGGCGTTGGGAACGCACTTAAAGCCTAAAGGCTCATACAGGTTAGCGGCAAAGATTGCACCCTTTTCTGCGCCGGCTACCACGGTGGGAGCAAGGAAGAAGCCTTGATACAATGCAGGCATCAGACCCAGGTTTGCGCCAACCTCCTGACCCAAGCCGGGAGCAGACAGGCGGTACGCGCAGCGGCTGACGCATTCTGCCGTGCCGCAGATATAGCCGCCGATGGGGGCAAGACCGCCACCGGGGTTTTTGATAAGGGAGCCAACTACCATATCGGCACACACATCGGAAGGCTCGATAACCTCCACAAACTCACCGTAGCAGTTATCCACCATCACCAGCACATCCGGCTTGATGGATTTGCAGAAGGCAATGAGCTGCCCAATCTGCTTTACAGAGAAGGTGGGACGTGTGGCATAGCCCTTGGAGCGCTGGATGGTAATTAGTTTGGTTTTTTCGTTGATGGCATTACGAATACTGTCGTAGTCAAAAGAGCCGTCTTTCAGCAGGTCTACTTGCCGATAGCTGACGCCATATTCTGCCAAAGAACAAGGACTGGGACGAATGCCGATGACCTCCTGCAGGGTATCGTAGGGCAGGCCAACGGGGGATAATAGCTCGTCGCAGGGGAGCAGATTGGCAGACAGGGCAACTGTCAGGGCGTGCGTGCCGCAGGTGATTTGGGGACGGACCAGGGCAGCTTCCGTATGGAATACATCGGCATAAACCTTTTCCAGGTTATCGCGTCCAACATCGTCATAGCCGTAGCCGGTGGTGGCGGCAAAGCAGGCAGCGCTGACCCGGTTTTTTTGCATAGCGCCCAGTACCTTTGCCTGATTGTATTCGGCAATCCGGTCGATTTCCGCAAACCGTTCCTTTAATTTATCAAGGGCCTTTTCTCCGTAGGCATATACAGCTTGAGAGATGCCCATTTCTTCGTATAACTTCAGCAGTTCTTTCATTTTTCTTTTCCTTCTTTTGCATCAAATATTTGGTCAGCAAGATCAGCAAGCACTTCAGGTCTGGATACGATCAGACCTTTGTCTTCTTCTCCCATAATCAGTAACGTATCTCCCGGGCGAATGCGAAAAAGCTCCCGCGCTTCTTTGGGAATCACGATCTGACCACGGTCGCCCACCTTGGCTGTGCCAAATACTCTGCGGGCATTGCCTTTGCCCAGCAGGTGTTTGCCGGCGGCCATAAGATCAACTCCTACTTTTCATACTTTTCACACAGAAAGTATAATGAAATCCACCCCGGTTGTCAAGTACCGGGGCGGTGTTTTTTAGGCATCAATCGTTGCGTCTGCGGCCAAAGAGCATCACAAGGCGCAAAAGCTGGGCAAGGGCAACAGCTGCGGCAGCAACATAGGTCAGCGCAGCGGCGGTCAGGGTCTTTTTCGCACCGCTCAGTTCTTCATCAGTAAGCAGTTCCGAATCCCGAATTGCCCGTATAGCGCGCCTGCTGGCGTTGAATTCCACAGGTAGGGTGATGAGCTGGAATACCAACGAAAGACCAAAGCAGGCGATGCCAATATACACAAAGGCATAGCCTACATCTGCGCTCACCGCAATCAGGGAGTTGATCAGCAGCCCCACAAGAATCAGAGGCATTGCCAGTTTAGAGCCAATGTTGGTAACCGGAATGATGGCTGCCCGGAGCTTGATGGGGGCGTAGTGCTGTGCATACTGCACTGCGTGGCCGGCTTCATGACAGGCAACACCGATGGCTGCAGTGGATGCATTGTCGTGCACACTGTCGGAAAGACGAATCACATTGGTTTTTGGGTCATAGTGGTCGGTCAGGTTTCCGGAAATCCGTTCAATTCGCACATTTGTGATGCCGTGGCTGCGAAGCACTCTGTCGGCTGCCTGGGCGCCGGTAAGCCGGCGGCGGGAAATCTGTTGGGAATACTTTTTAAAGGTGCTGTTCACCCGGTAGCTTGCCCACAGGGAAAGCAGAATGCAGGGAAGCACCAACACCACATAAGTCATATCAAAACCGTAATAGAACATATCATCATTCCTTTCAGCTTTTATTATACCCCACCTGCATAAAAAAGACAAGACGGCGAGTTCTTTACTTTTGATGAAAAATCGTGTATAATGAGTGCATCTGTTTTTGGAGGTGTCTTATGGATTTTTTGCGCTGGTTAGAATCCATCCGTATTCCCGGTTTGAATGAATTTATGTTAGGTATCACCTACCTTGGTGATGAGATTGCCTTTTTGGTTGTTGCGCTGATCCTTTTCTGGTGTGTAGATAAGCGTCGCGGTTATTATGTGCTGGCGGTTGGCTTTTTGGGTACGATCACCAGTCAGTTTATGAAGATTCTTTGTCGTGTTCCCAGACCTTGGTATCTGGATGAGAACTTTACCATTTTGGAGCAGGCCCGTGAAGGCGCAGGCGGTTATAGCTTCCCCTCCGGTCATACCCAAAGCTCTATCGGCACCTTTGGCGGCATTGCGATTACATCGAAAAGCTTGCTTATTCGCGCTTTGTGCCTTGCTGCCTGTGTTTTAGTGCCTTTTTCCAGAATGTATGTGGGCGTGCATACGCCGCTGGATGTGGCGGTAGGCGCAGTGATCAGCGTAGTGATTTTGCTTGTGATGCATCCGCTGGTGCTGGGTAAGGATGGCAAATACCTGCCTTATGTACTGGCGGCTATGGCGGTGATTTCCGTCGCTTATGTGCTTTTTCTACATCTTTATCCGTTCCCTGCAGAGGTTTATGCGTTTGATGCTTTGGCAGAAAGCACACCTTGGGAATCTGCTGCCAAGAACGCTTATACGCTGTTAGGTGCGCTGCTTGGCTTCTTAGTGGTGTACACGGCCGATCAAAAGTGGATGCATTTTTCCGAAAAGGCCGTTTGGTGGGTGCAGATCATTAAGGTTGTCCTGGGCCTGGTGCTGGTGCTTGCCGTTAAGGAAGGTCTCAGCGCACCCTTTACCAATGCATTTGGCTATTTCCCCGGAAGAGCAGCCCGGTACTTTTTGCTTGTTATTGTTGCCGGTATTGTGTGGCCGCTGTGCTTCCCGTTCCTGAATAAACTCAGCGAAAAGAAGAACTGATATGTTTGTACTTTACATTTTTGCCTTTCTTTTTTTGATTGTCCTGACCCTTGGTATCAGCTGCTTTTTTGTCTTCAGTGGCAGACGGCTGCAAGTGGATATACTGGACGAAAATGCGGTTAAGGGTACGAAATATGAGACTCGTTTTTCTCAATTTAAGAATACCCACCAGCTGCTTTGCGATGCAGGTATTGACGAGGTTTACACAGTCAGCCATGATGGGCTGACTCTGTTTGCCCGGTGGATTCCGGCTGAAAATGCAAATGCAACGGTTTTGCTGGCCCACGGCTTCCGCAGTCACCCTTATATTGAGTTTGGAGAAGCTATCGCATTTTATAGAGAACTGGGTTTGAATTTGCTTTTGATCGATGAACGCGCCCACGGCAAAAGTCAGGGTAAATTTATTACCCTGGGATATCAGGAGAGCCGGGATATTGTTACCTGGGTGCAGTATCATAACCGGATGCTCTCTAATTGCCCCGTGATTTTGCACGGCCTTTCTATGGGCGCTGCCACGGTAATGCATGCTGCCGGACGGCAGCTTCCGCCCAATGTGCGTGGCATTATTGCCGATTGCGGCTTTACCACACCCTATGCCATTCTTTCCCATGTATTTACTTATAATTTCCGTTTACCTGCATGGCCTTTTTTGTGGGTCACCAATCTTTGCGCGCGGCTTTTTGCCCGGTTCAGCCTATATAAAATGGATAGTCGTAAGACTCTGAATATGGGTAAGCTGCCGGTGCTTTTGATCCATGGAACTGCGGATACATTCGTGCCGCCTTGGATGTCTGAACAAATTTATGAAGCTTGTGAGGGCGAAAAGGAGTTACTGTTGATCGAAGGGGCAGCCCATGCAAAATGCTTCCCGGTTGCACCTCAAAAATTTCGGGATTCTATTGGCAAATTTCTTATGAAGAATCTGGAGGTCACCAGTGAATTACGCAACTATCAAAAACTGTGATATCGCCAATGGCCCCGGTGTGCGTGTGAGCCTGTTTGTATCCGGCTGCACCCATCGGTGCAAAGGTTGTTTTAATGAGATTGCCTGGGATTTTAATTACGGTGAGCCCTTTACGGAGGAAACGGAGGATATGCTCCTTTCGATGCTTGCGCCTGACTATGTTAAGGGCCTGACTTTGCTGGGCGGCGAGCCCTTTGAGCCTCAAAATCAGGGGCCAATCGTGAAATTTTTGCGCCGTGTTAAGGAAAGATATCCCAACAAATCTATTTGGGCCTTTTCAGGCTACCTGTTTGACAAGGACCTGCTTTCCGGCAGGCTTGGCCAAAAGGAACTGACTATGGAATATTTAAGCCTGTTGGATGTGCTGGTGGATGGACCTTTTGTTCAGGAAAAGAAGGACCTGACATTGCGCTTCCGCGGCTCATCCAATCAGCGCATCATTAACGTGCCCCAGTCCCTGCGCGCAGGAGAGGTTATCCTGTGGGAGGACTGGCAGGGGGAAGAAAGAGGTATAAAATAATGAATGTTCCCGTTAGAAAGCTGAAAGAAAATGCAATTCTGCCCACCTATGGCTCTGCTCAGGCCGCCGGCGCGGACCTGTATGCCTGCCTGGAAGAACCTGTTACTGTGGAGCCGGGCTGCACGGTGTTCATCCCCACAGGCCTTGCCATGGAGCTGCCCACAGGCTATGTAGGCCTCATATATGCCCGCAGCGGCCTTGCCTGTAAGCGAGACCTTGCGCCTGCTAATAAGGTTGGCGTCATTGACAGCGATTATCGGGGTGAATTTATTGTCGCCCTGCATAACCACGGCAAAGCTCCCCAAACTGTTGCACACGCAGAGCGTATTGCCCAGCTTGTGATTACCCCTGTAGTGAATGCTTGCTTTGCAGAGGTGGCGGAACTTTCTGAAACAGAGCGGGCCTCCGGTGGCTTCGGCTCAACCGGAAAATAAAAATCGATATTTATCATTTTAATCCCTTCACCAAGAAAAAAGACCACACCAAAAGGTGTGGTCTTTTTTGGCGGAGTGAGAGGGATTTGAACCCTCGCGCGCTGTTTAGACGCCTACTCCCTTAGCAGGGGAGCCCCTTCGGACTCTTGGGTATCACTCCGAATGATTATTTATTCAGTTTGCTAAGGTATTTTAGCATACCAATGTAGGTTTGTCAAGCTATTTTGCCTGTAATTTTATACACCAAAATGAAAACGGGAAAATATTCATAGTTGCAGATATAAAACCCTTGACACCGGTGGACAAATGTGCTTTAATGATGGAAACCGTTGATGACGAGTAAGTACCTATGATCGGGTCAGCATAGAGAACCGCTGTTTGGTGGAAAGCGGTGTGACAGATGATGGGGAATGGGCGTTTGAGGGCGAACCGAAAAGAATGCTGAGTAGGGGAGACGGAGCAGGTACTTCGTTAACAAAACCGGCGTATGTCAGTACGCGTAGAGTGGACGCATTGCGTCAAGCCGGGTGGCACCGCAGGATGGTACA
>JAZMZJ010000082.1:0-14823 GCA_045585915.1 Faecousia sp. | reverse complement strand
AGAGGCGGAATGGAAGCTGCTGCCCTGGGCAGTTGCTATGTTCTGCCAGGATAAATTGACCGTTGATGGACGGATTGTAATCATAGGGTAGAACGACAAATCCAAACCCGCCTTAAAGCGGCTGATTTCGGCGCTTTTCGCTCTATTGTGCCTCGCAAGGCACAAAGCATTCCTTCGCCCCAATAGAACGAAAATCATCCAAAATCTTCTCGCTTTAAGGTCGAAAATTTTACAAAGAGAGGGTTTTTGTTCTATTAAGACACAAAACGCAGCAAATGCTTTGTGTATTTGCGAGTATTTTAACGCAAATAGAGCAATAAACCATCCTTTGTAAAACGGGTTCGGATTTGTCGCTCTACCCTAAAATGGAAGGGGTATGTTTATGGATACGATCTATATTACCGGACACAAAAATCCGGATACGGATTCCATCGTCGCCGCCATGGCCTATGCCGCCTTGCGGAACGCCCTGGGTGACCGGGAATACCGCGCCGCTCGTCTTGGACAGGTTTCTGACGAAACCCAGATTGTGCTGGACCGGTTTGGTTTTCAGCCCCCGGAGCGTATTACCGACCTATATACCCAAATCCGGGACTTGGATTATGACAAGCCCGCCCTTCTCAGTCAAGCTGTGCCCTTGGGCCGCGCCTGGGAGATGCTCCTGAGCCACCCCCACAATTCGGCCATGCCCGTCACCCGTGAGGACGGCACGCTTTACGGCATGCTGGCCCGGGAAGATGTGGCCAAATATAATATGGAAATTGCAGAGGCCGGTGTTCTGGCGCCGGTGCCCCTTTTCAACCTCCTTTCCGTCTTAGAAGGTCAGGTGCTTAACGAAGCCGGTGAAAACACCGACCTGGTTTCCGGTCAAGTGGTAATTGCCCTGCCCCAGAGCCTGGACGGGCTGCTGTTCCAAGGCAGGCAGACCATTGTAATCTGCGGTGACCAGCCGGATATGATTCGGCGGGCGCTGGAAATGAATGTGAACTGCCTGGTGCTTTGTCAGGCGGAGCTTAGCGAGGAGCTGCGCGCCATAAGCACCACCACCTGCATCATCTCCTCCCCTCTGGATGCCTACCGGGCTGTCCGGCGTATTTTTCAGTCCACCCCCATCGGCGGCATTTGCAAAACCGCTAATATTGTCAGCTTCCACCTGGAAGACCGGGTAGATGAGGTCCGCGAGGTTGTGCTGAAGCACCGTCATCCCTGCTATCCCATTTTGGACGAGCAGGAAAAGGTTGTGGGCGTGCTCACCCGGTATCACCTGCTCCGTCCCCGGAGAAAGCAGGTTGTATTGGTGGACCATAACGAGGCCTCCCAGTCCGTTGCCGGTCTGGAGGAAGCGGAAATACTGGAAATTATCGACCATCACCGCCTGGCGGATATTCAGACCAGTAACCCCATTTATGTGCGCAATGAGCCTGTGGGCTCTACCAACACCATCATTGCCGGTATGTATCAGGAACGGGGCATCCTGCCCTCTGCCCAAATGGCCGGTATGATGGCTGCCGCCATCATTTCCGACACGGTAATGTTCAAATCCCCCACCTGCACCCAGCGGGATATAAACACCGCCCAGCGGATGGCCCGTATCGCAGGCATCTCTTTAGAGGAGCTGGGCAGACAAATTTTCTCCGCCAGCATGGAGCACCGTTCTGCAGAGGACCTGCTGTTTGCCGACTACAAGGAATTTCACATTGCCGGCCACGACCTGGCTGTGGCCCAAATCACCTGTGTGGACAGCCCGGCCATGCTGGAGCGTAAGGCAGAGTTCTTAGAGCTCATGCGCCGCTGCGTTCGGGAAAAAGGCTTTACCATGATGATTTTGATGCTTACCGATGTA
This sequence comes from Faecousia sp., assembly GCA_045585915.1. GTDB lineage: Bacteria > Bacillota > Clostridia > Oscillospirales > Oscillospiraceae > Faecousia. The sequence goes on along the minus strand of JAZMZJ010000082.1, from coordinate 12,980 downwards.
CTGATGGAAGGCACCCAAATCATTTACCTGGGTCAGGACGATATCATCCACCAGGCCTTCGATGTGCAGCCCAAGGACAACACCGCTTTCCTGCCCCACATTATGAGCCGCAAAAAGCAGGTCATTCCTATGCTGTCCGCACTGTGGGGCTAAGCGCCGACGAAGATGCCGGGCACCGCAATCGGACAAGCGAAGGAGCGCTGCTCATCCATTATAAAAAGAAAGGAGCGTAAAAATGGGCTTTGAAAGTCTTTTGGGCAATGCCCAGCTGAAAGAAAACCTGCGGCAAAGTGCCGGCACAGGCAGAATATCCCATTTTTACCTGCTTTCCGGGGCGGAAGGGTCCGGCAAAAAGACCCTTGCCCGGCTGCTGGCGGCGGCCGCTGTTTGCGCCAACGCCCAACGGCCCTGTCTGAGGTGTGAGGCCTGCCGCAAAGCTATGGCCGATACCCATCCGGACATCATCACCGTCACCGACCCAGACCACAAGGCTGTGCCCGTGGCTATGGTCAAGGATATTCGGGCGCAGATGTATGTGCAGCCTAACGAAGCTGACAAAAAGGTGTACATTTTCCCCCAGGAACTTCGGGTTGAAGGTCAAAACGCCCTGCTTAAGGTGCTGGAAGAGCCACCGGCATACGGTGTATGCATTCTGCTCACCGACCGTTCTGAACAAATTTTGCCCACGGTGCGTTCCCGTTGCACTGAGCTGAAGCTGCTGCCTTTAAGCTATGAGCAGATGCTCCCTGTGCTGCAACGCAAAAAGCCCGACCTTTCCGATGGCGCTTACCGGGCTGCCTTTGCTCGCAGCGGCGGCTACCTGGGCCAAGCCCTGGAGCTGCTGGAGGAAGCCGGTGAAAGCAGCCACACCGAAGCCTTTTATAAGGCTTATGTGGGTCGGGACACTGTGGGTTTGACCGAACTGCTGATTAAGCTGGAAAAGCAAAAACGGGACCCGTTTGTAGCAATTCTTACCGACTGGCTGCAGCTGCTGCAAGCCGCCCTTTCCTGCCGCAGCGGCCTGGAGGACATATCCGCCCAGGCAACTGCCCTGAGCCGCCAGGTCAGCGGCGCCCGGCTTTTGCAAAGCATCCAGGCTTTGCAAACCGCAATTACGTATGTTCAGGCCAACGTTTCTGTGGCTGCCGTTTGTGGCTGGCTGCAATGGGCCTTAAGATAAGGAGTTTTTATGGAAGATACGAAAAAGACAGAACTGGTGGAGGTTGTGGATGTTCAGTTCCGCCCCGGCCAGAAGATTTATTATTTTGATCCCGATGGAAAAGCCTATCAAAACGGCGATCATGTAATCATTGACACCGCCCGGGGCCCTGAATACGGCATCTGCACCGGCGGCAATCACCCCATCCCTGCCAAGGATGTGGTAGCCCCCCTGCGGCCGGTGCTGCGTCTGGCAACGGAAAAGGATGAAAAAACCGTTGCCGAAAATCAGGAAATTGAAAAGAAGGCCTATGCCCTCTGCATGGAAAAAATTGCCGAGCAGGAGCTGGATATGCAGCTGGTCAGCGCAGAGTGCGCCTTTGACGGAACGAAGATTCTCTTCTTCTTCACAGCAGACGAGCGTGTGGATTTCCGGGAGCTGGTCAAGAGCCTGGCAAGCGCATTCCACACCCGTATTGAGCTGCGGCAGATTGGCGTACGGGACAAAGCCCGGATGGTTGGCGGCCTGGGTATTTGCGGCAGGCCCTTCTGCTGCGCCACCTTCCTGGATGATTTCCAGCCCGTTTCCATCAAAATGGCAAAAACCCAGTCCCTAAGCTTGAATCCCACCAAAATTTCCGGCACCTGCGGACGGCTGATGTGCTGCCTTAAGTATGAGCAGGATGCCTATGAAGACCTGATTCGCAACAGCCCCAAGGTTGAGTCCTTTGTAGATACCCCCGATGGCAGAGGCACAGTCATTGAGCTGGACCTGCTGCGCCAGCGGGTGAAGGTGCGCATGGAGGAAAATCCCGATTCTGTGGCAGCCTTTGCCAACAGCGACATTGCGGTTCTGCGTAGCGGCAAAGCCAAAAAGACCGACCCTCCCATCCCTGCTGACCTTGCCCCCATCTCCGGCGGCAAGCAGCGCCGCCGCTTTGAGCCGCTGGACAAGCCCACTTCCCTGGAGCCCATTCGCTTTAAGTATAGCCAAGAGCAGGTGGCAGAGGAAATCCCTGCAGATACCCACACGGAAGAAGCGCCGGAAGCCGCTGCAGAAAAGCACGGCCGCAACCGCCGTCGGAAAAATCGCGGCAGGGACAATAAGCCCCAGCAGACAAAGCCCGAGGAGGCAGCTGCCGCCCCTGCAGAAAAGGCGGGAGAAAAGCCAGCCGGCCGCCGGTTCCACCATCACCGCCACAGACATAAGGCAAAATCTGAATAAGCTGAAAATGAACTGAGGCACCTGCAATAATGCAGGTGCCTCAAATCATTTTATTTCTTTCTCAGCTTACCCTTGCTGTCAAAACGCACAGCCACGGTAATCTCCACCGTCAAAAAGGCAGCCAGCGCTATCAACGCTTCCACAATCAGCCAAGTTAGGCAGGCATTCACTGCAGCATATGCATCCATAGAGCCCAGCACAATGCACACAACAATCATCACAACCGTCAAAAGCGCGCCAACACTGCCCCAAACCAGGCCTGCCAGCCACTGGGTAAACCGCCAGGCGGCTTTGCTTCCCATGCCAAAATAGGTGCGGTAGCCGGCCTTATAGGTGGCAGTGGGAATGGGCCTGAAGAACATCCACGCACCCAGCGCCAACATCACCAGCGGCCCAATCAGCAGGAAAAGCCCCATATAAAACCGCAGGTCACCTAAAAAGCCGCCAAATTCCGGCAGCACTCCGCTTAGGTCCACAGCGGTATGAATTACAATGCTGTTCATAGGGAAAACTCCTTACTTTTCTTCCAAAAACCGGTTAATTTCTGAAACGAAGCTCTGCACATCCTGGAAACGACGGTACACAGAAGCAAAGCGAATATAGGCAACCTCATCCAAGGGCTTGATGCGCTCCATAACCATTTCGCCGATTTTATCGGTGCTCACTTCCCGTTCCAGGGTGTTCTGAATGGTCTGCTCAATTTCGGTGGTAATCCGGTCCAGGTCTGCCATATCCACCTGCCGCTTGTCAAAGGCGCGAACCATAGAATTGATGATTTTGTTCCGGTCAAAGTTCTGCCGGGTGCCGTCGCGCTTTACAACAATAACGGGCAGGCTCTCCACGATTTCATAGGTGGTAAATCTTCTCTGGCAATTCAGGCACTCCCGACGGCGGCGGATGCTGAGGCCATCCTCACTGTGCCGGGAATCCACAACTTTGCTTTCCTGATCTCCGCAAAAAGGACATTTCATATGTTTGCCCTCCTATCTGTTTATTGATACATTATATCAGCATAAAGGGCCTATGTCCAGCCTTTTTTCCTATTTTAGCCAACTACAGGCTTTTCCCCTTGCCATTTGCATCTGTTTGGGGTAAAATAAAAGCACACCCCAACGAGAGGAGAAGCCTGTCTTGAAGGAAAAAATTCTATATTTGTTTTGGCTGGCAATGTATATCATCTGTGTGGGCATGGGCACCTTGCAGGAGCGCACCGTCTTTGTCCACATTTTACTCATGGCACTGGCCCTTGCCTTTTTCGTGCCCGGTGTGTTACTGGTGCTGGAAGGCATCCGCACAAATAACCCCAAGCTTCTGCTCCGGGTGCGCATTGTCTGCCTGTGCTCATTGGTGCTGACCATTGGTTTGATTGTTGCCAATATCGCGTCGGTTTATGCCACCACCGCAGTTGGCAATGTGCTCAACCAGGTGTTTTATATCGTAGCCGCCCCCATGCACTGCTGCTACTACCGCTTTATCAGCCTGTTTCTTTGGGCCTGCCTGCTTATGGGCACACTGCCCAGGCTTTGGAAAAGCATCAAATAACCGAAAAGCCTGTCAAACACTGAATTCTACCCTTGGTAGAGTTCGGTATTCTACCGTAGAGAGCCGCCAAAACAACCCGTTCTCCCTTTTGGGGGTGGCTTTTTAAGGCAAACTTAGCTTAAAATAGATCCATAGCCTGTGCTAAAACCAACCCAAGGAGATTTCTTATGACCTACCGCATTCTTACCGATTCCTGCTGTGACCTGTCAGATAACATGTACAAGGAACTGGATGTTTCTGTTGTTTGCCTGACCGTTCGTTATCAGGGCAAGGACCACAGTAAATATACGCCCATGTGGCTCAAGCAAATGTACCAAGGCCTGCGCGACGGCGAGCAAACCTCCACCAGCGCTGCCAACCCGGAAAACTGGAAGGAAGCTATGGAGCCCGCCATTAAAGAGGGCAAGGACCTGTTTGTGCTGGCCTTTTCCTCCGGCTTAAGCACCACCTACCAAAGCGCAGTGATTGCTGCCGAGGAGCTGATGGCAGAATATCCCGGCAGAAAAGTGATCGTAGTGGATAGTCTGTGCGCCTCTTTGGGTCAGGGTCTGCTCCTTTACTATGCCTGCCAAAAGCGGGACGAGGGTCTTTCGCTGGATGAACTGGCTGCTTGGTGTGAGGAATGGAAGCTTCGCCTGTGCCACTGGTTTACAGTGGATGACCTGATGTACCTCAAGCGGGGCGGCCGGGTAAGCGCTGCCACCGCGTTGGTTGGTACCATGCTGCAAATTAAACCCATCTTACATGTGGATAACGAGGGCCACTTGATCAATGTAGGCAAGGTCCGGGGCAGAAAGTCCTCTATTGAAGCCCTGGCCAAGAAGATGGGCGAAACCGGCCTGCCCGGCATGAATGAAACGGTTTTCATCTGCCACGGTGACTGCACTGAGGATGCCAAATACCTGGAAAAGCTGGTTAAGGAGCGCTACGGCGTCAAGACCGTACTCACCGAATACACCGGTGCAGTAATCGGCTCCCACTCCGGCCCCGGTACGCTGGCGCTGTTCTATCTGGGTCAGCACAGATAATTTTACTGGCACTTTGCTTCTCGACGAAAAGCAAAGTGCCAAAATTATTGGGCAAAAAGCAATCTGTGTAGAAAAAACTGGATTTTGTCGCCAATTAATGTTATACTGGTTGTATCTCCCTGTTAAATAAAACCTAAGCGGAGGATTCATTATGAAACTCAATTACAAACGCACCATTTTGGTAGGCTTTGCCTTTTTTCTCATCAGCGCCTTCTGGCAGGCCTATGATGCCACCATCGCCCTGACCCTTACCAACAAATTTGGTATGTCCCAAACCTGGTCCGGTGTGATTATGGCCCTGGACAACATTTTGGCTTTGTTTATGCTGCCGCTGTTTGGCACCCTATCCGACAAACACAAAGGCAAGACCGGCCGCCGCACACCTTTTATCCGCTTTGGCACCATTGTTGCCGCCATTGCGCTGATTGCCCTGTCCTTTGCCGACGGCTTCCAGCTGCATCAGCTCAATGCCGTTTCTGCTATCGATGATGAGGCTGCTCTGGTCACCTTGTATGAAGCTCAGGAAGGCAATGTGCTGACCACCCCTGAGGGTCAGAAGTATGTTTTAGGTACTGATGGCGATCTTTCCACCTTTGATGTATCTAAGAAGGATTTCATTGCCATCCGTTCCGTTGATCCCGAAACCAAGGAAGCCAACCCCTACTTTGCCCAGTATGTAACGCCCGCACGGCAAGCTTATGCCGCTCAGGTCACTGCGCAAAATCCCGGGCCGCTGATCCTGTTCATCACCATTTTGCTGGTGCTGCTCATTGCTATGGCCACCTTCCGCTCCCCTGCAGTTGCCCTCATGCCCGATGTCACCATTAAGCCCCTGCGCTCCAAGGCAAACGCCATTATCAACCTGATGGGCACTGCCGGCGGTATTTTGGTTCTGGTTTTAGGCATTGTATTCGGCACATCCTCTGCAAAGAACTCCCTGATGAATTACACCTTGTTCTTCACCGTTGTTTCTGCCATTATGCTTTTGGCACTGGCCATTTTCCTGTGGAAGGTAAAAGAACCCCAGTGGGCTAGCGAAATGCAGGCAGATTCTGTACGGCTGGGCGTGGATGACAAGGAAGCAGAAGAGCAAAACGGTGAAAAGCGCAAGCTCTCCTGGGCAGAAGTTCGTTCTCTGATCCTGATTCTGCTGTCCGTCGCGCTATGGTACTTTGGCTACAATGCCGTTACATCCAAGTATTCCGTTTATGCACCCAACGTGCTGCTGAAAAACTATAACACCACCATGCTCATTGCCCAGGGCGCTGCCATTGTGGCTTATCTGCCTGCCGGTATGGTAGCTTCCAAGATTGGTCGCAGAAAAACCATTCTTGCCGGTGTCATTATGCTGGGCACCGCCTTTGGCACTGCCGCTTTTATGACCTCTCAAAGTCCCGACTGGCTGATGAATGTGATGTTTGCTCTGGCAGGTATTGCCTGGGCCACCATCAATGTTAACTCCTTCCCCATGGTTGTGGAGCTAAGCTCCGGCAGTGATGTGGGCAAATATACCGGCTTCTACTACACCGCATCTATGGCCGCCCAGACCGTTACGCCTATGCTCTCCGGTTACCTGATGGATCAGGTGGGCATGACGGTTCTGTTCCCCTACGCTGCCATTTTTGTAGGACTTGCCTTTGTGACTATGTTCTTTGTCCGCCACGGTGACGCCAAGGTTGCCGCAAAGAAGGGCCTGGAAGCACTGGATATTGACGACTGATCGGAGATACACAATGATTGGTTTATATATTACATTGGGCCTGCTGGCGCTCCTGTTCCTTCTGTACATTTTCTCGCTGAAGGGCCGCAACGGCCACAAGGATATGCGTAAATTACGCAAATTTTCCTATGCCCACCGGGGTCTGCACGGAAACGGCGTGCCGGAAAACAGCCTTTGGGCCTTCCAGCTTGCCCGGGACAAGGGTTACGGCATTGAGCTGGATGTCCACCTGATGAAAGACGGTCAGCTTGCTGTGATCCACGACACCTCTTTGCTCCGCACCGCAGGTGTGGATATCCGCATTGATGAAATCACAGAAGAAGACCTGAAGTCCTTCCGATTGGAAGGTACAGAAGAGCGCATTCCTTTGTTCCGTCAGGTTTTGGAGCTTTACCGGGGTTACGCACCTTTGATCGTAGAATTAAAATCCGACCGGGGCAATCATGCCGCGCTGTGCAAAGCAGTGTGTGATATGCTGGAAGACTATAACGGTCTTTACTGCATTGAATCCTTTGACCCCCGTTGCATTTTCTGGTTAAAGAAAAACCGCCCGGATATCCTTCGCGGGCAGCTTTCCGAAAACTTCTTCCCGGCAAAGCATATGCCCCTGTACCTCCGGCCCATTATGGCCTGGAATATGACCACCTTTCTCACAAAGCCCGATTTCATCGCCTTCCGCTATTGCGACCGCAAATGCTTTAGTATTTGGGTGATGCGTAAGCTTTGGAAGCTGCAGGGTGTTTCCTGGACCCTGCGCACCCCGGAGGAATATGAATCCGCCCGGGCAGAAGGCTGGATTCCTATTTTTGAGAACTTTAATCCTTAATATAATAAAAATGCAGTGCCCGACGGGCACTGCATTTTTGTTATCCTTGCAGCTGCTGTTTATTATACTGCAGCGTATATAGCTGATAATAGCGGCCCTTTTGGTGCAGCAGCTGCTGATGATTGCCCTGCTCCAAAATTTCGCCGTGGGAAAGGAGGATAATGTTATCGGAATGCTGAATGGTGGAAAGCCGGTGGGCAACCACCAGCATAGTGCCGATGTTCTTCATTCGCTCCAAAGAATCCTGGATCAGCACCTCAGTTTCGGTATCGATGTTAGCGGTAGCCTCATCCAAAATCATAACTGAAGGCTTGTGGATAATGGTCCGGGCAAAGCTTAACAGCTGCCGCTGACCGGCAGAAAAGTTATTGCCTCTCTCTCGCACAGGCTCGTCAAGGCCCTTCTCCAGGCGGTTAATGAAATGGTCCGCATTCACATACCGGCAGGCCTCCATCACCTCTTCATCGGTGACATCATCCTTTTGCAGCAGGATATTGCTGCGGATAGTACCGGAGAACAGGAACACATCCTGAAGCATCTGACCGAAATGGCGGCGCAAGGATGCGATTTTGATGCGCTTAATGTCAATGCCGTCAATGAGAATCTGGCCCTTTTGGATATCGTAATTGCGGCAAATCAGGGAAAGAATGGTAGTCTTTCCGGAGCCGGTAGAGCCAACAAAGGCCACAGTCTGCTTGGCTTCCACCTTAAAGGACACGCCCTTAAGCACCCATTCATCCGGCTTATAGGCAAACCAAACGTCCTTGAACTCAATCTCGCCACGCAAGGTCTCCAGCTCAATGGCATCCGGCTCGTCCACCACCTCAGGCACCATATCCATCACAGCAAATATCTTTTCTGCAGAAGCAAAAGCGGACTGCAGGGTATCAAACTGCTCGGACAGGGTCTGAATGGGGTTGAAGAATTTACCGGCATACATATAAAAGGTAACTACCGTACCGCTGGTGATGATCTGTCCCAGCACCGGCATATCCATAATGTGGCTCTTGCCGCCCAAATACAGGATGCACAGTACGCAAGTAATATTCAGCATATACACCATGGGGCGGAAAATGCTGAACACTGCCATACGGCCCCGCTTGGCTTTCTTTACCCGGTTGCTCTTTTCCAGAAATTCTTCCATCTTTTGATCTTCCTGGTTAAAGATTTGCGTAATCTTAATGCCGGAAAGATTTTCTGACAGGAAGGTATTCATATCCGTACGGGAATCGGTAACACCACGGTGGGCATTCCGGGAAAACTTCTGGAAAATGTAGGTAAACAGCACCACGAAAGGCACAAAGCACAAAACGATCAGGCTCATTGCGTAGTTGATAAACAGCATGCTCACCAGTACACCGATCAGCACCATAAAGTTCTTTACCAAAGTAACCAGCACATTGGTAAACATCATGGAGATGGCATTGGTATCGTTGGTAACACGGGTCACCAGCTTGCCTACGGGAATGTTGTTCAGCTGCTCGTGGGACAGGCTCTCAATATGGCTGAACACATCCTCACGGAGTGAAGACAGAATCTTCTGACCAATCTTTTGCAGAATCATGGTCTGCACATACATGCTGACCATAGAAATAATCAGCACCAAAGCATAAGCGCCCACCAAGGTCAGCAGGTAATTCAAAGAAAAGCCCTTAACTTCCACCAGCTCGACGATTTCGCCCACCAATACAGGAGAGATCAGATCGTAAGCTATGGAGATCACCATAAAGATGAAAACCACCACAAAGCTCTTGATGTGGGGTTTGGTGTAGCGCAAAAGGCGAAGGATAATCTCAGAGTCTGCCATATTGCGGTCAGCTTTCAGGGATGCTGTCTTCCGCTTTAAGACGGCATAACCGATGCAGAACACAAGGGTAATCACGCCGATCAGCGCACCCATAATCAAAAGAGGTAAAAACTCACCCATTGTGCATACCTCCTTCCTCTTCCAGCCGCTGCAGATCTACCATCTTCCGGTAAGTATCGCAGGTTTCATACAGCTCCTCATGCTTACCGAAGGCCGCCACCTTGCCGTCATCAATAAACAGGACCTTATCCATCTGCTCAATGGTGGAAATGCGGTGGGCAATCAAAATGGTGGTCTTGCCGACCCGGGTATCCCGGAGATTTTGCAAAATAGTGCGCTCGGTCTTGGTGTCCACCGCAGAAACGGAGTCGTCCAAAATCAGGATAGGTGCATCCTTCAGGAGGGCTCTTGCAATGGAAATGCGCTGCTTCTGTCCGCCGGAAACGGTAACGCCCCGTTCACCCAGCACCGTATCGTAGCCCTGAGAGAACTCCCGGATGTTGCCATCCACATCCGCCATTTTGGCAGCCCAGGTAATCCGGTCGTTTTTCTTGTTCTTTACGGCAAAGCCGATATTATTGGTAATGGTATCGGAGAACAGGAAATTATCCTGAGGCACATAAGCGCAGCCTGCACGCACATCCCGGATAGACACGGTATTTACATCGTGACCATCAATAAACAGCGTGCCATCCGGCACATTGTATGTACGCAAAATCAGGTCCACCAGGGTGGTCTTACCGGAGCCGGTCTTGCCTACAAGGCCAATATTCTCGCCGGCTTTAATGGTAAATGTAACATTCTCCAGAGCATCGATCTCACCATCGGGGTAACGGAAGGTCAGGTCACGGAATTCGATATCGCCACGGATGTTCTCCAAAGGCTTTACATCCGGCCGGTCCACTACATCCTGCTTGGCATCCAAAAGCTCACTGACCCGCTTTAGGGAGGCTTTACCCCGGGAGGTCATATCAATAAGGTCCGAAATGGCCATAATGGGCCAGATAATTGCCATAAAATAGCCGATAAATGCCACCAGCTGACCGCCGGAGAACACGCCGGTCCAGGCAAGGTAGCCGCCATAGCCCAGCACCACGCACAAAACGCTTTCCACAAAGAAGGTGACCAAAATACGGAACAAAACAGAAGACCGGGTAAAATCGATGTTGGCTTCCTCATTTTCCTTGCTGAGCTTCTTAAAAGACCAAAGCTCCTTGCCCTCTTTTACAAAGGCTTTTACAACAGCAATGCCGGAAAAGCTTTCCTGAGCAAAATCAGACAGGTTGGAAAACGCTTCCTGCCGTTTTTCCCACTTGACAGACATCCAGTTGCCAACGATGATGCTGGAAGCCAGCAGCAGGGCCATGGGGATGAGAGCAAAGCAGGTAAGCAGAGGGTGCATATTCCACATCTTATAGATGGCAAGGCCGCCCAAAAACGCAGCGTCGCAGCATTCCATAATGCCCCAGCCGTAGCACTCCTGAATGGTATCCAAGTCGTTGGTATAAAGGCTCATCAGGTTGCCCACTTTGTTCACCTGATAATATTCCCGGCTCAGGTCTTTGCAGTGGTTAAACATCCGATTCCGCAGGTCAGCCTCCATAGAAATGGCAGAGCCCATAAAGCACACCCGCCAGGTCACACGGCCAAGCACCAGACTGATAATAATAACCACCAGGGGCATACATATCTTATCCAACAGGAAATCCATATCAAAGGCCACGCCGTCTACGCTGCCGTAGGTCATACCGTCAACAACCATCTGGTACATTTCCGGAATCAGCAGCTGCAGATAATCCACCGCAATGAGCGCCAGCAGGCCCAACAGAAACGGCAGAGCATACCGCAGGTAATAGCGGTTGATATGCTTACCAAATATCATAATGCCTTTCTCCTTTCGTAAGAAAATTGTCACTTACACGCAATTATAGCACACACATATAAAAATGCAACAACTCTGCAAGGGTTTAAGCGGTTTTTTTACAGATTATACCGCCATATTTTGCTATTATGGCAGCAGCCTATCAGCGGATGCGCTGTCCGTCCAGCACCGCCTCTTTCAGCCCACCGTTTTCATACCGCAGCTTCAGCAGGAAAAAGGGGGCATCCTGCCACAAAAGATCCAAAAAGATCTGATCGCCCTCCCACTTGGGAAGGTCATCCAAAAAGCGCCTGTCTACCCACCGGAGCTCTCCTTCGTCGCACTCAGAAAGCTCACCTGTAAAGCCGCTGGCTGTAAACAGGTACATATATTCCCCCTGAGTCGGGTCCTCTGTGAGGAAGGTAACAATGCCTCGCAGCCGGTAGTCGGTCAGCGTCAGGCCGGTTTCTTCCTTTGCTTCCCGCAAAAGGCATTCATCCGGTGTTTCCCCCTCCAGAAATTTACCGCCAATACCAATCCACTTATCCTTGTTGATATCCTTTTCTTTTTTAACCCGGTGAAGCATCAGCACCTGTTCGCCCCGGGTGATATAACATAAGGTGGTGTTCAGCATGGCACAATCCTCCTATTATAAACTCCTTCAATTATACCATACAAAAGCTTTTTCGCAACAGAAAAGAAAATTAAACATATTCTTCATAATTCTTTTACAAACGGGTGTTATCCTAACAGCATTCTTATGTATGGAGGGGACAAAAATGTTGAAAAAAGCCTTTTGGGGCTGCGCATTATATGTAACCATTATCGGCTATATTATGCGTTTTGTGGGCAGCTGCTATAACCGGCAGCGTTTCTCCCCGGACAGCATTATCTATCGCCCCAAAAGCTGGGAAAAGAATGGGGAGTTTTATAGGAAACTGGGCATCCGCAAATGGAAGGATAAACTACCGGATGTCAGTAAAAAGGCAAAGAAAATATACACCAAAAAGGTAACTCTGCAAAAAGATGCTGACAATTTGCGCCGCCTTGTGCAGGAGACCTGCGTTGCCGAATGTGTTCATTATCAGCTGATCCTTTTGAGCCTGCCTGTGCTGCAAATCTACAGAGGCTGGGGCGGCCTGATTATTTACGGCCTGTGCGTCTTCGGCAATTTGTTGTTTGTTGCCATCCAGCGGTATAACCGCCCCCGTTTGCTGCGCGCTTTGGCCCGCCTGGAAAAAGCCGAATGCCTTTGTGAAGAAAAATCCGTCATTATCTCTGCGATACGATAAAAAGCCGCTTGTAGACAAGCGGCTTTTATGTTATAATCACTGCACCACACAAAGGAGAAACAATATGGAAATTACAAAAGACATTCTTTATATCGGTGTAAACGACCACGAAGTGGACCTGTTTGAAGGTCAATATGTCGTCCCCGAGGGCATGGCTTATAACTCTTACCTGATCCGCGATGAAAAGCTGGCTGTTATGGACACGGTGGATGCCCGTTTTGTTGCTAAATGGCTGGAAAATATACATAGCACTGCCGGCAAAGCGCCGGATTATCTCATTGTGCAGCATATGGAGCCGGATCACTCCTCCGGTATTGCCGCCTTCCTGGAAAAATATCCCCAGGCCACAGTGGTTTCCTCCGCCAAAGCTTTTGTAATGATGAAAAATTTCTTTGGCACCGATTTTGCTGACCGCCGCATCGTCGTCGGCGAGGGGGACACCCTTTCCCTGGGCAAGCATACCCTTACCTTCGTCACCGCACCCATGGTCCACTGGCCTGAGGTTATTGTCACCTATGATG
>JAZMZJ010000081.1:0-40562 GCA_045585915.1 Faecousia sp. | reverse complement strand
CTCCCATTTTTCCATAAAAAATTCAATGAATTTTCAAAAAGCAGGGTAGAAAGTCTATCTTTTTTGTGGTACAATGAGCATAAGTATAGCCTGTTAAGTTTTAGGCCCGTAATTATGGAGAGATAACTATGTTGGAAATTTTAGCGCCGGCCGGCTCTATGGAGGCTCTGCAGGCAGCTGTGCAAAACGGCGCCAGTGCGGTTTACCTTGGCTGTGGGCAGTTTAACGCCCGGCAAAGCGCCAAGAATTTTACCCCGGAAGCTCTGGCTGAGGCAGTGAAATACTGCCATGTAAGAGGCGTGGCGGTGCATTTGACTTTAAATACCTTGGTGTCCGACCGGGAGACCGATGCCCTTATCCGCCTGATTCGCCATGCAGCCGCATCCGGCGTGGATGCATTCATTGTGCAGGATTTGGGCGTGATTGACCTTTGCCGGCAGATTGCTCCCCAGGTGAAGCTTCACGGCTCCACCCAAATGACCATTCACAGCCTGTCAGGTGTGCAGCTTTGTGCAGCCTGGGGCTTGAGCCGCGTGGTGCTCAGCCGGGAACTGAGCCGGGAGGAAATTCGCTTTATTTGCCGCAACAGCCCCATTGAAATTGAAGTGTTCGTTCACGGCGCTTTGTGCATGGGCTATTCCGGACAGTGCTATCTGTCTGCAGCCATCGGTGGCCGTTCCGGCAACCGGGGCCGCTGCGCCCAGCCCTGCCGGCAGAGCTATGGCTACGGCCGCTGGCAGGATACATATCCCCTGAGTCTGAAGGACAATTGCCTGGTTTCCTATTTGCAGGAGCTGGAGGCAATGGGCGTTACCTCCGTGAAGCTGGAGGGCCGCATGAAGCGGGCAGAATATGTGGCGGCGGTTACGGGGGTATATAAGCAGGCAGATTCTGCCGGCCAGGTTACGCCCCAAATGGAGCAAATTCTTATGAATGCCTTTAACCGTCAGGGATTTACCGACGGCTACTATACCGGAAAATTAGGCCCCCATATGTTCGGTGTCCGGGATGAAAAAAGCGAAAATAACGCATTTATGAAGGAAATGCGCCAAACCTATGAAAACACAGAGCGGGGCTTGGTGCCTATCACCTTCAAGTTTATTCTCCGACCGGAGTATAGCCAGCTGACAGTCACTGACCCGGAGGGCAGAAGCTGCACCGCAGACGGCCCGGCGCCGGAGGTTGCCCGTACCGCAGCACTCACCGGTGAGGCAGCTGCCTCCCGGCTGGAAAAAACCGGCGGCACTCCCTATTATTGTACCCAGGTGGCCACCTCCATCACTCCGGGGCTCACCCTTTCTGCGGCGGCGATTAATGCCCTGCGCAGAAATGTGCTCAATCAGCTCACCGCCCAACGGGCAAGACGGGAAGCGGTGAAGCTTCAAAAGCCCGGCAAGGTGACGGTGTTCCCCGGCAACCGCAATCACCCGGAGCGCACCGTACAGGTCACAACCAAGGAGCAAATCACACCCAGGCTGCTTAAGATGCGTCCTGCTGTGCTGTATGTGCCGCTGCACCTGTTGGCTGAGGATATGAATTTTACCGAAAACCTTACCCGGCGTCAGCAGGTATGCGCTGTGCTTCCCCGTATCGTGCATGATGGGGAAATCGCAGCTATGCAGCAGGCCATGGCCAAGGTGAAAAGCGCCGGTGTTACCCAGGTGCTTTGCGGCAACTTGGGCCATCTGCTTCCTGCCCGGGAATGCGGTATGACTATACGGGGCGATTTTGGCTTGAATCTTTATAATTCCGGCTCGGTTAATGCAATGCGGCTTTTGGAGCTGGCATCTGCCTGTCTGAGTTTTGAGATGACGCTGCCCCAAATTCGGGATATCAGTAAGGCTGTGCCCTGCGAGATTTTAAGCTACGGGCGGCTGCCCCTGATGATCACGGAAAACTGCCTGATTCGTGGCCGTACAGGCAGCTGCACCTGCCATATTTCCGGCACAAAGCTTACAGACAAGACCGGTGCGGAATTTCCGGTGATTAAGGACGGCAATACCTGCCGTTCGGTGATTCTTAACGGCAAAAAGCTCAACTGGCTGGATCGCTCTCACGATTTGGATAAGCTGGGCCTTTGGGCAACCCGACTTTATTTTACAACGGAAAACCCCAACGAGGTGGACCAGGTGCTTGCTGCCTGTGTTAATCCCGGCACCTTTGACCCGGGGGCCTGTACCAGAGGCCTTTACCTGCGTGGGGTGGAATGAAAGGACATCCTTTATGGAATTGATTTTGGCATCTGCCTCTCCCCGACGCAAGGAGCTGCTGGGACTAATGAATATGCCCTTTACGGTGCAGGTGGCCCCGGTGGATGAAACAATGGAAGATGCAGATGTGTATGCCCAGGTGGCGGCCCTGAGCCGCCGTAAGGCCCAGGCGGTGGGCGCGTTTCCCGGAAAGCTCACCGTGGCTGCCGATACGGTGGTGGTGCTGGATGGAAGAGTGCTGGGCAAACCTGCAGATGAGAAAGAGGCGGTACAAATGCTCACCGCACTTTCCGGCAGAACCCATCAGGTGATGACCGGGCTTACGGTGCTGCACACCGACCTCTGCCTGAGTCATACGGAAGTGACTCAGGTGCATTTCCGAAAGCTTTCTGCCCGGGAAATTGAAGATTATGTTGCAACCGGCGATCCTATGGATAAGGCAGGTGCCTACGGCATCCAGTCCGGCGCAGCCGTGTTTGTGGAGGGCATCGAAGGCGACTACTACAATGTAGTTGGGCTGCCTGTGTGCAAGCTCTACCAAATGATCCGTCAGGTAATGGAGGAGATCAAATGAAGCATTATTTTTCTGCCCGTGTTCGGACAGTGATGATTGTTGCAGTGGCTCTGGCCGTGATTTTGGTTGTGGTGGGGTCTTTGACTGGCTTTAGTATTGGCAGTACTGTGGTGCAGGGCATTCTTGCGCCTATCCGTAGTGGTGTCAGCCAGCTGACCGATCAGGCGGAGCAGCTTTATAGCTATATGTTTCGCTACGAGGCCATTGCCGCAGAAAATAATGCATTAAAGCAGCAGATTGCCCAGATGCAGGACGATGCCCGTCAGGCAGATGCCATCGCTCGGGAAAATGACCGCCTGCGTGAGCTTTTGGATTTTAAGCAGAACAGAGAAGACTTTGTGCCTGTGGATGCCTATGTGATTGGGCGAAGCTCCGTGGATTGGGAAAACACCCTGACCGTTAACCGGGGAACAAACGACGGCCTTGCCGTGGGCATGTGCGCTATCACAGAAACCGGAGGACTGGTGGGCCTTGTTTCTGAAGTGGGCACCAATTACGCGGTGATTAAGACGGTGCTGGATTCTTCTCTGGAAATCAGCGCCACCATTTCCGGCACCGGCACTTCCGGCTACAGCGGCATGGTGCGCGGCGGATATTCCACCGACAATGCAGGCAAGCTGCGTATGAGCTATTTGCCCACGGATGCCACCATTCATAATTTTGACCAGGCTGTTACTACCGGTTCTACGGTATATCCCCGGGGCCTGATTGTGGGCCATGTGGTGAATGTGGGCTTTGATGATACCGGTGTTGCCAAGTATGCCCTTTTGGAGCCTGCGGTGGATATGGCGAGTTTGGAACAGGTGTTTATTGTTACCGACTATTCTGCGGGGTAAACTATGAGACGACAGAAGGAATTTAAGCCGGACAGGGAGGGCGCGAGCCTGCTTTCCCGGCTGTATATCACCCAAAAGCAGCGTAAGTCCATTTATAAATGGGCCTTATATGCTCTGGTGCTGTTGGTGCTGTCGGTGCTGCAGGATGTGGTGCTGTGCCGGGTGCGCCTTATGGGCGCTACAACAGACCTGGTGCCTTGTGCCATCATTCTCATTTGTGTGCTGGAGGGCGCGGAAAGCGGCGCGGTATTCTCCCTTGTGGCATCGCTTTTGTACCTGTATTCCGGCACAGCGCCCGGGCCTTACTGCATGGTGTTTTTGGTGATATTTGGCCTTGGCATCAGCATTTTCCGTCAGGCTTACTTGCAAAGCGGCTTTGGCGCGGCACTTTTGTGCGTTACTGCCGGTATGCTGATTTATGAGTTTGGCGTGTTTTTCATCGGCCTGTTTTTGGGCTATACAATGCCTGAGCGCTGGTTCAGCTTCCTGATTACAGTGGCTATGACGTTGCTCTGTGTGCCGCTGCTTTATCCCGTTTTACTGCGAACCCAAGCCATTGGAGGACAAACATGGAAAGAATAACCCGGCGGCGCGCGCTGTTTTTGCTGATGCTTTTTTGCGTCATGATGGTGTTCTATGCCTTTCGCTTGTATGACCTGCAAATCATACAAACCGGAGGCAATACGGATAACCGCGCCACCTTCACTACCTATACCCGCGTTAAGGCGGCCCGAGGCGATATATTGGACCGAAACGGTAATTTGCTGGTGGGTAACCGGGCCAGCTTTGACCTGATAATTAACCATTATGTTACCCTCAGCGCCAATGGTACCAATCAGAACCTATATAACCTTGTAAAGCTTTGCAAGGAAAAGGGTATCCGCTATAACGAAAGCTTTCCTGTTACTAAGGAGCGACCCTTTACCTACACCATCAATCAAATGGGGTCAACCCAACAGGGGTATTTTCAAACCTTTTTAAACTATGTTGGCGGCGTCGATTCGGATATTACAGCGCCTCTGCTCATTCAGCGCCTGCGTGAGCGCTACAGTTTTCCGGCAGAGTGGACCGACGAGGAAGCCCGGGCGGTAATCGGCCTGCGGTATGAAATGTCCCTGCGCAACTGCGTGGGAAGCCTGTCCAACTATGTATTCATCAACGATGTAAGCGACGATAATCTTTCTGCCATTATGGAGCTGGCTATGCCCGGTATGTATGTGGAAGCTTCCAGCGTACGGGAATACAGTACGGTGTACGCTGCACATATTCTTGGCTATGTTGGCCTTATGAGTCCGGAGCAGTGGGCATATTATGAGCCCCTTGGCTACGCCATGGATGCCGAGGTGGGTCAGGATGGTCTGGAACGGGCCTTTGAGCAGTATCTTCACGGCACAGACGGCCTTCGGGAAGACACAGTGACGGCAGACGGAACGATAATTTCCTCCCGGTATATCACCTATCCCAAGGCAGGCGCCCATGTGGAGGTGACTATTGACCTTAATTTGCAGCGTGTGGCAGAGGAGGAAATGGCCCGGGTAGCGGAGAATATGGTGGCCTCCGGCAGTGACCTGGAGGGTATGGCACTGGTGGCTATGGATACCCGCACCGGTCAGGTGCTGGCCTGCGCCAGCTATCCCAGCTATGACCCTGCTACTTTCCACGCAAGCTACAGTGAGCTGATTTCTGACCCCCTGCGCCCTACCTATAACCGGGCGCTTCTATCCACTTATCCCCCCGGCTCCACCTATAAGATGTCTATGGTGATTGCCGGCATTGACAGTGGCGTAGTGGGCCTTAATGAGGTTATTGTGGACAAGGGTATATATGGTGAGTACGGCGCCTCCGGCTTCTGGCCAACCTGCCTTGCCTATAGCAGCTACGGTGGATTGCACTATAACACCGATGCGGCGGAAGCCTTGAAGGTATCCTGTAACTATTATTTTTATGAGTTAGGTAACCGGTTTTATAAATTAGGCTCCAAAAATCGTATGGTAGCCATGGACTCCACTGCCAAGGCTTTAGGCCTGGGTGAAAAAACCGGTGTTGAGCTGTTTGAATATTCCGGTTATCGGGCCAATCCCGAAACCAGACAAGAACTGTATACCGGCGACGCCAGAAACTGGTACCCTGCTGACCAGATTATGGCATCCATTGGTCAGTCGGATAACCGGTTTACCCCTATTCAGCTGTGCAGTTATGCAGCTACTTTGGCCAACCGGGGCACCCGGTATAAGGCCACCTTCTTAAACCGCATTGTTTCTACCGACTATCGGGAGCTTATTCAGCAAAATTCTATGGCGGTGCTTAGCCGCCTGGAGATTTCTGATGCAGCCTACTATGCCTATTCTGAAGGTATGCGCAGAGTGGCCCATGAGTATGGCGGCACGGCCTACAGCACCTTTGCCGGCTATCCCATCACTGTGGCTGCCAAGACCGGCACTGCCCAGAACGGCATTACCGGCGCAACGGATAACGGCGCATTTGTCTGCTATGCACCTCTGGAAAACCCACAGATTGCCATTGCCATTTACGGAGAGCGCTCCGGCGGCGGCGGCAGGCTTGCGCCCATTGCCAAAGCGATGCTGGATGTGTTTTTCGATGTGGACGAGGTGGGTGATACCACCATTTATGAAAATAAGATTGGTTAAAAAGCTATGAGAATTTTCAATATTGACAGCGGTTTTAGTGGAGCTTTAGGTAAAATCGCGGATATGGTCATTTTAAGTATTTGCTGGCTTGTTTGTTGCCTGCCGGTGGTGACCGTAGGCGCAGCCACCAGCGCTCTTTACTATGCCAGCATGAAGAACCATTTGGGGGAAGGAACCATAATCCGCAATTTCTTTCGGGCCTTCGTCCGGGATTTTAAGCAATCGCTTCTGCTGGAGCTGATTGTGGTGGCGGTTGCCGGGGTGCTGATTGTGGATTTATATGTGCTGCCCCAAATGGATATCCCTCTGGGCGGCCTGGTGCAGGTGGTGCTTACGGTGGTTGCCGTTTTGGGAATTGCCATGCTCAGCTATCTGTTCCCTCTGGTTGCCCGGTATGAAAATACTATGGTGCAGCGCTTTCAGAACGCTGTTTTTATGAGCTTGATGAACTTTCACTACACTCTGCTCATCGTAGCGATTAACTGCGCACCGCTGCTCCTGCTGGTTTTAATGACCGACCTGTTTCTTTCGATAATTCCTTTGTTGGTGCTGATATGGCCGGGTATGTGCGCTATGATCAATTCTAAGTTCTTTTTAAAAATATTTAAGCAATACGAGTCTGAACAGACGGAGCAAGCCCAGGAGTAACATTCGGCAAGGGTGCCCCAAAAGAGCAGACTGACAAAACGGAATATTAATTCGCTGAAACGAGAGCCCCGGCGATATAGATAACAGGAGGTTAATATGGAAATTATCAGAAAAAACGAGTATGCTGCTGTAACCAACGAGAGCCTGCGGGCCTGCATTGCGTTTTTGCAGAATTGCGATCCTGCTTCCTTGAGCAATGGCCGTCATACGGTAACGGATGATATTTATTGCAATGTTATGGAGTATAACAGCAAAGAGGTGGAAGGGGATGTGTTCGAGACCCACCGGGTAAATGTGGATGTTCAGGTCCTGGGCGCCGGTACTGAGAAAATTGCCATTCCCCAGGGCGAGGTAAAATTCTCTGAATATTTGGAAGCAAAGGATAATGAACCCTGCACCTGTGACAGCAGAACTTATGTGACAATTTCTGCCGGCGATCTGTGTGTATTTCTTACAGGCGAACCCCATCTGCCCGGCTTGGCTGTGGCAGAGTCTGCACCTGTGAAAAAGCTGGTATTCAAAATCCCGAGACAGCTCTTTTGAGCAGCGCGATTATAAAAAAAGCACTTATGGCTTGCCATAAGTGCTTTTCGTTTTTATGGATTTATGCAAAGCCCGGGGTCATAAATTTCTCCCCGGCTTCGTTTACCCACAGAACCTGCGCGCCACATTTTTCAGCAAGGGCCTTGCCTTCTTCTAAGGGCAAAAGAAACAGGGCGGTGGACAGGGCATCTGCCAGGCCGGAGTCTGGGCAAACCACCGTAACGGAGCGCCAGTACCGGGAGGGCATCAGGGTTTGTGGGTCGATGATATGGTGATAATCCTCCTCGTCTACCCGGTAAGTGCGCTGGTAGTCACCGCTGGTGACCACACTGCCGGAGGTTATATGCAGGGTGTGCAGGTAGCCTTCCGCGCTGCCGTCGGGATTTTCAATGCCGATGACCCAGGGGGTATCGGGGGCTTTCGGGCCGGTGGCGCATACATTACCGCCTACGCTGATCAGCAGCCCCCTGGAAGCTTCAGCAGCCACCTGCTCCACGGCCCAGCCCTTGGCAATGGCGCCAACATCCAGCTGCACCAGGGGGTCGGATATATATACGGTGGAGGCGGCCTCGTCCAAAATTACGCAGTCAAGGTCCATATGCTGCGC
The DNA here is from genome assembly GCA_045585915.1 of Faecousia sp. GTDB lineage: Bacteria > Bacillota > Clostridia > Oscillospirales > Oscillospiraceae > Faecousia. The sequence continues at coordinate 32,496 of JAZMZJ010000081.1, read as the reverse complement.
CCCTTGAGCAAGCGCCTGGGCATCGGGAAGCCGGGCCGAGGCCGGGTCGTTCAGGCCTTGGGTACGGGCTTCGTGCCAAAGCTTCAGCACACTGCCCATAGCCACATTCACCTTGCCGCCGGAAAGGGTATAGTATTCCTTGCAGCTGCGCAGCAGGGCTATGATCCGGCTATCCACGCTTACCGGGGCGATGCCGGCGTTGTCATTTACGGTTTTTAGGTTGGCTATGCCATCGTAGGTGTTGTAAATATCAAACAGCCGGTGATATTCCTGCAGCCGGGTGTGAATTGCCTGGGCCTGGGCCTGGAAATCCGCCTGGCTTTGGGATGTGCCAACAACGGTGGTAACGGTATCAAATACATCCAGAAACGTGGCAGTATATTTATCCTGCCCCGGGTTACCGGCGCAGCCGGTTATGGGGGCAACCGCCACCAAAAGAACAAGAACAAGGGCAAAGAGCTTTTTCATGGGCTGTTCCTCAAATAATAAGATGGGGCAATGAGTCGCACTACGCCTGCGCAGGCAGAGCCGGTAAGAAGCCCGGTAAAAATGCCAACTAAGAGCAAATAGGGCAGATAAGCGGCAATATAAACCGAGGACATCAGCACCATAGCTGCCAGAATCTGGCCTATGTTATGGGCAGCTGCGCCTAAAATGCTCACGCCGTATACAGAGAGCCAGGGGGCTTTTTTGGCCAAAAGCATAGCACCCAGGGCAAGGCTGCCGCCCCACAGGGAAAACAGCAGGCCGGTGATACCGCCGCCAAACAATGCGCTTAAGATACACCGGGCAATGAGAATCATCCAGGCATTTCGGGGTTTGAGCATATATAGGGCAACCATGGTTACAATGTTGGCAAGGCCCAGCTTTACCCCCGGCAGAGGGATAAGGACCTGCAGTGGGATAAACCGTTCTGTATAGGAAAGGGCAAGGGCCAGGGCGGTGAGCACTGCGCAGAGGGTAATTTGTTTTGCTTTGTGCATACCGTCACCCCACTGTAAAGTCCACATCGCTGCTATTGCCAACGATGCGTATTTCCAAACCGCCCGGCAGGCACACGATGCTCCGCCCGGCAACGCTTGCCCAGCCGCAGCCAACGCAGTCTTTTCCGGGACAGGAGGAGGCGGTTACAGCAATGCGGCCGTCGGCAACGGTTATGGTGGCAGTATAAGTGCCGGTGACGGTAAATTCCTGAGGGGTATCCAGGGCAACGGTGGAAATCAGCTTGCCGTCCAAATAGATTTGGGCATGGCCAGCGGAACTGTCTTTCGGCAGAAAGCACAGGAATGTGAGAATTGCCAGCAAAAGCACTGCGGCGATAACACCGGCATCTGCTTTAACAAAGCGTAATTTCATACACATTCCTCCTTTTTGCTATGGCTTTTTTAGTATAGCAAATTTTCGGCATCTTTTCAAGGCACGGCGGAAAATGGCAGGAAAATGGACTGGCTGTCATCCATAAGGTTAAATGGAGGTGAGGCGTATGATCGCCGCCGTTTGGCTGATGCTCAGCGGCCTTATGTACTCATTGCAGCTTCAAACCGGGTCTTTCCCAAAGCCCCTGACCCAGGAAGAGGAGGAAAAATACCTTGCCCTGGCTGCCCAGGGGGACCTTTCGGCCCGAAATGTTCTTATTGAACGGAATTTGCGGCTGGTTGCCCATATTATGAAAAAATACTATGCCCAAACTGCTGACCAGGAGGACCTGATTTCCATTGGCACCATCGGTCTTATCAAGGGAATCACCACCTTTGATGCCTCCAAGGGTGCAAGACTTGCCACCTATGCCGCCCGGTGCGTGGAAAATGAAATTCTTATGTATTTCAGAGCCCAAAAGAAAAGCGCCCAGGATGTTTCCCTTTCCGATTACATAGATACCGGCACGGAGGGGGCAGCGCTATCCTTAATGGATGTGGTCTGCCAGGATGAGGATATGCTGGAAAAAATCGCGTATAAGGAAGACCGGCGGAAGGTATGCCAGGCGGTGGATACAGAGCTGACCCAGCAGGAGCGGCAGGTGATACTCATGCGCTACGGCCTTGCCGGGCATGCGCCACAACGGCAACGGGATGTGGCCCAGCGGCTGCATATCAGCCGCAGTTATGTATCCCGGATCGAAAAACGGGCGCTGGAGAAGCTTCGGGATGCCTTGGGATAACAAAGACAGTTGCTATTTTACTGCAAAGGCGGTATAATGGCTATATAATACACAAGAGGAGACCCTATGATCGAAACCTTTGAAATTTCTCCCGGGATCACCCTGCGGTGCTTCCCGGATACTCGTTTTAAGCAAAGCCGCCTGAGCATACAGCTGGTGCGCCCCATGTGTCGGGAGGAAAACGCCCTCAATGCTTTGCTGCCTGCCGTGCTTCTGCGTGGCACAAGGCAATATCCCAACCTGCAGGACATCACTTGTAAGCTGGATGATCTGTATGGCGCAGGCGTTGGCACCCTGGTGCGTCGGGTGGGCGACTACCAAGCAACGGGCCTGTACAGCGCCTTTTTGGATGACCGCTTTTGTCTGGATGGTGAGGCAGTGTTGGAGCCCATGACTGCGCTTTTGCGGGAGCTTTTGTTTTGCCCTGTGGTGGCGGAGGGGGCTTTCTGCCGGGACTTCGTGGAAAGTGAAAAGAAGAACCTGATTGCTGCCATTGAAGCCCAGCGCAATGACAAGCGGCAATATGCAGCTGCCCGGCTCATTGACCACATGTGCAAGGGCGATTCCTTTGGCGTTGCCCGGCTTGGTAAGCCTGAGCAGGTGGCAGCCATCACCCCAGAGGGCCTGTATGCTCATTATGAAAAGATTTTGCAGCAAAGCCCGGTGGAGATATTTTATGTTGGCGCAGCCCGGAGGTCGCAGGTACGCAGCCTGATGACAAAGCTGTTTGCCTCTCAGGCAAGAAGCTATATACCAGCCGCCGCCCAGCAGGGCTTTCAGGATGCCGGCGGCGGCAGCTATGAGGAGCGCCTGGACATTACCCAGGGCAAGCTCAGCATGGGTTTTGTCACCCCGGTCACCCTGCGCAGCGAGCAGTTTGTTGCTATGCAGGTGTTTAACACCCTTTTTGGCAGCGGTATGACCAGCAAGCTGTTTATGCAGATTCGGGAGCGCAATGCCCTGTGCTACGATATTAGCTCTTCCTACCACGGCAGCAAGGGCATTCTCACCGTGGCGGCTGGGGCAGATTTTGACAAAATGGATCTGGTGCAGCAGCAGGTGCTGGAGGAACTTTCCAAGTGCTGCCGTGGGGAAATTACCCAAACGGAATTGCTGTCTGCCAAGCAGGCGCTTCTTTCCAGCCTGCGTTCCACCCACGATTCCCCCGGCGCCATTGAAAACTACTATGCCACCGCGGCCCTCAGCGGGCTGACGCTGACTCCGGAGCGCTATATGGCTCTGGTGGAGCAGGTGTCTTTAGAACAGGTGACTCAGGCTGCCTGCGCAGTTAAGCTGCACACCGTATTTTCCCTGAAGGGGGTGGGTGCGTGATTTGCAAGGAATACCCGGAGCTTTGGGAAAAGGTATGGTGGGATAAGACACCGGAGGGCCTGACTGTGGCGGTTGTACCCCGGCCGGGCTTTACCCGTAAGCTTGCATACCTGGTTACGGATTTTGGCTCCATAGATCGGGAGTTTACCCTGGACGGCAAGGAAATTACAGCCCCAGCCGGCGTGGCTCACTATTTGGAGCACAAGCTGTTTGATATGCCCGGGCGGGATGTTTCTGAGGAATTTGCCGCTATGGGTGCTATGGTCAATGCCTTTACCGGCTATGATATGACCGCCTATTATTTCTCGGCTACGGAGAATTTTGATAAGTGCCTGGAGCTGCTGCTGGAGTTTGTTACCACACCCTATTTTACCCAGGATAGTGTGCAGCGGGAGCAGGGCATCATCGGTCAGGAAATTGATATGAACGAGGATAACCCGGAAACCCGGCTCTTTGAAAACCTGATGGCTGCCATGTATGAAAGCCACCGGATTGCCGAGCCAATCCTGGGTACTCGCAGCACCATCGCAAACATCACGCCCCAGGTGCTTACCCAAAGCCACCGGGCTTTTTATCGGCCGGATAATCTGCTGTTGTGCGTGGTGGGCGATGTGGATCCGGAGGCGGTGTTCCGTTCAGCCTGCGCGGCGGCAAAAAATATGCCCCGGGTGACAGCCCGTCCTAAGGAGCAGGCTGCAGAGCCTATGACCTGTTCCCAAAACTGTGTGAAAGCTTTTATGGATGTGGCTATGCCCATGTTCCAGCTGGGCTTTAAGTGCGAGAGTCTGGGCAGCGGCAAGGAGGCGGTGCGCCAGGAGCTCATTGGCGACCTGGCGGCAGAAATGCTCTTTGGGGAATCCTCTGCCCTTTACCTGCAGCTTTATGAGCAGGGGCTCATTGACAGCTCCTTTGGGGGCGGCTTTGAAACGGTTAAGGGCATGGCCATGCTTACCGCGTCCGGCGACAGCTTTGACCCGGAGGCAGTGAAAGAGGCGATTTTACAGCAGGCGCAGGCTCTGCTGGAGAAGGGCATCAGCCGGGAGGACTTTATGCGGTGCAAGCGCAGCGCGCTGGGTCGCCGCATGCGGGATATGGATAGCTTTGACAGCCTTTGCTTCCGCATTTGTGCCTATCACTTCTCCGGCTTCGATTATTTTGATTTCCCCGAGGTTTATGGTGCCATTGGCCCCGATGATCTGCTAAGCTTTATCCGCAGGGTGGTCACGCCTCAGCGCAGCTGCCTGTCGGTGATTTACCCCAATACGAAGGAGGCATAACTATGTTCTTGGAAAATTATAATCCCTCGGATTATTCTCTCATTTCTTTTCCCGGCCTGGGTCTGGAGATAGACCCACTGCGCAATTTCTTTATTGGCAGCCTGAATATCCATTTTTACGGTGTTATCATAGCCCTTGGCCTTGTGCTGGCGGTGGTGTACGGCTTGCGCCGCCGCAAGCAGTTTGGCCTGACGGAGGATCATCTCATTGACGGCGTTTTGTGGATTGTTCCCTTTGCCATCCTTTGCGCAAGAGCCTATTACTGCGCGTTTTCCTGGCACGAATTTCAGCACAATCCAATTTCCGTGCTGTATATCTGGAATGGCGGTCTGGCCATCTACGGCGGCGTTATCGGTGCGGTAGTGGGTGTAATTGTGTATTGCCGGGTAAGAAAAATCAGCATCGGCGCAACATTGGACCTGGTTTCCCTGGGCTTTTTGATTGGACAGGCCATTGGCCGCTGGGGCAATTTTATGAACCGAGAGGCCTTTGGCGACCCGGTCAGTCAGGACTTTTTCCTGGCTATGGGCCTTTTCAATGAGCGCACCGGCCAGTATCAGTATTTCCACCCCACCTTCCTCTATGAGTCGGTGTGGAATGCAGTGGGTTTTGTGGCCCTTCATTTCCTTTCTAAAAAGCGGCAGTACGATGGCCAGATTGCCCTGGGTTATGTTGCATGGTACGGCCTGGGCAGAGCCTTTATCGAGGGCCTGCGTACCGATAGCCTGTGGTGGGGCCCCTTCCGGGTTAGCCAACTGCTGGCGGCAGTGAGCTGCCTGGCGGCTGTGGGTGTGCTGGTATTTATGGCTTTCCGTAAGCATGATAAGCAAAACCTGTTTGTAAATCGGGTACAAGCTGCTGCAGAAAAGCCTGCTGAAGAAGAATAAATAATTCGCAGATGCCTTTGGGCATCTGCGAATTTTTTATTTTCTGGTTTCATCCACAAGCCGGGTCTTTTCCAGCTTGGTTATGTGAAAATAGACGGCGGTCAGGACGGTGCACAGCAGCCAGCCTGCCGGGTAGGACATACTGATAGGAATGACCTCATTGCAAATTTGGCTCATTATAAACAGATATGCCTGCCGGAACAGCACAAAGGAGCTGAGCATCATAATCATAGGTACAACGGAGTTACCTGAGCCACGCAGGGCCGCGGCATAAACCTGATTGAAGCCGCAAAGCACATAAAAGGGTGTTAGCACCCGAAGAAACAGCGCGCCGGTTTCAATCACTTCCGGCTTATCGTTAAAGAAGCTGACGATTTGGGGTGCAAAAATCACAACGGGAATGGTCAGGGCGATGGTTACAATTGCCGTCATCAGGTTGGCGCAGGTAACGCCCTTTCTGGCTCGTTTGGGAAGCCCTGCACCCAAATTTTGCCCCACAAAGGTGGTCACTGCCAGTGCAACGGACTGCATAGGCAGGAAAATGAGCTGATCGACCTTGATATAGGCGGTCCAGCCGGACATATAGTCAGGCGCGGGAAGACCCACATCAAAATGGGTGATGTAGGATTGGACAAATACGTTGGAAAAAGCGGTAACTGCCATCTGCAGACCGGCAGGGATGCCCAACAGCAGAATCTTTTTCAGCAGGTCCCAGTGGATGCGCAGCTTTTTTGGGGTGATTCGCACCGGGCTTTTGGTGACCAGCAGGGTGATAATTACCAGCAGCGCACTGACACCCTGGGCAATCACCGTTGCCAATGCCACACCGGCAACGCCCATATTGAATACGATAACAAACAGCAGGTCAAGACCTGTGTTAACCAGGGCGCAGGCTACCAGATAGTAGAAGGGGCGTCGGGAATCGCCAATGGCCCGCAAAATACCGGCGCCCATATTATAAATGAGCAGGCAGGTCAGGCCGCCAAAATAAATGTTCAGGTATGTAAGGGCTTCATCCCGGGCAGACTCGTGCAGGTTCATAAGCTGCAGCATACTCGGCGCCATGATAAGACCTACTGCGGTAAACAGGGCAGCCATAATGAAGGTGAGCACCAGGGCGGTGTGGGAGGAATCAGAAACCTTGTCTTTGCGGCCTGCACCGAAGTTCTGGCTGATGACCACACCGGTGCCGGTGGCAAGACCGGAAAAAGCGCCGATGAGCATATTCACAATGGGAGCTACTGCACCCACGGCGGAAAAAGCTTCGTTGCTGACGAAGTTACCTACTACCCAGGTATCCACGGTGTTATATAGCTGTTGGAACAGGTTGCCCAGCATCAGCGGCAGAGCAAAACGGAGCAGGTGACGGAAAATGCTGCCTTGGGTCATATTCACACCGGTGTTTTTTCCACCCAGGCGCATTGCGTTAGAGGACATTGCAAACACTTCCTATTATCAATATGCTTAGGCAGAGAGGTGTTTGGGTTCGGGTCCTCTCTGCCTATATTATAGCACGTTTTCTTGCCGGTGCAACCAACCTGCGGAAAAAAAGATAAAAAGATTGCGAAAAGAGTCGAAGGGTGGTATATTAAAAAACAGCAAACAGAAAGCGAGGACACACAAATGTTTTGCATAAAATGTGGCGCGCAAATGCCCGCCCTGGAGCATATTTGCCCAGAATGCGGTTTTGATATGCAGGAAGAGGAAACCCGGGACGGCGGCATGCAGCTGTTGGATGTAGAGCCTGAAGAGGCTGCCCGGCAGTCGGTGGAGGATGCCCTGGTGGAGGCGCTGCTGCAGGCGCAGCAGGAGCAGACATCCCAAGCGCCTGTGGTAGAGGAGCTGGACCTGGAAAATATTCTGGCAGATACATATGGCCAGGACGAAGGGCTTGAGGACCTGACTGAGGAGGAGCTTTATCCCTCCTGGGCCAATATCCCGGAGGAAATCTACCTCGATGACCCCCAACCCCGGAAAAGAACCCGTTGGGCGGTGCTGGGTGGGGTGCTGGCGGTGCTGCTGCTTTTGGGCTTGGGCGCATTTTTTGGCATTTGTTATTATCAAAACCAGCTTGCCTACGAACAGGCCATGGCTTGCCTGGAGAGTCGGGAATATGACAAGGCTTTAAGCTTGCTTATGGGCCTGGGAGATTTTAAGGACAGCGCAACCTATACATCCGATTTGCAGGAAAAGTTCCGCATTTATCAGGAAGCCCTTAACGGGATGAAATCCGGCAAGTTTGACGGCGTAGCAGAGACCTTTGCAGCCCTGGGAGATTTTAAGGATAGCCGGGAGCTGCTGGAAAAGGGCATCAGCTGGTACAAAGGTGAATATCTCCTGCGTTGCGCCCAAAATCGGGATAAAAACGGCATGGAGTTGGTTTCCGGCGTGGACGAAAGCACCGAGGATTACCTTGTGTGGGTGCTGATGCTTATGAGCGCCAAGGAGCAGTATAGTCAGATTCCGGAGTATAATGACGCAACTGACAAAATTCAGACCTGCTACTTAGAGGCTGCCCGTGTGCTGGCGCAGGCAGGGCAGATGGATGCCGCTTTTGTATATAAAGATATGCTCAGTGGTGAAAATCAGGATTTGTTTATGGAAGAATGCAGAGCCCTTTGCGGTGACGAGGCCTTCCTGGATGCCCTGAAGGAATCGCTCAATGCTCGCATGAAGCTGGAAAAGGAGGCAGGGGAGGACCTGCGTCCAGGGGTGCAGACAGAGCAGAGCTATATTGGCCGCTTCCAAAAGATGTATTTCCTGGATAAGAACTTGCAAAAAATCGCCCTGTCTTATTTGGAGGGCGTGTACATGCAGTGGATATCTTTGGATAAGCAGGGTCTGTGCCAAAGCCCTGCGGATTGGGCACGGGGACAGTATTTGCGGCTGAAGGCAGTTAAGGACCTTTGTGAGCAGTATGGCTTCCTGACGCAGGATACGCAGCTGGCGGAGTATTATCTAAGTGGTCTGGATGCTGCCCGGGCGCAGAATCAAATCCACAGCAGCCTGAAGGCACGGCTGACCGATGGGATGGAGGGGGATGCCCAAAGACCTTTACGTCTGACCTATAAAAATGACAGCGGCTATGCCTTCAATGTGACTTTTACCTTTACCTTCTACGCAGACGGTGAGCAGGTGGCGCAAACCACCGCAACTGCCGCTATGGGCAAGGGTCAGGAAAAAACCGTCAAGGGTAAGCAGCCGGAGGCGGCCTATGACCGCTGGACGCTGAGCTGGACGGTGTTTGATGTCACCGGTGACGGCTGGGTGGATATTACCGGCCGATATACGATATACAGTATGCATATGCTGGAATACGATTCTCTGTTTAACCGGGAGGACCTGATTGATTTGGGCCGTGGGGACGACAGCCTGGAGCTGTTTTCAGACGGCACAGGCATTTTCACCAGTAATGGCGTTGCCCAAAGTATTGAATATACTAACAGCGCCTTTTGGTTTGCAGACCAGCCGCAAAATCAGGTGCAGTTCCAGACGGTGGGCGGTATGATTACCTTCACCTATGAACAAACAGAATATACCTTTCGGAAATAATGAAAGCATTTGTTGCTCTTGGATTTGAGTAATGAAATGTCATTAAGATTTACAAATCACCCTGCACTTTTTGTGCAGGGTGATTATTTTTTGTTGTATCGACAGATTTCGACAAATTGTGAGCGCTTTTCCCGGTAGAATGAAAATGTGATAAAAGCGGCACACATCCTGCCGTCGGAAGATTGCAGAAAAGGAGGGGATTTAAAATGTGGTAATTTAACAGCACACTATTTGTCAATAATTAAACTGCATTTATGTTCACAACGAGGACGAAAGGAGCTAATTTATGTTTAGTCGAACAATAAAAACGATATGTCTGCTTTTGGTAGCAGCGCTTTTGTTCAATATGCTTCCGGTGCAATCCTTTGCGCTGGGCAGTATTGAAAGCAACCAGCAAGCAACGCTTGTAGAGGATGCGCCTTTGGAGATACTTGCGGAGGTAGAGGAAAAGCGCACAGAATATTCCAAAGAATACATACTTTCCAACGGCCTGCATATGGCGCAGCTTTATGCCAGCGCGGTGCATTATGAAGAAAACGGCCAATGGAAAGAGATAGATAATACACTCAAAACCTCCGGCATTGGTAAAAATGGCGTTCTGACAAATACCCAAGGCCCATGGCAAGTGAGTTTTCCCCAAATCATGGGCAGCGGTAGCGCCGTATCGGTTACGAAGGACGGCTATACCCTGTCTTTTTCTTTAGCCGGCAAGCTTAGTGCCAGCAGCGGCGCGGAGCTTATGAGTGCCCAGGCAGAAACCTATGCCCTTACCGCCGGCAAAAGCACGGTTGGCATTGTTGAGCAAATCGACTTGACAGCGGCAAAGGAATCTGTTCAGTTCCCGGAAACTGTGCCGGATAAGCTCCACAGCCGGGTAGCCTATAACAGCATATACGATAATACCAATATCGTGTATGACCTGCAGTCCAACAGAGTCAAGGAATCCATCATCTTGGGCCGGTATGACAGCACCCTCCGGGGCTACCGCTATACCCTGAATACCGGCAAGCTCATCCCTGTGCTGAGCGCTGACGGCCATATTGATTTTTACGATGAAAACCGGGAAAACATCGTGCTGGTAATGCCTGCGCCATTTTTGGTGGATGCAGACAATGCATATAATTACGATATCAATGTGACCCTTACCGGCTCAGGCGGCAGCTATACCCTCAGCTATATTCTGCCCCAAAGCTGGCTGGCAGATAGCAGCCGGGCATGGCCTGTGGTGTTAGACCCCATCATCCTGCCCAGTATGAATACCAACAATATCCGTGACCGGAGCGTAGGCAGCAAATATGACCCCAGTCAGACAGCATCAACTTTGGATGTGGGCCTGTTTCAGGGCACAGGAAAGACCCGTATTTTCCTGAAATATGCCAATTTGCCTGTGCTCACCTCGGCAGATGTGGTTGTATATGCGGAAATTAACCTGCATAAAACCTCCAATCAATCCAAATCCGCCCCCATTGAGGTCCATAAGGTGCTGGGCGATTGGGATTCCTCCACAGTCACCTGGCAGACTCAGCCGGACTATAACGAAACAGTAGAGGACTATGTAACCGCCCAGGCTTCCGGTTTGTACGCCTGGGATGTAACGGATATTGCCCGGCAGTGGTATGCTACCGGCAATAACTACGGTATGATGTTCAAGGTGCCGAACAGCATCGAGAATAGCACCACCGAAACCAATACCAAGGAATTTTGGTCCTCAGATTACAGTTATTATGTGGCGCCTACCCTCTATATTTATTTCAGCAATACCAACGGTTTAGAGGGTTATTGGGACTATGCTTCCGCTTCTGCAGGCAGAGCAGGTACCGGCTATGTAAACACCTATACCGGCAATCTGGTGTGGACGAGAGAGCATATGGGCTTTGGCGGTAGCCGGATGCCTGTAACCATTTCCCATACCTATAATGCCAATGACAGCACGGTGCCTTCAAATTCCAACACCGCAACCGGTACCAGCGGCAACTATTTTGATATGGGCTACGGCTGGCGGACCAATATTCACCAGCGAGTGTATGCCTGGGGCAATTATTATGTGTGGGAAGATGCTGACGGCACAGACCACTTCTTCTACTGGAACGGAACAACCTACGAGGATGAAGATGACTCGAGCCGCACCCTGGTCCGCAAGGAAAACGGAGATATTGAAACCTCTGTTATTACGCAAAAGGACGGAACAAAGCTGTACTTCGACGGCTGGGGCAGACTCAGAAAGATAGAAAATAACCAGGATACCAAGAGTACCATTTGGGTGGATTACCTGTATAACCCTGGCTGTTGGCCCTCTAAAGTGACCGATGGCGCAGGGCGGGAATATCGGTTCTCCTATAACGGCTATGTGCTCAATCGCATCAGCTACTATGGCACCGGCACAACAGAGCTTGATTGGGTAACCTTTGGCTATACAGACGGCAACCTGACCACCATAACCGATAAGGAAGGCAATGTCAGCACCTTTACCTATAACGGCCATATCCTTACCGGTGTTACAGAAGATAGGGACGATACAAACAGCTACCGCTTAGAATATGCCTATCACCCAGTAACAAGCGCCTTCCAGCCCTACCGGGTAGCATCTGTGACCGAATATGACGGGGAAGCAAAAGGCAGCAAGCTTTCCTTCAGCTATGGGGATAACCATACTGTCCTGGAGGATAGCCTGCAAAACAAGCAAATCCTGCAGTTTAATAATTTTGGCAATGTAATTGCCGTGCAGGATGAAGAAGGCCATGCCCAGTATGGCACATATGCCAAGAACACCAGGAATGATGCCGGCAAGGGCAATCAGCTTACCCTTTCCTCCAAACTGCAAAACACCGTAAGCAATATGCTCCGGGACCACAGCTTTGAAAATGCCTCCCGGTGGTACTATAGCGGTGTTGCCGACGGCTGGCCGGAGGTTGTAAGCACAACAGCTTACCTGGGCAATAAGTCCCTGCAGATACCCGGCGGCAGAACGGTGATTCAGGACCAGGTGACCTTGGAAGCAGGCAAAACCTATACCTTCTCCGCCTTCGTCAAGACAGATGCCGCAACTACCGCAAAACTGAGTATAGGCAGCGAATATAGCCAGCATCTTCCGGCAAGCAGTGATTGGACCCGGCTGCAGGTAAGCTATACCAACCAAAGCGCAGAAGCCCAACAGGTTACCCTTGCCCTGATTACAGAAGGCACAGGTTATGTGTATATGGACTGCGTGCAGTTAGAGCAAACGGCAACTGCCAGCCGGTATAACCTGATAGAAAACGGCGACTTTGGATTTACCAATACAGATGCATCTGCTTACGGCTGGACCGGCACGGGCCTTGCGGCAACTGACGGCCTATCTACCCTTGCCCCGGATGCGCCCCAGCTGAGCAGCGATGTTTTTGCCATTACCGGTGATTTCTACACCCAAAAGCACCTGTCTCAGCGGGTGGAGGTCAGCGGCCAGGAGGGAGATAGCTTTGTGCTCTCCGGCTGGGGCAAGGGCGATAGTGTGGCATTGCGCACAGAAAACGGCAACGCCCGTACCTTTGGCCTGAAGCTGACCTTCCACTACCTGACGGAGGTGGAAAATGATGCGCCGGTGACCGTAAGCTTCAGCCCGGAGACGGACAGTGGCGAATACTGGCAGTATATCAGCACCCCGGCAGCAGCAAGGGCAGCCTTTGACTATGTCACCGTAGAGCTGCTTTACGACTATAATGCCAACACCGCTTATTTTGACGGCATCCAGCTGTATAAAGAGCCCTTTGGTGTTAGCTATGATTATGACCCGGAAACCGGCAACCTGATTAGCGTTGTTGACCTGCAAAAGCAGCGCACGGAATATCAGTATAACACAAATAATGACCTGACGGCCATCATCCTGAATGGTGATACAGAGATGACCTATACCTACGATAATTGGCGGAATGTGCAGACGGCAACCACCAAGGAGGGCTTGGAATACACCTTCACTTATGATACCTACGGCAATAATACATCCGTAAGCATCACGGACGGAACGAAAACCGTTACAAGCTCTGCTGAGTATACCGATGACGGCAACCAAATTGCAACCACAACAGATGCTTTGGGCAATGTGACCGAGTACGGTTATGACCTGAATACAGGTGTACTCAATTGGGTGAAATACCCGGAGGATACGAATGCCACCCGGACCAACTACACCTACGACGATATGTACCGTATGGCCACCGCAGCCACAACCATGGACACAGACCTTGCCCTGAGCGCAGTTTACGGCTATACAACCGACGGTCTGCTCAGCACCATTCAGACCCCCTCTACCACCTATACCTTCTCCTACGGCACATTTGACCTGCGCTCAAGTGTAATGGTGGGAACAAAAACTCTGGCAAGCTATACCTATGACACCAATTACCGTCTTACAAGGCTTGACTATGGCAACCAAGATAATGTACAATATACTTACGATGGCTTAAGCCGTATCATAAGAGAAACTTACGAAAACGGCGATTATGTTGCCTATACTTATGACAATGACGGTAACTTAGCTACGGTATTTGATTCTGCCACCGGCATTACTACAACCTACTATTATGACCTTCTTGGCAGAGCCTTGTACTATACCAAGGCGGATGCCACGGGCCAAATCCAGTCGGTGCAGTACGCTTATGATGTAAAGAACAACCTGACGGGTCTTACGGAAACCGTGGGCAACAGTACACAAGGCTATGTGTACGAGTATGATGACGATAACCGCATCATCAAGGTCACCCTTGGAAACATCTCTGTCAGCTATACCTACGATGACTTTGGCCGCTTGATAGAGAAGGTCACCACCCAGGGTGAAACAGAGGTCAAGACGGAAACCTATACCTTTGTGGATAGGGCGGTGGAAACCGACGAGGGTGAGAAAACCTACACCGCAACGCAGATAGCGGAGTACCGGGTGGTCACTGACGGCAGCGATATTACTTATCTTTACACCTATGATAAGAACGGCAATATCCTGACAATTGGTGAAAAAGAAAATAATATCACCAAGACCATCTCCTATGTGTACGACAGTGCTAACCAGCTTGTCCGGGAGAATAACCAGGCAGGGGGATATACCCATGCCTGGACATACGATGATGCAGGCAATATTAAGTTCCGCAAAGAGTATACCTATACTACTGTGGAAAGCCTGGCTAATGTCACGCCCAACAAGACGGTTGCCTATGACTACAATGACGAAACTTGGGGCGACCTGCTGACCTCTTATGATAATCAGCAGATTGAATATGACGGTATCGGCAACCCCGAGGAATGGGGAAATCGCACCTTTACCTGGCAGCGTGGTAGACAACTGGCAAGCCTGACCGAAAACGGCACAACTTGGACCTATACCTACGATGCCAACGGTATGCGCACCAGCCGTACAGGTGACGGTAAAACCTATACCTACACTTATAACGGCTCTCAGTTGGTGCAGATGACCGTTGATGGCAACACCCTGCGTTTCACTTACGATGCCGCGGGCACGCCGCTGACCGTCACCTATGATGGCGATACCTACTACTATGTCACCAATATCCAGGGTGATGTGGTGGCTATCGTGGATGCAAGCGGTACAAAGCTGGTGGAGTATGCATATAGCAGCTGGGGTGTGGTACTGCAAGCAGAAGGCGTTGCAGAGGGAGAAAATGAAGCCCTTGCAGATGCCTTGGCAGAACTGAATCCTCTGCGCTACCGCGGCTATGTCTACGATGCTGAGACAGCACTGTATTACTTGCAATCTCGGTACTATAATCCGATGGTGGGTAGATTTATCAATGCGGATGCCTATACTACAACTGGACAGAGCTTACTTGGCAACAATATGTTTACATATTGTTGCAACAGTCCTGTAGTTCGCCTTGATTCACATGGAGAATTCTTTTTGAGTGCAATATCCGCGAGCGTGGCGGAGCTAATAGTTGCTGCAGCCATAGTAGTTGCTGTATTTGTTTTTGCCGATATAATTGTAAGAAATCCTCCCACTTTCCCTCAAGTTTCTATCGTTCCTCAACAAAGCATAGCAGCACTTGATACTAAAGCTGAAACGGCAGAAGTTGCCACAAGTACGAAAAAAACGCCTAGGGATCCCGTTCATCATATTGTCGCACAAAGTGACCATCGTGCTACAGAATCAAGACAAATATTGAAAGATGTTGGCATAGATCCGGTGACTGATCCCATGAATCTTGTGGTATTGCCCCAACAATACCATGCGTCGTTGCACACTACAGCATATCATAATTACGTGACAGAAAGATTACGACCAGTTGCAGGAGACAGAATAGGGGTGGAAGCTACTTTGTTTTTACTTAAGATGGAAATTGTTGCACGTTCTCTTTTCGGAATTAGATGGGATTAGGATTGACATTGCAATAGCTTGCGCTTTGGTAGTAATTGAACGAATTGTGCTTGCCAGTGATATAAGGGGGTACCTAATGGTGAATTTGCAAAATTATCTGGAAGGCGAACTGCGAAGGATTATTTCCAATTGGAACGAAGAGGGTATATACGCTATATCTTTTTTTGTCTATTCCAATAAGGCGTTCAAATACAAAGGATATTCAAATGTACCATGCTTTACTGTGAGCTATAATACCGAAATGGATTGTCACGGAGCGGATCAATTATCAGAGGAACGTTGGAATTACGCTTTCTGGCGTCAAGATGAAACGCCTGTAATTGATGCAGAAAGCCAAAATGAAGGCATGCAAATTCTCTTTGATTGGTACAAAGAGAATGGCATTGATAATATTGGCTATGAAGATTCAAGTGCTTGCTATGATGCGAATATGCGATATATCGGCAAAGGACCGATAGGCTATTATGAGTTACTTGCGGAAATTACTGCCGTTGCTCATAAAATGCAAAGTTGCGGCTTTATTCGGGATAAATTTGGCACGACAATTCCTATTATCATTCATGATTTAGAGTATCCGTGGTACATTATTGAGGCGAATAAAAAGGCAAATCCAAACGGTGAAGCGGAGATGTTTTTTGCAGCAATGAAGAAAATGGGGGTTGTATAGCAGGAACAAGGGGACATAGGACGGGGGACGGTTCTCTGTCTTCGGGGCAGAATAGTTAACAAAGCGAAAGGGCAAGCGGGTTTCCGCTTGCCCTTTTCATGCAGAATGCTAAATGCTGAATGCTGAATTACGGGATCGCTTCGCGATAAAATTTGATACCGGAATAAAAAAGCAATAGACCCCAAGCCTTAGATGTGTTAAAATAAAGCAGACAAGAATGTTAGGGAGCGCTGCGTGGTTTTTCAGCACCCCGGTTATAAAAGGAGCATATTTATGGCAAAAATTTTTTTGGCGGACGGCGCGCACGCGGTAGGCGATGTGGCACTGGGTGAGAATGTGAATATTTGGTATGGGGCGGTGCTTCGGGGCGATGCCGGCAAAATTACTGTGGGCGCAGGCACCAACATTCAGGATAACTGCGTTCTCCACGAAAAAACCACGGTGGGAGAAGACTGCACCATAGGTCACGGCGCAATTTTGCACGGCTGCACCGTAGGTGACCGCTGCCTTGTGGGTATGGGCGCCATTGTGCTCAACGGGGCTAAGCTGGGCGCAGAATGTATGGTAGGCGCTGGGGCTTTGGTTACCGGCAAAACCGACGCCCCTGACGGCAGCCTTCTGTTGGGAAGTCCTGCCAAGGTGGTTAGACCCTTAACACCGGAGGAACGGCAGCAGCTTTTGGCAGATGCCCTGCATTATGTAGAAACTGCGGAAAAAGCTTTGCCTACTTTGGAATGGTGATGGTGAGCACAATCTGGCTTTCCGTTTCCCTTCGTTCAGAAATGGCGGCGATGCCTGATTGCTGAATGCGGCTGAGGGTTTGGGTCACATTTTTTAAGAAAGCGCCAATATCTACCCCCGGGGATTTTTCCCTGGGGGTGCTTAATAGCTCGTCGATGTACTGTTCCGTCCGGGCAACGCTCATTTGGTTACGGGCAATCACCTGGATAACCCGCAGCTTTTCTTCTTCAGCGCCAAGGCGCAGCAGCGCACGGGCATGGCGCTCGGTGAGCCCGGCATCTCTTATGGCCTGCAAAACCGGGAAGGAATGGCGAAGCAGTCGCAGCTTATTGGCTACGGCGCTTTGGCTCTTACCCAGCACCCGGGCTACCTGCTCCTGACTCATATTCCATTGTTCCATCAGCAGACTGATGCCCCGGGATTCTTCAATAAAATCCAGGTCCTGGCGCTGCAGATTTTCCACCAGCGCCGCCATGCCTGATTCTTTGTCATCCATAGTCATTAAAATGCAGGGAATTTCTGTGAGTCCTGCCATTTGGGCGGCTCGAAGCCGCCGTTCCCCGGCAATCAGCTCATAGCTGCCGGCGCTGGTACGCCGCACAGACAGCGGCTGCAAAATGCCGTGGCGGCGGATGCTTTCCGCCAGCTCCTCCAGGGCCTCCTGACGGAAAATTTTCCGGGGCTGCGCCGGATTGGGTCGAATAGAACGGGCAGGCAGGAACACCACCCTGCCGGTCTCCATATATGTTTTTAGCTTTTGGCACTGCATAGGCCTGTCCTCCTTTGTGTTGTGAAGCCATTGTATTACCGGCTTATATAGAAAAAACACGAAGGTTGGGGCAGCAAAAAGAAAATCCCTCGACGATAAACTGCACCGGATTGCAAAGGTGGCCTCAATGTGCTAAAATAAGGAAAATTCCGGGGAAAAGGAATGTTTGATTTATGAGAAAATTGTATTACGAAGATAGTATGCTCTCCTCATTTGAGGCTGTGGTTACCGCCTGTACGCCAGCCGATGCCGGTTTTTTGGTGGAACTGGATGCCACGGCATTTTATCCTGAGGGAGGCGGCCAGGCCTGCGATTTGGGCTATATTGGCGATGCGCAGGTGCTGGATGTCCGGGAACAGGGGGAACAGGTAGTACACCTTTGTGACCGGGCGGTGGCGGTAGGCAGCCGGGTAAGCTGCCGGCTAAACTGGCAGCGGCGGTTTGACCTGATGCAGCAGCACACCGGCGAGCACATTGTTTCCGGTGTGATCCACGAAATGTTTGGCTATGAGAATGTGGGCTTCCATGTGGGCGCGGATGTGATGACCGTGGATTTTGACGGTATGCTGACGGAAGAACAGCTGCGGGAAGTGGAGCTGCGGGCCAACCGGGCTGTGTGGGAGAATGTGGCTATTCGGTGCTGGATTCCCGGCCCGGAGGAGCTGAAAACCATTACCTACCGCACCAAACGGGCACTGCCTTGGCCGGTGCGCATTGTGCAGATTCCCGGCATTGACAGCTGCGCCTGCTGCGGCGTACATACGGCTACCACCGGTCAGGTGGGGCTTATCAAGCTTTTTAGCTGCGTTAAGTTCCACGGAGGCGCCCGTATGGAAATGGCCTGCGGCAAACGGGCGCTGGATATCCTAAACGGTATTTATGAGCAGAATCGGCAGGTGAGTCAGACCTTTTCTGCCAAGGCTATGGAAACCGGCGAGGCCGCCCGACGTGTAAGCGAGCTGCTTGCTGCAGAAAAATACCGGGCAAATAGCTTGCAGCGGCAGCTGTTTGCCCTCAAAGCCAAAGGCTTTGCCGGCAAGGATATGGCAGTGTGTTTTGAAGACGGCCTGGATGGGGGTCAGCTGCGCTGCTTTGCCGAGGAGCTTTCCTCTGTGAGCAGCTTGGCTGCGGTGTTTTCTCCCAATGACCAAGGGTGCAGTCTGTGTCTGGCAGGGGATAGCGACCGGGTGAAAAATCTGGGCGCGGCACTTGCTAAAGCCCTGAATGCCCGGGGCGGCGGCAAGCCCGGCTTTTATCAGGGCAGTGTGCCTGCCGGTCGGGAGCAAATTGTGGCTTTTCTGACGGCTTTTGAGCAAAATTCCTAATATGTTTTGGAAAAATTTGATTAAATTTGGGAATCAGCTACTTTACAACGGAATGAGCTTATAGTATAATAACATCGTGTGGGGTTTTCACATCCCATTAGTTATGTATAACCTGCCGCAAAGCGGCAAGTATGAAAATGGAGGAATTTACCATGTCTGTAAAAGTTGCTATTAACGGTTTTGGCCGTATCGGCCGTCTGGCTTTCCGTCAGATGTTCGGTGCTGAGGGCTTTGAGGTTGTGGCTATCAACGACCTGACCAGCCCTGCTATGCTGGCTCACCTGCTGAAGTATGACTCCACTCAGGGTGCTTACGCTGCTCCCTTCGGTGCTCACACTGTCGAAGCTGGCGAGGACAACATTGTTGTCGACGGCAAGAAGATCACCATTTATGCCAAGGCTAACGCCGCCGAGCTGCCCTGGGGCGAGCTGGGTGTTGATGTAGTACTGGAGTGCACCGGCTTCTACACCTCTAAGGCTAAGGCTCAGGCTCACATCGACGCTGGTGCCAAGAAGGTTGTTATCTCCGCTCCTGCCGGCAACGACCTGCCCACCATCGTTTACAATGTTAACCACAACACTCTGACCAAGGAAGACAACATCATTTCCGCTGCTTCCTGCACCACCAACTGCCTGGCTCCCATGGCTAAGGCTCTGAACGACCTGGCTCCCATCGAGTCCGGTATTATGTGCACCATCCACGCTTACACCGGCGACCAGATGATTCTGGACGGTCCTCAGAGAAAGGGCGACCTGCGCCGCTCCAGAGCTGGCGCTATCAACATCGTGCCCAACTCCACCGGCGCTGCCAAGGCTATCGGCCTGGTTATCCCTGAGCTTAACGGCAAGCTGATTGGCGCTGCTCAGAGAATCCCCACTCCCACCGGCTCCACCACCATCCTGAATGCTGTTGTTGCCAAGGAAGTCACCAAGGAAGAGATCAACGCTGCCATGAAGGCTGCTGCCACCGAGTCCTACGGCTACACCGAGGACGAGATCGTCTCCTCCGACATCATCGGCATGACCTTTGGCTCCCTGTTCGATGCTACCCAGACCATGGTCAACAAGCTGCCCGGCGGTATGACTCAGGTTCAGGTTGTTTCCTGGTACGATAATGAGAACTCCTATGTTTCTCAGATGGTACGTACCATCAAGCACTTCTCCAACCTCCTGTAATTTTTCTTAAGTCATTAAAGCCCCAAAATCATCAAAATGGCCGGCATAGCCGGCCATTTTGCTTTACTGACTTAAACTGAAGGTACGCCCTAAATCGTCAAAATGAATTGGCGATTTAGGGTTTTCGTTTTATATATATTGGAGATAACGACTGAAAGCTATTGTAATTTGTAGGCATCTATGCTAAAATAATTATAATTCTAAATAGAAAGGCGTGGAAAATATGGTTGGTTCCGGATTGAAAAAGCTGGCAATAGAAAACGGTATGAAAGTAGACGCAGGCGTGGCCTATGGCATACTGCGAGGTTATGCGGTAAATATGTATGAAGGTGCTGGTTTTAAAGCAATCTGCATTATCACCAAGATTTCTGATGGGGATAAGTTGCAAGCGCTGATGACATCCCTGGAGGCTGCTGATAAAAGAAAGGAATTCAGGATCGGCGGAGTCAATGTCGGTACCGATCGGATCCAGGTGGCATTTAACGATAATCCCGGTACTATGAGCAAGATTCGCGGCTTCCTGGATTGGTTCTTCCCCCTGCTGGATGAGGCGGAAGCCATAAAGGCGGATGTCTGCAGCCAGTGCGGAAACACGATTTTAGATGACGGCGCCTGGATACTGCTCAATGGCGTAGCATACCACGTACATAGTGCTTGCATCAATACTGTACAGGAGCAGATATCTTCGGAGAATACGCGCCGCAAGGAAGAGGTTACCGGCTCCTATGGTCGGGGCGCTGTGGGCGCGTTCCTTGGCGCAGTGCTGGGCGCAGTGGTATGGGCTGTGGTGCTGGCATTGGGATACGTGGCCAGTATTGTGGGCCTTCTGATCGGATTTTTGTCCAGTAAAGGCTACGATTTGCTTAAGGGCAAGCAGGGCAAGGGCAAGATCGCAATTTTGATCGTTGCAGTGATCCTCGGTGTAATCTTGGGAACTGTGGCTGGCAATTGTATTATGGTCGCTAAAGCAATGAGTGAAGAAGGCATAGCAATGGAATATTATGCAGAGATTGCACAGATGGTGCTGCAGGACCCGGAGATCATTGAAGAAACGATGCGCAACCTGGCACTTGGCTTGCTGTTCTCCGGCCTTGGCGTGTTCGGCTTGCTGCGTAAAGAAAGCAGAAATGTTGCCGATATAAAAGTGAAAGTATTGAAATAACTGGATTCGAAAAACAAAAAGCACCCTGCAGGGTGCTTTTTGTTTTGCAGAAAATTGTCAATTATCAACTGTCAATTCCCCAATGACGCCATCGGCGTGGATGGCTGTGATCCTCACTGTGCGAAGCTTGTTGTGCAGGTTTTCGCCCTCTACATACACCTTTACATAGTTGGGGGCGTGGCCGGTGAAGAAGGGACCGTCCGGTTCTTCAAAAAGCACTTCCAGGGTGCTGTCTATCAGGGCTTGCCGGTAGGCTTGGGACATTTGATTTGCTACGGTGATGGCCCGGCGGCTGCGGTCTTCCTTTATATCGTTGGGTAGCTGACCGGGCATTTTGTCCGCCGGCGTGCCGGGGCGACGGGAATAGGGGAAAATGTGCATATCTGCAAAGGCGCATTTGCGGATGAAGGCAAGGCTTTCTGCAAATTCTTCTTCCGTTTCACCGGGGAAGGCTACAATCATATCGGTGGTTACAGCACAGCCGGGGAAATGCTTATTCAGCAGTGCCACACTTTGGAAATACCGGGCAGTATCGTATTTGCGCTTCATTCTCTCAAGCACGGTATCACAACCGGATTGCAGGGACAGGTGAAAATGGGGGCAAAGGTTATTAAGCCCCTTAATGGCGTTACAAAATTCCTCTGTGATGATTCGTGGTTCTAAAGAGCCAAGACGGATACGCACATCGGGGACAGCCTGGCAAACAGCAATGATCAGGGCTTCCAGCTTGGGCTTGCCCGGTAGGTCTGCGCCCCAGGAGGCGATTTCAATACCGGTTAGGGTGATTTCACGGTAGCCTTTTTCCGCCAGCTCCCGGGCCTGGGTAACAGCCAGTGGCAAAGGTGCAGAGCGCACAGGGCCCCGGGTATAGGGGATGATGCAATAGGTGCAAAAGTTCACACATCCGTCCTGCACCTTCAGCATACCCCGGGTGCGGCCATCCAGGCCGCCGGCAGGCAGCACCTCAAATTCCCGCCTTTTTAGGGCGTTATCCACCAGAGTCTGCTCTTTGCCGTGAAAGGCTTCCAGCAAGGCTTGCAAAAAAGCTTCCCTTCCGGCAGAGCCTCCCACCACATCTGCTCCCAGGGCTTTAACCTGCTGCTGGGCGTGTTGGGGGTAGCAGCCGCATACGCCAATCACCGCCTGGGGATTTTGCTTGCGGCAGCGGCGGATCACCGCCCGGTTTTTTTTATCCGCCACGGCGGTAACAGAGCAGGTGTTGATAATATAGCCGTGGCAAGGGCCGTCAAAGGGTGCTATCTCGTGACCTAAGTCCCTCAGCAGCTGCTCCATAGCCTGGGTTTCATATTGATTTACCTTGCAGCCGAGGGTATAAAATCCAAATTTCATTGTGAATACCACCAAATTTTCAGTGTCTATTTTGTGAAAATCGTCAAATCCGTCTATTGAAAAACCTATGAAAAATGCTATAATTAACTCAGTTGGTGCTTTTATTATACACGATGAATTTGGTTTTGTATAGCACCAGCCGGCAGCAAAATCTGCCTGCCATATTTAACATAGGCTACTTGTAGCGCCGTCCCGGGAATACCTGGGGCGGTTTTTTTGCTTTTTTGCGGTGTGCTTTTGTGTATAATGATGAAAAAATTGAAAAAACGGTCGTAAAAAGCTCTTGCCTTTTGTGCGTTTTTCCTTTATAATGAGTTCATCCTGTAGGAAGGTGGGTGCTGGTGGTGGCTGAATTGATTGCGGTTTTATCCGGCAAGGGCGGCACAGGAAAGACCTCTGTTTGCGCCGGTTTGGCAACGGCCCTGGCAAAGGACGAGCAGCGTGTATTGTGCATCGATTGCGATGTTGGTCTGCAAAATCTGGATATTGCCTTGGGCATCAGTGACTTGGGCGCTATCTCTTTTCAGGATGTTTGTCGGGGGGACTATACTCTGGATCAGGCAGTCCGCCATCCCGATTATCCCTATTTATCTTTTTTGACAGCGCCTATGAACTGCCCTGCAAGCATGGTAGACCGGGATGCCTTTGCCCGGATGCTGCAGCAGGCCAGGGAACGGTTTCACTATGTGTTTTTGGATGCGCCTGCAGGCATTGAGGCCGGCTTTACGTTAGCTGCCCAATATGCTGACCGGGTACTGCTGGTTACCGGGCCTGACCCTGCTGCTGTGCGGGATGCCACCCGGGCTTCCATGTGCCTGGAGGAAATGGGCAAGGAAAATGTGCGGCTTATTGTCAACCGCATCGACGAAAAGATGCTTAGCGTGATGGGCTTGAATGTAGACGATATTATGGATCAGGCCGGCAGGCCCCTTTTGGGCATCGTGCCGGAAGACAGCAACGTGGTGCTCTCAGCGGCCTTCAAAAAGCCCCTGCTTATGGCCACCAAAAAGGGCGCTGCTGCAGCCTGCAAACGCATCGCCAGGCGGATTCAGGGCTTGCCTGAGCCTATCTGCCTATAAAGAGAAAGGGAGTGTATGGTGTGAATATTGCATTTTTGGCACATGATAAGAAAAAAGAACTGATGGTTCAGTTCTGCACCGCATATAAGAGTGTTCTCATCAAACACAGCCTGTTTGCAACGGCCACCACAGGACGGCTGATTGCAGATAATACGGGTCTGCCCATCACTATGCTGCTTTCCCATAAGCAGGGCGGTCATCAGCAGATCAATGCCCGTATTGCATACAACGAAATTGACTTGGTATTGCTGTTTACTGACCCCAATACCACCGAACCCTGGGACGACAGCCAGATGATTGAAACCATCCGCCATTGTGATAAGCACAATGTGCCCATCGTTACCAACCTGGCCAGCGCGGAGATTGCCATTATGGGCCTGCAGCGGGGCGATCTGGATTGGCGCGAGATGTTTCGGGCAAAGTCCCGCCACATTTGATAACTACCGCCTGCCGTTAGGCGGGCGGTTTCCTTTGATATAAAAGTAGTGAGGTAAGTATTATGGAGAGAATTAAACCCCGGACCTTGTCCGGTTTTATGGAGCTACTGCCCCAAAAGCAGGCCGCTTTGGAACGGATGATGGGCATTCTGCGGCAAACCTATAGTCTTTATGGCTTTGCGGCCCTGGACACTCCGGCAATCGAAGATGCCCAAATTCTCCTAGCCAAGGGCGGCGGCGAAACAGAAAAGCAGATTTATCGCTTCCAAAAGGGCGATAGTGACCTGGCCCTCCGGTTTGACCTGACGGTGCCCCTGGCTAAGTATGTTGCCCTGCACTATAACGACCTGGCGTTTCCCTTCCGCCGGTATCAAATCAGCAAGGTATACCGGGGCGAACGGGCCCAGCGCGGCCGCTTCCGGGAGTTTTATCAGGCGGATATTGACATCATTGGTGATGGCAAGCTGGATATCCTCAATGAGGCAGAAATCCCGGCAATTATCTACCGGGTGTTCCGGGGCTTTGGCCTGGAGCGCTTCCAAATACGGGTGAATAACCGCAAAATCTTAAGCGGTTTTTATGCAATGATGGGCCTGGAGGAAAAGTCCGGGGACATTATGCGCACCGTGGACAAGCTGGATAAGATTGGCGCGGAAAAGGTGCAGGCAATTCTCATGACCGATTGTGGGCTCGATGAGACCCAGGCTCAGGATATCCTGAAGTTCATTTCCATCCGCGGCACCAACAGCCAGGTGCTTGCCGCCCTGGATAATTATGCCGGCCGTAACGAGCAGTTTGACCGGGGCTTGGAGGAACTGAAGGCCGTTACCCAGAATTTGAGCGCCTTTGGCGTACCGGAAAGAAACTTTGCTGTTGACCTGACCATTGCCCGTGGTTTGGACTATTATACCGGCACAGTTTACGAAACCACCTTGCTGGACCACCCGGAGATTGGCTCTGTGTGCTCCGGCGGCCGCTATGATAACCTGGCAGGCTATTATACGGATAAGGCTCTGCCCGGTGTGGGCATCTCCATTGGCCTGACCCGGCTGTTCTATGTGCTCGATGAGCAGGGGCTTTTGAATCCGGAGCTGCCCAATGCCCCGGCCGATGCCTTGGTGCTGCCTATGACCGCTGACCCTGCCCCGGCTATCAGCCTTGCAGAAAAGCTGCGCAGCAAGGGCGTGCGGGTGCAGCTATATGGCGAGCAGAAGAAATTTAAGCAGAAAATGAGCTATGCCGATAAGCTGGGTGTGGCTTATGCTGTGCTGTTGGGCGAGGATGAGCTTGCCCAGGGACTGTGCTCTTTGAAGGATATGCGTACGGGAGAGCAGGTGTGCGTAACTGCGGAAGAAGCGGCAGAGCGCATTTTGCAGGGCATTGGCTGCTGCGGCCCTGTGATTCTGGAGGGTTAAATGGAAGAAAAATTTCTCGCCGCCTGGGAAAATAACCGGCAGCAGGCTCAAAAGCTTGGTGTCCGTTTGCGTCCTATGGAGCTTACGATGCTTAGCGCCTACCGGCAGCTAAGCGGCAGAAGGGAAAGCGACGGCTTCGCTGCTTTAGCGGATAAGGGGCTGCTAAAGCTATCTCTGGAAGCTTTGGCAGTGAGCAAGGCCTTTACCGGCTTGTTTACTGATGAGCAGGCTAACAATGCTCTGTGCCGCTTGCTGGATGCAGGCTATAACTTTTAACAAAAAACGCAGATGCGGTTGCATCTGCGTTTTTATTTGCAATTTGGGCCTTTTACCAACATAGGGCCATCAGGGGCATTATTTGGTCTCCAAATGACGGCGGATACGCCCTTCAATCATATCCAGGGCAACCACATTCTTGCCGCCCTCAGGCACAACAATGTCAGCAAACCGCTTGCTGGGCTCCACATATTTTTCGTGCATAGGTTTAACGGTCTGCTGATATTGATTTAGCACAGATTCCAGGCTGCGGCCCCGCTTGTTCACATCCCGTTTGATGCGGCGGCACAGACGGATATCGGCATCGGTGTCCACAAAAATACGGATATCCATCAGCTCCCGCAGAGCCTTAGGCTCAAAAATCAAAATACCTTCCACAATAATTACCCGTTCCGGCACAATGCGGATGGTCTCATCACTGCGGTTATGTACCGTGAAATCATATACCGGGCAATCGATGGCCTGACCGCGGCGCAGATGATCCAGCTGCTGCACCATAAGGTCTGTGTCAAAGGCGTTGGGTTCATCGTAATTAAGCAGGCATCGTTCTTCATAGGTCAGTTCATCATGGCGCTTATAATAGTTATCGTGGCTGAGCACCGTAACACTACCCTGAAATTTCTCGATGAGGTTTTTCATCAGAGTGGTTTTGCCGCTGCCGCTGCCACCGGCAATGCCGATTACTAAAATATTATCCATTATGTAATAACTCCATAGAAAGCTTCAGAATTTGGCTGCAGCCAAGGCTGTTTTCAATTTGCACCGAGCCTTCGCCCTCCAGCAAAAGGCCTGCTTCCTGCAGCCGCTTTTGAGTCTGCCGGGCTGTGCCGTAGCCGCCGTCATATAAAGGGATGTCCTCCAAAATGCGTTGGATGGTTTCTTTGGCAAAGGGATAGTGGGTGCAGCCCAAAACCAAAGCATCCAATTTTCCGGCGTAGGGCCTCAGCAGATTCTTAAGCAGCGCTTTTGACTCCCGGCTGTTGGCAAGGCCGCCCTCCACCAGTTCTACAAGACCGGGGGCAGGGATGGGAATTATGGTGGCATCGGGGAACTCCTTGAGCAGCCGGGAAAGCTTTTCTTCGTGTAAGGTCACCGGGGTGGCCATAATGCCGATACGCCCGGTGGGAAAGCGGCTGACTGCCGGCTTGATGGCAGGCTCAATGCCAACGATAATGGCATCGGGATAGCGCTGCCGCAGGGCATCGATGGCTGCGGCGGTGGCAGTATTGCAGGCAATGACCAGCGCCTTTATGCCCCGGGCCATAAGCTGCTGCGCAGCATCCAAAGTAAGCTGTCGCACTTGCTCCGGCTGTTTCGTGCCGTAGGGGGCATTGGCAGAGTCACCAAAATACAGATAGTTCTCTCCGGGCATTATCTGCACCAGCTCCCGCAGAACACTGATACCGCCCACACCGGAGTCAAACACAGCAATATAGTCCTTGGCGTTCAAGCCGTCACCGCCTTTCCTCTTTTTCCATATTGTAACAAATTATGCCGGGTAGTTCAATGGTGAAAATCCTCCATTAGCCGGGCAAACAGGGGAAGACTCCGTGCAATGGTTTGAGGCGCTACGCAGTAGCACAGGCGGAAATAGCCGGGGCAGCCAAAGCCGTCACCGGGTACCACCAAAAGGTCCAGCGCCTTTGCTTTTTGAGAAAAGCTGTTTGCATCGCCGCCCGGCGCTTTTACAAACAGATAAAACGCACCCTGGGGCCGGGGCATTTCGTAGCCCAAAGCCAGCAGACCTTCGTACAGAGCTTTGCGATTATTGTCGTAGGCTTGCAAATCCGGGCGCAGGTCAGCGCACCGGGCAATGAGCTTTTGCATCAGCGCCGGGGCGCACACATGGCCCAAAGCTCGGGCTGCGCCTGCCACTGCTGCCAGCAGCGCCTTGGCGTCCGTTGCCTTACTGCCCACATATATATAGCCAATGCGCTCACCGGGCAGGGAGAGGGACTTGGAATAGGAATAGCAAACAATGGTGTCTGCATAAATGCTGGGAATAAAGGGCGGGGTGATGCCGTCATAGCAAAGCTCCCGGTAGGGCTCATCGCTGATGATATAAATGGGGTGGCCGTATTGGGCGGCCTTTTCTGTCAGCAGCCTGCCAAGGGCAGCAATTGCCTGCTCTGGATATACCACGCCGGAGGGGTTGTTGGGGGAGTTAATGAGCACCGCAACGGTATTTTCGTTGATAGCTCCACCGATGGCCTCCACAGGCAGGGCAAAGTCCGGCAGCTGGGCAGGGATGGTGATGAGCTTAGCTCCTGCATGCCGTGCAAAGGGCAGATATTCCGGAAAATACGGGCAGGGAACGATGATTTCACTGCCCTCGGTGGACAAAGCGCCCATGACGGCGCAAAGCTCCTGGGCAGCGCCGCAGCCGATAAAAAGGTCGTCAGCGGTGGCACCGGCATGGAAGCGGGTATTTAAGTCTTGGGCAATGGCCTGCCGGGTTGCTTCGTCACCAATGGCGGAGGTGTAGCCGTGGAGCAGCAGGCTGGGAGTATCCTGCAAAAGGGCGGCAATGGTTTCGTTGACCTGGGCAGGAGCCGGGATGCAGGGGTTGCCCAAACTAAAATCAAATACATTTTCCCGGCCAACCACCTTTGCTCTTTGGTTGCCATATTCAAAAAGCTCCCGGATGCAGGAGCGCTGAGAGCCTAATTCATAAGCAAATTCGTTCATATCATACCTCGTATAAGGGCGTTGGGGGGTCAAATTTTTGGGGCTTGTAGGTAACAGAGCCGATGGGCTTGCCGGAGATGCCATACTTGGGATTATAGCCAAACAGGTTTATGTACCGGAGCAAATCGTCTTTTTCATCCTCCATAGCCTGCATAACTGCCACGGTGGCCAGCACATCATCCACCGCCCGGTGGGAATTGACCACCTTATCCCCAAGGCCGTAAACCTCGATGGCGTTGCACAGCTTGTGTGGATAGCTGTGCCGGTCCTTGTAGGTGGTGAGCAGGTCCAGCTTGTCCTTGCCCTTTAGAACAGTGGGGTCACCGTGGCGAAGCAGCAGGTAAAACAGGAAGCTTAAATCAAAATGGGCATTATAGGCCAAAATCAGGGTGTTGCCTGAGAGCATTTGGGCAATATCCCGGCATAGCTGTGCCTTGGGGATACCCCTTTGGGCTACATCCTCGTGGGTGATGCCGGTAAGCTGCTGAATTTCCGGAGGAATAAAGCCCCCGGGGCTTAAGGTAATCAGCTCATCATATTCCCGGGTAACGCAAACCTTGCCATCTTTGCGCTCTAATACCACCGCTGCAAATTCAATGATTTCATCCCGGCTGTAGGAAAGGCCGGTGGTTTCTGTATCAAAGAGCATCAGTTTATCGTATTTGGAAAATAAAGAATCCAGCTGCGCCATACTAATCTCCTTTTGCCAAGCTGAGCGCTCTGCGGAATTTGCTTTTGACCTCAGCTTCTAATGAAAATCTTGCGGCCAATTGCCGGCCAAAGGCGGCAAGGGCCTGGGCTGAACCGCTTTTCAGCTCTGCCTCAGCTTCACACAGGGGAATTTCTTTGCCACCGCCGGTGAGCACGCCCCGATCAAGAGCAAGCTCTATGGTGGCATCGGCCAGCGTAATGACCTTTGCCACCCGGGTAAACCGGGCACCGCATATGGGCGCCACGCCTTTTGCCGTAAGGGCAAGCAATTCCTCAGGCCCACCGAGTTTGCAAAGCTGTGGGATTGCCGCCTCAATACTGTCGCAGGCAACTTCCCATTCATTGCGGCCCTGCCGGGCAGGGGTTTTGAGGGTGCAAACGCTCACACCGTTTTCAAGCCTCTTGCGCAGGGTGTACCGCCGGGCGGACAGAGCGCCGTTAGGCGTGTCGTAATATACGGTATGCATTTGCAAGGTGATTCCCGGCTGGGGAAAGGCTTCCTCTATTGCCTGCAGGGCAGCTTCATTTGCTTTGTATTTCAGTTCCAGCTCCACGCCCATTCCGGTCACCTCCACCTGAGTTTTTTCTTATTATACACCTTCTGAATCCATCGTGCAAGAATCTTTCCCGTAAAACCTGTTACGACAAAAAAATTCTTTCTTTTGTGGTAGGATTTTAGCAAAGAAAAGGAAAGGTCGTGCTATTCATGATGTTGATGCTTCAATCTTATGTGCAGCGGCTGCGCAGGCTTGTCCATCGGTGGCTGCTGGACACCAGGGTGCATACCCTTTTGCGCTGCACCGGCTATTTTTTATCAGGCCTGGTGCTTAGCGCAGCCAGTCTTTATCATCGGGCTCTGCCGCTGAGTATGGCATTTTTGTTCGCCTGCCGGGGCTGGAGTGCGGTGTTGGCTGCCCTTGGCGGCTGCTGCGGCTATTTTGTATTTTGGGGTCAGGCAGGCCAGCAAGGGTTATTTTGGATGGTGGCAGCCTTGCCCATAGTGATTTTACTTACCGACAGGCAGATTGTGCGCAACGCCCCTGCCCTGATGCCCTCATTGGCGGCTTTTGTGGTGGCGGCTTCGGGGGTGGTGTTCCAAGGTCTGTTTGCAGATACGGGTTCTGTTACCATTTATCTTCTTCGGGTGGCGCTGGCGGCAGGGGCAAGCCGGGTGTTTGCGGTGGTGCTGCAGGGGCGCAACCCAATTATGGATTGGATTGCCGGGGGCCTGGCTGTGCTTTCCCTGGTGCAAATTGCCCCCGGAATGTACTTAAATTTAGGCTATTTTGCAGCCGGTTATTTTTGCATGGCAGGTGCATTTCCTGCCGCTGCCTTGGCAGGCCTTGCCCTGGATATGGCGCAAGTAACGCCGGTGCCTATGACAGCAGTGCTGGCCCTTGCCTATCTTGTGCGCTTCATCCCCAGGTATCCCCGGATTTTAGCGGCAATTACCCCGGCGGCGGTTTATGGGGCAATGATGCTCCTTTGTAATGCCTGGGCGCTGCAGCCCCTGCCGGGCCTCATAATTGGCGCAGCTTTGGGTTTGGCGCTGCCGATGAATAGCCGCAAGGTTTACCGCAGAGGGGAAACCGGGGTCGCTCAGGTGCGTTTAGAGCTGGCAGCGGAGGTTATGGCACAAACCCAGCAGCTTCTTTTGGAGGCAGAGCCGCCCCAGGTGGATGAGGAAACCCTGGTACAGCGCTCAGCAGAGCGAGCCTGTAACGGTTGCTCCTACCGCAAAAGCTGCAAGGATGCCCGGCGCCTGGGTCAACTGCCGTCGCTGCTGCTTCATAAGCCCCTGCTCAGCACCCAGGAACTGCCCATTATCTGCCGTAAAAGCGGCAGGTTTTTGGCGGAGCTCCATCGGTCTCAGGAGCAGCTGCGCTCCATTATGGCAGACCGGGAACGGCAAAAGGAATATCGGGCGGCAGTTACCCAGCAATATCGGTTTATGGCAGAATTTTTGCAGGACCTTTCCGATGCCCTCTCTCGCAAAGTGCAGACGCCAATCATCAGCTATACGCCTAAGGTGAGTGTGTTCGGCAACCGGCCGGAAGCGGATAACGGGGATAAATGCCTGTATTTTTCCGGCACGGCAGGCAGATTCTATGTGCTTTTGTGTGATGGAATGGGTACAGGCCTGGGCGCGGTGCGGGAGGCGCAAACTGCAGGCAAGCTCTTGCAGCGGCTGCTGTGCGCAGGCTATCCGGCAGAATATGCTCTGCGGAGTCTTAATAGTCTTTGCGCCCTGCGTGACAGGGCAGGGGCAGTGACGGTGGACCTTGCGGAGGTGCAGCTTGACAGCGGAAAAACCATACTTTATAAATGGGGCGCAGCACCCTCTTATCTGGTCACCCGGCAGGGTGCGGAGCGAATTGGTGTTGTCGGACCTCCCCCGGGGCTGAGTGTAACCGATTATCGGGAAACGGTGGATAAGGTGTCTTTGCGCCGGGGTGAGCTGCTGGTGCTGGTAAGCGACGGGTTGGCCCAGGCTCAGACCATGGCCTGCTGCCTGTCCTGCAAGGATACGCCCCCTGCGGAGCTTGCCCGGCAGATTTTGGATAGCGCCCAGACATCCGGCCCGGACGATGCCACTGTGGCAATTGTTCGCCTGGAAACGATAAAAACTTAAAAAGCTGGGCAGTATTCACTGCCCAGCTTTTTAGCTTTCCATTTGTTTACCCAAAAAGCCTGCCACCGTTTGGGCCAGCCTTTGGTCTGCCTCGTGCACCGGCTTGCTGTTTTCGTCCATTAAGAGCATCACGCAGCCCATGAGGTCCCCCTGACTCAAAATAGGAGAGGCCACACCCAGGTGATATTTTTCCGAAGCATCCGTCACCGGCACCTCCGTATCCCCCTGCATATAGCGGTAGGTTTTGCGGCTTTCCATAATCCGGCCCAGCTCAGAGGAGTTGGGCTTGTCCATCAGCTCCCGTTTGGGGGCGCCGGACAGGAAGTCGGATCGTAGCCATGTCGTTCTGTGAGCCAAGGAGTTGTGTTCTTCTCTTGTCTTCCTAAGACCGCTTGGCCTCCGACTTCCCTGCATATAGCGGTAGGTTTTGCGGCTTTCCATAATCCGGCCCAGCTCAGAGGAGTTGGGCTTGTCCATCAGCTCCCGTTTGGGGGCGCCGGACAGG
>JAZMZJ010000080.1:0-40230 GCA_045585915.1 Faecousia sp. | reverse complement strand
GCGTTCTTCTATGGTAAGATGATGGTAGTTCATACAGATCTCCTTTCGGTGTCGTGTTGTGTGGTAACTCCATTATACCAGAGATCTGTATGAACTTCCTTTATTTTTCTAAAGTGTTGCACTTGATAGTATAATTCACCCTAAAGCATAAAAAACAGCCACCTTAACAGGTGGCTGTTTTGGCGTATAAGGGGAGGGAAGTCAGATGCCGGTCATAGCGGCAAGAACATCCACTTCCATTTTCTGGATGCGTCTGACACGGCTCAGGCCTTCATCAATGTCAATATCCTTGAAAGAACCGTCATTTGTGCAAATAATGCGGTTCGTTTTGCCCTGCAGAAGAAGCTCAACAGCAAGATAGCCCATTTTGGTGGCATTTACACGGTCACGACCGGTAGGTACACCGCCGCGTTGAATATGTCCGAGAACGGTAACACGGGGGTCAAGATCGATGCTATCCTTAATCCTTGTGGCAATATCTGCGGCAGAGCCTGCGCCTTCTGCTACAACGATCATATAGTGGGTAAAGCCGTTGAAACGTGCCTGGCGAATTTTTTCGATGACATCCCGGTCAAAATCAAAGGGTTCTTCAGGAACAAGCACAGCGGTTGCGCCCACTGCAAGACCCACATACATCGCCAAATAACCGGCATTGCGGCCCATAACCTCAACAACAGAGCAGCGCTCGTGGGATTGCATGGTGTCACGCAGGCGGTCGATGCACTCAATGGCGGTGTTTGCCGCCGTATCAAAACCGATAGAATAGTTGGTGCAGCTTATATCATTATCAATGGTGGCAGGAATGCAAACCACATTGATACCATAGCTGGAAAGGGCACGGGCACCACGAAAAGTGCCGTCACCGCCTATGGCGATGATGCCATCCAGGCCAAGAAATTTGCAGGTGGAAACAGCTCGTTTTTGGCCTTCCTCAGTCATAAATTCCTTGCTGCGAGCAGTATAGAGTATTGTGCCACCGCGGTTAATGATGTGGGAGATTTTCTTTTCATCAAGTTGAATAATATCGCCCGAAATCAAGCCGTTATAGCCACGACGAATGCCGTAGCACTCAATGCCGTGATAAAGGGCAGTACGCACAACAGCGCGTACGCAGGGGTTCATGCCCGGTGCATCGCCGCCGCTGGTAAGAATGCCGATTCGTTTAACACTCATATGTATGCCTCCAATATTAAATTCTAAGCTTATTTTAACGTTTATATGTTAAAAAGTAAATAGGTAAAATTGTTTTTTCACATATATTCATGTAAGAAAGGGGAGAGCGTTATTTGTCAGAATATGTTGAAAGGCCTTATTTTAAAATGAATTGTAATTATATATTCTGCAACTTAATGTATTTCAACTCATTACAATATGCGTACAAATTGATAGAGCATTGATTATTATATTGATATTTATGTGGTAAAGTGGATGAATGGTAGTTAAAATACCTGCAATTGGCGAAAACTGTACACGCCAAGCAAGCAGGGAAGCCAACCCTTGTCATATTGTGTCATTAGCCATAAATCGTATCGAACGCAACAAAATAAAAATTTTGTTGCGTTCGGAGGGGTTTTGTGCTATAATATGATCAAACAGCATAGTGTTGATCTTTTGAGCTCCTTCTGTGCGGTGTTTATCACAGATTGCTGCTTGTGAGTGTGCATCATTAGAATACAATTATATAATATCTTGTTTCTTTTATCTTTAATAGAATCAATATACGTTTACATTTGATTTGTGCTTTTATTTTCCGCTGCGCAATTACATTATTATGTTCTATTCAGCCTGTGCACTATGTAATATATTTGGAACTACGAAATACGAACCCCTCAGTTTTTTTCTGACATACCTGCGTTAATAAATTTTCTGTCAGATTTTTTGTTACTTATTGCCATATCCGGTATTTCTAATTCTGCAGGCTGTAATCTGTCCTATGTGGTCTTAAGCGTGCTTTTTTGAAATTTCTTGTATCTCCGAAAGAATTATTATATAATTACATATAATCAACAGCATCATTACTCCCTGATATTCATCAGCCTTTAATACATTTATATTAGAACAAATTAGCGAATATATAAATTGATGTTTTTTATGACTCGTAAATATATCAAAAATACCACAAAAGGAGACAAAAATATGATAAAATATGCAGATTCACCGCAGATTTTGCGTGATTTTCTTACTTATCATGAAAATATTAAAGGTCATTCCTCTCGCACAATATCAGAATATTATCTGGATCTGCGTATGTTTTTGCGTTTTATTCGCTTGATGCGTAATGATATGCCCATGAGCACACCTTTGGACGACATTCCTATTAAGGATATTGATCTTTCGTTTATCCGTACGATTACAACATCAGAAGTATTTGATTTTCTTTCTTATCTTGCAAATGACCGCGCTATAAATGCCGACTCCCCTGCCCCGGACTATGGTATTGAACCTTCAGCAAGAGCAAGAAAGCTTTCTGCTATCAAGTCATTTTATAAGTACCTCACTGTGCGCACCAAGCAGCTGACGGATAACCCCGTAGCAGACTTAGAATACCCCAAATTGCGTAAAAGTCTACCTAAATACCTTACATTAAGTCAATCTGCAGCGCTATTACAATCGGTTTCCGGCCAAAATCAAAAGCGTGACTATGCCATTTTGATGTTGTTTTTGAACTGTGGTATTCGTCGCAGTGAACTTGTTGGCCTTAACTTAACTGATGTTTATGAGGACCGCATTCGCGTTGTCGGCAAAGGCAATAAGGAACGCATTGTTTATTTTGGCACTGCCTGTCGCAAGGCCATTGATGCTTACCTTCCGGAAAGAAATAAAAAGGTTTTGACAGATAACCGCGCTTTATTTGGCTCCCGTAACGGAAACCGGATTAGCGTTGATGCCGTTCATGCTTTAGTTAAAAAAGCTCTGCTTCAAGCCGGACTTGATGCCACACAATTTTCTGCCCATAAGCTTCGTCACACTGCCGCAACCATGATGTTATCCGGCGGTGTTGATGTAAAAACCGTGCAGGAAGTACTTGGCCATGAAAATCTCAATACAACACAGATATATACTCATATTGAAAACACAGAACTCAAAGTTGCCGCTGAAGCAAATCCCCTGTCCAAGTTAGATTTTTCAGTTGATGAATGACCTATATAATCTGCCGGGTGTGAATTATATCACACCCGGCAGATTATTGATTTTACAGTGCGGTTTCAATCGCTTCACGGAGGTTTCTAACCCGATAAACGGTCAGACCTTCGGGAATATCCAGTTTTTGGGCAGTATTTTTTGGGATGATGCATTTCTTAAAGCCCAGCCTTGCAACCTCGGCCAGCCGCTGATTCATATTGGAAACAGAACGAATCTCTCCAGTTAGGCCAACTTCGCCAATGGCAACAAGATCATCGCTGATAGGAGTGTCCCGGTAGGATGATGCAACTGCCAGCACCACAGGTAAATCGGCTCCAGGTTCGTTCAAATTCAGACCGCCGATGATATTTATATAGGCATCAAAAGCGCTCAGCTTCATGTTGGCACGCTTTTCGGCAACTGCTAAAAGCAGAACAGCGCGGTTAAAATCAAAGCCATCAGCAGTTCTTCTGGGTACATTAAATGTGGTTTTCGCAACCAAAGCCTGCACCTCAGCAAGCACCGGCCGTGTGCCTTCCATTACACAGGCAACACATGTGCCGCAAGCCTCTTCCGGGCGGCCTGCAAGGAGCATTTGGGAGGGATTAGGAATCTCAATCAGGCCTGCATCTCCCATTTCAAACACACCAATTTCATTAGTTGAGCCAAAGCGGTTTTTGGCGGCACGGAGCAGACGGTAGCTGGAATTTGGATCGCCTTCAAAATACATAACACAATCGACCATATGCTCCAGTACTTTCGGACCGGCAATTGCGCCGTCTTTGTTTATGTGACCAACAACGAATACCGTAATCCCCTGCCCTTTTGACAGCTGCATCATTGCCATTGTGCAATCCTTAACCTGAGAAACACTTCCTGGAGAGGACTCGTTATTTTCGTTATATAGGGTTTGAATAGAGTCAACGATCAATACATCCGGCTTTAGAGATTCTACAGAATCCAAGATGTCTGTAAGCCTGGTTTCTGAAAGAACAAACAAATTATCGGATGCCACACCTAAACGCTGGGCGCGCATGGAAAGCTGTTTTTCACTTTCCTCACCGGATACATAAAGCACCTGCTTATCCTGACACAGACAGTGACAAATTTGCAGTAAAAGCGTGGATTTGCCTATACCCGGGGCGCCGCCTACAAGGACCAGAGAGCCAACCACTGCGCCACCGCCTAATACCCGATCGAGTTCTCCCATGCCTGTATTAAAGCGGAGCTCAGCGTCACAGGCAACCTCTGAAAGTCTTTGCGGGTTTCTGCTCATTCCAACCGGCGCAGAAGTGGCCCTACCAGCAGGAATCGGCTTTTCAATATGCTCCTGTATGCTGTTGTATGCGCCGCAGGCGGTGCATCTGCCCATCCATTTGGGCGTTTCGTTGCCGCACACTGTGCAGAAGAATACTGTTTTTGTTTTTGCCATTGCATCAACCCCTTTTTTCTATTATATCAGGCAATTTCCATGGGGTCAAGACGGGGTTTGCATGGTTTCTATTTGTGTCAGAACTGCACAGGATAACACACAGCAAAGTTTTTTCTGATAGGCATCAGACCGAAGCAAGGCTTCTTCCTGTGGGTTAGACAGAAAGCCACATTCCACTAAAATGGCAGGACAGGTTACCTTTTGCATCAGGTAAATTCCATCGGCTTTTTTGGCAATTCTGCTTGATCCCTCATTGAGGTTTGCTACAAGCAATGTCTGTGTTTGCTGGGCAAATGTTTTGCTTTGCGTATGCTCACCATAGAACACCTGCGCGCCGCTATATTGGGCCTGTGGAAAGTAGTTTTGATGTATACTGACAAGAATTGCATTGCTTGTGGAGTTTACCAATCTTACCCGTTCTTTCAGGTCAGATATCTTCTTTTCGGCTATTGTGCTGCCTTTGGTGTATACAGATATATCGGTTGTGCGTATCATTTTAGTCTTAATGCCAAGTAAATGTAAAAGAGCATTCAGGCGTTTTGCAATTTGAAGATTATATTCACTCTCCAGAATTCCAACGCAGGATGTAGCACCGCCATCTTCACCACCATGACCTGCATCAATGATCACTGTGATACGCCCGTCATATAATTCGTTTTCCGACATAGCTGTGATTGCATGGCTGCCGCCGATACCAATTAGCAGGCACAGCCCCAAAACTATCACATATGCAGGCAGCATTGGCAATAGCTTCCTCCAATTTTTCATTTGCAACACCTCAGTTGATTTTATGCAGGCATTAAAAAAGAAATGCTTGACCGCACTCCCCTGTTCGGCACGTTGACACAGATTTCGGCATAGTATGAGCCGGAGCGACCGCTCCAATTATCAATACGGAGGTAATACTATGGATATGAACCGTCGGGAGGAACGGGGCATGGAAGGCCGTTTGCCTGCAACAGCACCTTTGGCAAACCCTTATGTGCCATTTCAGCTGAATAATCCTCCAAGATATGAGCCGCGCAAGGGTTTGGTGCGCGGAACTCTGTTTCCTGGCCTTGACCTGCCGTTTATGGGAATGGTCAATCAAAAAGACCAACCGGTAACACCTCTTACTGAGCTTCAGGCAGTTGGCTTTGGGCTGCAGGAACTTGCCCTATATCTGGATACCCATCGCAACGATAAAGAGGCCTTGGAGGTATATCGGAGCCTGCAAAAGATTTATGCAAAGGGTCGCGAAAAATATGAGGAAATGTACGGACCGCTGAATCATATGTCACCGGTTGACGGGGAATATAACTGGATCTGTGACCCGTGGCCCTGGGAATATGCTGCTAATCGGGAGGTATAACCATGTTTATTTATGATAAGAAGCTTCAATACCCCGTGAAGATTGATAAGCCCAATCCCCGTCTTGCATCCATCATCATATCTCAATATGGCGGTCCGGATGGAGAGCTTGGCGCTTCGTTGCGCTATTTGTCTCAAAGATATAGCATGCCTTTTGATGAGCTCAAGGGCTTGCTGACGGATATTGGCACGGAAGAACTTGGACACCTTGAGATGGTAGGTGCGATTGTGCAGCAGCTAACCCGGAATATGAAGGACAGTCAAATTCAGGATTCTGCTTTTGCTCCCTATTTTGTGGACCATACCGCAGGCGTATATCCCACTGCAGCATCCGGCTTCCCATGGTCTGCAGCAACCATTGCGGTAAAGGGTGATCCTTTGGCGGATCTGACGGAAGACCTGGCAGCTGAGCAAAAAGCCCGTGTAACCTATGATAATATACTG
Source organism: Faecousia sp. (assembly GCA_045585915.1). Classification (GTDB taxonomy): domain Bacteria; phylum Bacillota; class Clostridia; order Oscillospirales; family Oscillospiraceae; genus Faecousia. The sequence goes on along the minus strand of JAZMZJ010000080.1, from coordinate 33,881 downwards.
CGTTTAAGCGACGACCCGGATGTGAACAATGTAATCAAATTCCTGCGGCAACGGGAGGTTGTTCACTTCCAGCGCTTCGGTGAGGCTATTGAGTTGCTACGGGATAAACTTAACAAGAAAAATGTTTATTGTATGAATCCGGCAATTGACATTTAATAAAAGTCACCGCAGGCAAATGCCTGCGGTGATTAGTTTATTTGTTGCGGTGAATAAGAGAATAAGCGAGCTGCTGAATAAATGTAGACTCATTAAATGCTTTCAACGCTTCGATTGCGGCATTTGTGTGCTGGGCTACCATTTCATCGCATGTTTCCAGACCATACAGCTGAACAAAAGTGTTTTTGGTTGCATCTGTGCCGGTGGACTTACCGAGCAATGCAGAATCGCCAATCACATCCAGCATATCATCACGGATTTGGAAGGCCAGGCCCAAATGGTCTGCAAAATTGCCGGCAGCTTGAAGCTGCTGCGCTGTCCCGTTTCCGGCCAACACGCCAAGCTGGCAGGCGGCACGAATCAGTGCGCCAGTTTTTCTGCTTTGAATGTCCAGCACCTCCTGCTGGGTGCACACCCTCTCCTCAGCTGCCATATCCAAAATTTGACCGCCAACCATACCTAATTCACCGGCGCAAGAAGCCAAAATTTGCACAGCATCAATCCGGATTTGCGCAGGCAGGTCGGCTTTGGCTATGTGACCAAATGCAGCTGTTAACAAGGCGTCACCAGCAAGAACTGCGACTGCTTCGCCGTAAACCTTATGGTTTGTAGGCTTACCTCTGCGGTAATCATCGTTATCCATACAGGGTAGGTCATCGTGAATCAGGCTATAGGTGTGGATCATTTCCACCGCTGCAGCCAATGGCGTAGCGGCCAGCCAATTGCCACCACAGGCATTGGAAAACGCAAGGGTAAGTACAGGGCGTATGCGTTTTCCACCAGCCAGCAGACTATAACGCATGGCAGAAAATAAATCTGCTTGTGGTTCATTTGGGTAAACAAAGCATTGCTTTTCCAAATAGTCTTCTATATGGCTGAGGTAGACTTCATATTGTTTATTATCATTCTGCTCCATCATCAAAGGCCTCCTCAACAGGGCGTCCTTCCCCGTCTGTGGCGATCAATTTTACCTGCAGCTCAGCTTCGTCCAAAAGCTTTGAGCACTTTCCAACGAGCTGTGTGCCTTCACGAAACAGCTCCAGGGACTTTTCCAGAGGCACATCTCCCTTTTCCATTGCCCGGACAATTTGCTCAAGGCGCTGCATATTTTCTTCAAATGAAAGATTCTTGTTCTCCATGGGAACTTACCTCCACATTATTGATGGTTGCATTCACAGTGCCATCGGCAAGGAGTATTGCAATGTCCTCCCCTGCCCTGACCTGCGTGACAGAGCGAATCACATTGCCATGGCTATCATTGGTTAGCGCATAGCCACGGGATAGCACCTTCAGAGGGCTCATTGCATCCAGCTTTACAGCAATAGAAAGAAAACGCTGCTTATTAAGGTGCAATGTCCTGGTTTGCTGGGAGACCAAGTTAACTCTTAATAGTGCAAGGGCTTTTCTCCTTTGCTCAATATAACCGACAGGGCTTTTCAGGGCATTGCTGGAAGAAAGCACCTGAAGATGCTGCCTTGCTGCCTTGATTTGACGCTGTAAAACGGCAGCCATTCGGTCAGAAGCGCTGTCAAGACTCTGCAAAAGCGCATCCTTGTCCGGCACAGCAAGCTCTGCTGCATTCGATGGGGTTGCAGCTCGCAAATCTGCCACATAATCAGATATAGTTACATCAGGTTCGTGACCAACAGCAGAAATTACGGGAATATTAGAACGATAGATTGCCCAGGCAACCTGCTCATCGTTGAATGCCCAAAGGTCTTCGATAGAGCCGCCTCCACGACCTACAATCAGCAGGTCAGCAAGCTTATAGGCATTGGCATAGGCAATTGCAGCGGCAATTTCACCGGGAGCTTCAGCGCCCTGTACGCGAACAGGCAGAAGCCGTACCTTTACAAGCGGATAGCGCTTTCGCAAAATTCGAAGCATATCGTGTACGGCAGCGCCTGCTGAACTTGTGATTATGCCGATTGTATCAGGATATGCAGGAAGGGGCTTTTTGTGCGCCGGGTCAAACAGGCCTTGTTCGCTGAGCTTCTTCTTGAGCTGTTCAAACGCTGCATGTAGGTCGCCGATGCCATCGACTGCCATAGCTGTGCAGTAAAGCTGATAGGCGCCGTCCCGTGGATAAACAGAAATTTTGCCTAACGCAATCACCTTAACACCGTTATCCGGGCGAAAACGAAGACGCATGGCATTGCCCCGAAACATCACGCATTTTAAGGCTGATCCCTCATCCTTCAGGGTGAAATAATGATGTCCCGAGGGGTATACCTTATAGTTGCTGATTTCACCTTTTACCGCAACATTGGAAAGCAGGGAATCCTGATCCATCTTACCGCGGATATATTCATTTATCTGGGTAACAGTCAGGGCTTGCTCCATAGGAATCCTCCAAAGTGCGGTGCGCCAGTATGGCCACACCCATAGCATTATCGGTAGAATATTCAGGGGCACAGAAAACGGGGTTAAGGGGCTGCAGCACCTTCCGCAGCAGGCTGTTAGAGGCCACGCCACCGGAGAAGACAACAGGAAGATCAGGATGCGCCGTGAGCGCATTCTCCGTAGCTGTGCGCACTGCATGGGCCACGCATCGTAATGCATAGGCAGCGGTCTCGGTGCTGTTTCCGGCCTGCTTATAATATTGTTGCACTTTGTTCTCCACCCCGGACAGAGAAAAGAACATTCCATCGCATTTTACACGAAAATAATCTTTCTCCAATGCATCTCGGCTTAGTGCATCTAAATGCTTGCCTGACGGAAATGGGAGCGCAAGCAGTTGACCGGTGCGGTCAATTAGCTGACCGGCAGAAATATCGGTTGTACCGCCAATACGGGTACATTTCACATTTTTACCATCCGGCTCAACCAACAAAAGCTCCGTTGTGCCGCCGGAAAGGTGCCAAGCCAAATGGGGAGCATCCATCAAATCCAGCCTACCTGCACTCCAAAGGCAGGCAGCAATATGGCCTTGTTGGTGTGAGCAGGTAAAAAGCGGAACATGCAAAGCATCTGCAAGCAGCTTTGCATGGGAATAGCCCACCATAAAGCAGGGCATATAGCTGCCGTCTACTGCTCTTGGCTGCGTGCTGACGCCTACAGCTTTCAAGGAAGCAGCCAGAATATTGGAAAACAGCCTGCCGGAAAGCTCCGGCAGGCTTTTTGTGTGATGAAATACGGCGTCAGATTGACGAAGACCCAACTCCCCTGCCTTTACAGGTAATAGCTGAGAAAGATTAAATCCGTTTTGCCCGTCAAAGCAGGCTATTGATGTTGTGTAATTGCTGGTGTCAAAACCAATGACACTCATTGTGATACCTCTTTATCAAAACTTCTGGCAAAGCTGCCTAAAATGCCGTTTATAAAGGAACCGGCATCATCACCGTCATAAAGCTTTGCGATACGAACGGCTTCGGAAATGGCAACTCCGGTAGGAACGTCATCCACATACAGGATTTCAAAGATTGCAAGCTGCATAATGGCGCGGGCAAGCTTGGAAATTCGACTCACATCCCAGCCAATGGAATAGGTCTGGATATGGGCGTTTAAATCATCTGTGCGGTTACAAACACCGGAAACAACCTGGTCAAGATAGGCTCTTTCCCAACTGTTGGGGCGCTTTGCATAAATCTCATGTTCTGCAGCGAGCTGAGCAAAATAATCCTTGTTCAGACGGGTGGCAATTACCTGGTCAGGCTCTTCCCCGGTGAATTCTCTGCCGTAAATTAAATGTACTGCCAGTTCTCTGGCACTTGCTCTGGACATATGCCCTCCTTATACCCGAACGACACCGCTGACATTAACATTTACAGAAGCGGACTTAACGCCGGAGATAGCCTCAACAGCGCTTGCAATGGCCTGCTGTGCAGCCTTGGCAACAGCAACAACACTGTTACCGTATGCAATGGAAATATCACAATGAATATGCAGATCGTTATCAGGACCAATGTCGACTTTGATGCCCTTTGCACGGTTGCCCATGCCGACGAGCTGATAAATGTCAACACCAAGCTTGTTGCTGATACAGGCAACACCCTCAACCTCACTTACTGCATGCACAACGATGCTGGCAATTACGTCTTCGGAGATCATAATGGTGCCCTCATCCTGGACCTGTTTGATATACTGTTTAACTTCTGGCATAGTAAGTACCTCCTATGAATTGCATACTTTTGATTATTGTATCACAAATCCTGAAAAATACAACAGTTTTCTTGCTTGTATTATGAAGAAGCCCGACTGCGCAACGCAGCCGGGCTAGCATTAATTAACTTCAACAACATAAATGTCTTCCATGGTAAGGGCGGTTTGCCCTATTACAATATCTGCAATAACGGCAACATCGCTTTGCTGCAGGCCGCCTTCGGGAGCTGCTACGGCAACAGAAATTCGCTGGTCGCTCATATAGGCCACGCAATCAGTGTAGCCCTTAGCGATAACAAGACTTTCAATCTGTGCTTCACATAGAGCCGTATTTATGATTTGCTCAAGCTGTGCGTTGGTCTGTGCAGCCTGCGTGTCATCATTATATGCCATTGCCTCCTGCAGAAGGCTCACTGCACTGTCTCTGGCTTGCTGACGGGAAAGCCGAACTGCTGCAAAATATGCAGATGCCGTATTCTCCTGGGTTATATCCAGCGAGCTTTCGCCACCCATCACCAGCATATCCGAAGACAGGATTTTATCAGCATCCAGAGTATCGTTCAGGCTCATTACCTGCTGCTGATCTGTGTATAACCAGTTTACATAGATGCCGCCTAATACAGTAAGCAGAACGGCAACGGCAACCAAATTCTTTTTCCAAATTTTCACGTTTAATTCCCCCATTATTTCATTTTCAGAACTGCAATTTGATTTGCGCCAAGACCGGTGATTTTAGAAACAGCTTCTGTAATGGCCAGCCTTACCTGGGGATCGTCTGCACCTTGGCACAGCACAACTGCTCCCTGGTATATTGGCCCATTTATTTGACTAATAAGGCCTGTTTCGTTGCGTTGAGAATCGGTTACGAGTACGGTTTGGACTGACGAACCTCCACCGGTGTCCGTTTGGTACACAGTTTCTTGGCCCTGTGCCACTGTAAGCATTACCTGTACCTGCCCAGCACCTTTGACGAACGACAGCATCTCGGAAAGTCGGTTACTGAGCTGTTGAATGTCCATAGATTCTTGCTGCACAGATTCAAATGAAATCTGCTGTGCATCCTTACTATCCGGTATCAACATAAAAAACATACCAACTGCCAGTATTAAGAGAATATATTTATATTTTTTGAAAAGAGCACTCCCCTTTTCTTTTATGATTGCAATGTCCATATTTGGTTTTCCTCCGGGATGCCCAATTCCTCTGCAATGTATGAAGTCAGCACTTTCTTCCCATTAGGCGAAATCGATCCACGAATATGAACGCCGCAGGGTTGCGGTATCTGTGAATCCGTTAAATCAATACTCACCTCCAACTGTGCATTAACACTTTGTGCCTTCTCCAAAATATATGCCTTAATGTTTTCTGTTATGTATTCAGCAGCCTGCCCGTAGGCAAGTTCCTGTCCTTTGGCTATATATTCTGCAGCGTCACCTTGCAGTTGTATGGCAAAATTCTGTGCGTTGGGCAGGTTTATATGCCCAATTGGCGCAATTACTGCTATTGCTACAAAGATGCCACAAAGTATTTGAATGATTTTTCCTGAAAGCCCAAGCTTTTCTCCAATCTGTCGAAGAATGCTGCTTAAGAATGCTGCGGCTGAAAGACCTATTAGATATTTGCCAATTTGTTCCATTATCCTGCACCTCTCATAAAGCAAACAGTGCTGATTATCAGCAGCAAGCAAAGGGTACCCGTCATTGCAAGCACAAAGCCCATAGAAACGGAGAAATCCTTTATTATGGCGGTGGCCTTCGAATTGCCAAAAGCGGTGCTTACGGCTCCTGTGAGCTTAAGAAGAATATATTGAAGTCCTATTTTAACAAAGGGGCCAATCCAGATACATAGCATTGCAAAAAGACCGTACATACCTGCAGCATTTTTTACAGCCGCTGTGCTTACCAGGATTGTTTCTGATGCATCAGCAAGAATTTTACCTACAACAGGCACAACGGCAGATATCGAAAGCTTCATAGCTTTTATTGCAGTAGCATCTGCTGTACCGCTAATCACACCGGTTATTGTCATATAGCCCATAAACACGTAAAGGGTTAACTTTAAGCACCAGGTTGCCAGCCATTTGGCAAGGGCCTTTAAGTTTTTAATCAGTTCATCATCTATTGCACAGCTTACGATAGAAAGACATATATAGATATAAATAATCGGAACAACCACCTTGCTGATGGCAGTGGAAAGCAGAACGGAAAATGCCATCGTTGCCGTATATATAGCGGCAGATGTGGCTGCTCCGCCCTGCGCAGCAAGTGCGGTAGCCATTGCCGGCAAGAACAGCTTACCATATTCGGTAAGTTCTTTTACCGTACTTACCCCAAGATTGATCAAGGTGTTTGACGGTGAAAGCAGGAGCATACCGACCATGAGTGCAGATGCCAGGTCAAGAATTTTCTGCGTCAGCCCAGCAAAGTTACGAAGAACAGAGCAAAGCAGCACTATGCCAATAAGGCTGATGCAAACACCGGCGCAGCGTTTAAATTCGGGCGCAACAGATGCTGCAGCTTTGCCTAACACGTAAATAAGACCCTCTGTGAAGTTCTGGGGCTCTGAGGGCATATATTCCTGGGCGCCTGATGGCGCATCCGGCACCTGAATTTCCTCTGCGCGCACCGGTAATGCCAGCATAAGGATGAGGGTAATTGTGAGAATAATATATTTCATTGGTTCGTCAGTACATTTTCAATAAGTTCAACAAGCTGTGTAAATAAAGGGAGCGAAAGCCACAGTACCGTAAAGGAGGCCAGGATTTGCATAACCTTACCCATAGCCCCCTGACCGGCATCTGCGCACACCATGCTGGCAATTTCTCCAACTAAGGCAATGCCCACTGCTTTTATCAGAATCCGGAACAGATTGATATCTACTCCGGTCATTTGCTGCAGTTTGCCTAAAAATTCAACAACAGGCTGAAAATAGGTTAGCGCAACCACAGCAACCATGCAGCAAACGCCAATGCTAACCAAGGTCCCCATATCCTTATTTTGCTTGGCAAGCACTAAACAGACAATAAGGCTTATAAACACACCTGCAGTGATTTTCAGAAAAATATCCATTATAACTGAAAGAGCGTTTTCACCAGGGAAAACAGGTCAGAAATTTTTTGTGCCACGAGCATCAGCACCACGACAAGTCCTGTCAGGGTAGTCATTGTGGCCTGCTCTTCCCTGCCGGACTTTGACAGTACCTGATTTAAAATTGAAACAATAATGCCAATGGCCGCAATTTTAAAAATTAAATCAATTTCCATAAATTAAATAAACAGTATTACAATGGCAGCTCCGGCACAAAGGCCAAGTGTTTTGTAGCTTCTGAGACGTACATCCTTATTTTCTGTCAAGCTATCCAGCCGGCGTTTACATTCTGCACGTACACAGTCGATACCACGAAGCTGACCTGACATATCAAATCTTCCAAGCGAGCTGCCAAGGATTTGCAGCAGATGGCAGGTTGTGGGCGGTATATCATTAACCTTTGCCAGTGCAGCGGCCATACACCGACTAACATCAGGTGCTACCTGGTCGGACATTTCGTTGGAAAGCTGTAAAAAAAGCCTCGATAAAGGCCCTTTTGCCTCCAATGAGGCCTGTCTGCATAAGTCAGGCAAGGCTGTGAGCCTATATTGCAATTCGCTGGACATATAGTCGAGCAGGCTAATTAGCTGCCGAATCGATTTTTCTTCTTTGACAAAGTTTGCAGAAATTTGAAAACCTACGCCTGCGCAGCCTGCAAGGATACACAGCGCACCGATTAGTTTAACTGTCATATTTACATCCTTTCCAGTCGAAAGGTTTTATCCTCCCGTAAAATTACAAGCCACTGAAACAAACCGCTGCTCACAAGCGGCTTGTAAAGCGGACGCTTCATTAGTTCTTCCCTTCCTGATGCGTGTGCCGTTGCCACCAATTCAACACCGCACCAGCCTGCCTGCATAATGCTGCGGCAATCTTTGGCAGATGTGATTTCATCGACGGCAATCACCTGTGGACTCATGGAACGCAACGCCATTTCAATGCCTGCTTGTTTTGAAACTCCGCTGAGCACATCGGTTCTGGGGCCGGTGTCAAAGCATATACTCTCACCGGCGCGGGGAAATATTTCCCGGCGTTCGTCCACAACGCAGATATAATTTTCATTACTTCTGATACGAATATAATCCCTTAACAAGGTTGTTTTTCCACTGCCTGGCTTGCCCACCATAAGTACGCCACCGGATATGCCGGATAATTTACCGGCTATTGCCTTGATATCTCTGCTTACCCGGATGCATATAGAGGATATAGCGGTCACACCGGTGGGTATGCCATTTTGCAGAATCACCTCACCGCAAATTCCAACTCTGTGGCCTCCAACACATGTTATATAGCCGCTGGCAGATGTAGCTGCAGCCCATGGAGAATAACGAGATGCAGCATTTATGCACAGTTTCAAATCGTCGGCAGTTACCGCTTTACTTAATTTTAGTGCGCGGTCCTTACATTCCAGCAGCGGTGGACTTCCTAAATATAGCCGCAATTGCTGCAGGCTGTCTTTCCCAAGCTTGTCTACATCCTGTCGCATCCACAAGGGCAAGATGCCAAGCAAGGCTTCCCATTGGCACATCATTTGCATCACTCCTACGCAACTATATGGCCCGATACACATGAATATGCAAAAGAGCTGACAGCGAAGGCTGTCAGCTCTCAAATATACGTTATAGTTTTAGATGCTCATTTGCGCTTTCATAGCTTCAAGAAGCCCGTTTGCTTCCTGCTCGGTAGGAGCAACTGCAGTATAATAGAATTTTACCTTCGGTTCCGTTCCTGAGGGTCGGGCAATCACACTGCCGTTTTCACCAAGAAGGAATTCAAGAACATTGGACTTGGGCAGCAAGATAGGCTTCTCAGTCCCGGTAACAAGGTCCTTTTCGGTGCTGGTTTTATAATCTCGAACTGCGGTTACCTTTACGCCACCAATGGTTTCAGGAATTTTGCTGCGCAGGTCTGCCATCATTTTGGCAGCCTTTTCCATTGCATCAGAGCCGGTGAGTTCAACGCTCTGTACATGGGCCAGATAAATGCCGTAAGTGGCATAAAGCTCGTCAAGAGCATCGAGAATTGTCTTGCCCTGAAGCTTCAAGGATGCAGCAAGCTCACATACCAGCATGGAAGCCACAATGGCGTCCTTGTCACGGGCATAGGTGCCCTTCAGGTAGCCGCAGCTTTCTTCAAAACCAAAGATAAATTTGCATTCCTGGTGGTCTTGCTCCAAAGCAAGGATTTCGCCGCCGATATACTTAAAGCCGGTGAGAACACTTTTCATGGTGACACCGTAATGCTCGGCAATGCGGTCAGCAAGGGGTGAAGAAACGATGCTGCGCACAGCGATAGCGTTTTCGGGAATGTCACCCTTGGCAGTACGTGCTTTCAAAATATAATCCAGGAGCAGACAACCGAGCTCATTGCCGGATAGCTTGCGATAACCACCGGCATAGGGAACGGCGATGGCCACTCTGTCTGCATCGGGGTCTGTACCCAAAATTACATCACAGGCAACCTTATCAGCCACTTTATAGCTTTCGTTTAAGGCTGCATCGGTTTCCGGGTTGGGATATTCACAGGTCTTAAAATCGCCATCAGGCTTTTCCTGGCAGGCTACAACGGAGATATTTACATTCAGACGGCCAAGTACATTGCGGACAGGCTCGTTTCCTGTGCCGCAAAGTGGCGTATATACAATGTTCAGGCCTGCCTTTTTAACCATATCAGGTGCTACAGCTTCGGCAAGAACGGTATCATAATATTTTTCCCAGATATCCTGGCCGATATAGTGAATGAGGCCATCATCCATAAACTGGGCAAAGCTTTTGCTCTCGGGGATAAAATAGGGTATTTTCTCAATGGTTGCAGTAACGATGGCAGCAGGTGCATCAGTCATTTGACAGCCATCGGGACCATAGCACTTAACACCGTTGTATGCGCCGGCATTGTGGCTGGCGGAAATTACAATGCCACAGCCACAGCCAAGCTGCCTTACTGCAAAAGAGAGCATGGGTGTAGGCGCGAGGCGGTCATATAAATGTGTCTCGATACCGGCCTCAGCAAAAGCAACAGCGCAAACCTCGGCAAAAAGCTGTGAATTATGCCGGGAATCATAACCAATGGCGGCCTTTTTAGGAAGATCTGTGCCGGATAACCAGGCGGCCATGCCTTGTGCTGCGCGGCGAACAGTATAGCGGTTAAGCCGGTTGCTGCCTGCTCCCATAATTCCACGCATTCCGGCAGTACCAAACTGCAAATCACAGCCAAATCTACCCTTGAGCTCTTCTTCGTCAAAGACAATTGTATTCAGTTCTTTCTGTACATCTTCCGGCAGACCTGCATTGCACCAGGCTGCATAGCGTTCCATATAGTTCATATAAATTCCTCCGATTTTAAAAAGACAGCTCAAATATAATTGAGCTGTCTTTCTGTAGGTAATTAAACTTCGTCGTCTGCAGCTTCAGCAGCAGCGCGCTTTTCCTGAGCTTCGACCAATGCCTTGAACTTGGCACGGGTGTTCTGCACGTCTTCCAGGGACAGAGCAACAGCTTCCTCAGTGCGGCGAAGCGCATCGTCCATATAGTCGTTGCTGGCCTTTCTCAGCTCGGCAATGCGAGCGTGGGTCTGCTGCATCAGCTCTTTGCATTGACGCTTGGCTTCCAGGTAAATTGCCTCTTCAGCAACCAGCTCTGCAGCCTTATCCTGCGCCTGACGGATTAAGCCCTCAGCCTCGCGACGAGCCTGGCCAATGAGTTCGTTGCGGGAATCAACGATGGTGCGTGCCTGCTTCAGCTCAACGGGCAGCTGAGCAATGACTTCGTCCAGCATATCCAGGACCTTGTCGCGCTCCAGGATACACTTATCAGCGCCCAGAGGCAGTGCTCTTGCATCCTGTACCATATCATATAATGCGGAAATAATCTCTTCAATGTGCTGCTCGTTCATTTTCTGTTTCCTCCTTGACGTATATCAGCGATGCGCTGTTTAAATATGGGAATAATTTGCGTTGGTAAAAAATCAGAAAGGTCAACCTCGTAGTTGCCCAGTTCTTTTACAGTGCTTGAGCTTAGGTACATATACTGATGCTCCGCTGTCAGGAACATTGTATCCAGATTGGGGTTGATTTTATGATTGATCAGGGCCATTTGAAATTCGTTCTCAAAGTCAGAACCGGCGCGCAGACCCTTAACGATTACGCAGCTGCCACGGCGTTTTGCATATTCTGCCAGCAACTCGTCGGATGCATCCACTTCTACATTGGGAATGTCCGCAACTACCTGTTTAATCAGGTCCACTCGTTCCTGCTGCGTAAACAGCGGACTTTTGCCGGCATTTACCATCACGCAGACAATCAGTTTGTCAAAGATGTTGGCTGCTCTGCGGATAATATTCAAATGGCCGCTTGTAATCGGGTCAAAGCTGCCCGGATAGATTGCAACCTTCATTGCCACTCCCCTGCCCGGCTCACTTCTTACGGAATAAGGTAATCAGCGTTTTGCCGTATTTATAGTCCCTGGAACGCTCATAGCCCTCAATTTGCCAGGAAAGCGCCTTTTCCACAGGGCGCTCTGTGACTATTATACCACCAGTTTGCAAAATGTCAATTTCTGTTATTAATTTTAGTGCATTTTCTAAAAAAACTTCTGCATAAGGGGGATCTAAAAGAATAATATCGAATTTGGCACAACAATTTTTCAAATATGCCATATAGTCGCTGCGTATGACCAGGGCGCTTTGCTCAAGCTTGGTGCGCTTCAGGTTTTCACGAATAAGCCTGCAGGCATCCTCCCGTTCATCAACAAAAACTGCATACTTGGCATCACGGCTTAAGGCTTCTATGCCAAGCTGACCGGTGCCGCCGAAAAGGTCCAAAACGGTGGCGCCGGGCAGGTCAAACTGAATGATGCTGAACATCGCTTCTTTTACACGATCGGCTGTGGGCCTTGTTGCCATGCCGTCGGGGGTTTTCAGTGTCACTCCCCGGGCTTTTCCTGTGATAACACGCATCCGTTAATCCTCACTGTGAAAATGTCTGTAAACTGCAGTGGCAGCCTGATGGGGCAGCACCTGCTCCAAGTCCGGTATGCTTGCCTGACTGATTGCCTTTATAGATGAAAAATGTTTAAGAAGCGCTTGTTTGCGAATTGGACCAATGCCGGCTATTGCATCAAGTGCAGAATGGCGAAGGCGCTTGCTCCGCAAGGACCTGTGATAGGTAATTGCAAAGTTATGGGTTTGCTCCTGAATATTTCCTATCAGAGAGAAAAGCGCCGGGTTGGTATCAATGTGAATGACGCTGTTATCGGCTGTTACCAAAGCTCTGGTGCGGTGTCGGTCGTCTTTAACCATACCAAAAGTAGGAATAGAAAGTTCATTGGCTTCAAGGACCTGGTGCGCAACAGCTGCATGCTTTGCGCCGCCGTCAATTAACAATAGGTCCGGGCAAATGGAAAAAGAGCTGCCTTCATCCTGCAGATGGCTAAATCTGCGCTCCAGTACCTGACGCATGGCGCCATAATCATCCTGGTCCTGCATATCCTTTAGCCTAAAGCGTTTATAGTCACTTTTTCTGGGCTTTCCATCCTGAAAAACCACCATACTGCCCACAATATCTGTGCCGGAAATATTGGAAATATCATAAGATTCAATTCTTTTTGGTGGAGCGATGCCGAGGAGCTTGCCAAGCTGCGTAATTGCGCCGTTCAAATGCTCTTCTTTTGTGGTAAGGCGCTGGGCTTCTTCCACCGCATTTTTAACAGCAAGCTCCAAAAGACGGACTTTATCTCCTCTTTGGGGAACTGCAATTCGAACTCGTCTGCCAAATTTTTGCTCCAAAAGCTGGGCGAACAGGCTGCTGTCATCTACTGCAAAGGGCAGCAGAATTTCCTTGGGCGCATACCCTTTAGAAAGGTAATATTGCTTCAGCAGGCTGGAAACGGCGCCGTTTTCATCCTCTGGTACAGGAAGAACCTCATAGTCTTTGTCAAGAAGATTACCCTCACTGAAATGCAGCACCGTGAAGCAGGCTTTTGCCTGGGTACAGGCATAGCCGATTACATCGGTATCTGCCACCTTACCCGCCGTAACAAGCTGCTTTTGGCTGAGAGCTTCAATCGCTTTGAGCCGGTTGCGCAAAGCTGCAGCAAGCTCAAAATTCAGTGCGTCTGATGCAGAAAGCATTTCTTCACGGATTGATTGGAACACCTGCTTGAAATTGCCGGAAAGCAGGTCCTTGGCCTGCTCCATGCGCCCATAATACTCTGCCTGACAATTGGCCATTTGGCACCAGCCTGCGCACTGACCCATATGGTAGTTTAAGCACACCCTCCCCTTCCCAAGGTCTCGGGGGAACTGCTTGGCGCAATCAGGGAGCTGCAGACTGTGGACGATGGCTTTCATCACACTTTGGGTAACGCCTCTGCTGCCAAACGGGCCATAATATGCAGCTCCGTCGTCTGCAACCTTGCTAACCAATGTGATGGCTGGAAAAGCATCTTTCATATTAAGCCGCAGGTATGGATAGCCCTTATCGTCTTTGAGCAGGATATTATATTTGGGCATATGACGCTTAATGAGAGAGCACTCCAAAACCAGCGCCTCAAATTCGCTGGAAGCAACGATTACATCGAATGAATCAATTTTGCTCACCATCAGCTTTGTTTTTGGCGTGTGAGATGCTGTATCCTGAAAATATTGACTGACACGGTTTTTAAGCTTTTTGGCTTTGCCCACATAAATGACCTGACCGGATTTGTCTTTCATGATATAAACGCCGGGGCTTAGAGGCAAGCCGGTTGCCTTGGTTTTTAAAGAATCAAATGTCATGGCAATCTCCCAAAAACCGCCTCAATGCTATGCATGGCATTGAGGCGGCAATTGCATCAAGTATCAATAAACATCACGCAAAAGCAAGGCTTCCAGGGCAGTGAGTGCTTCCTGCTCGTCGGAGCCGGAGGCGGTGAGCGTTACGGTTGCTCCGGTCACAATGCCCAAAGACATGATACCCAGCAGACTCTTGGCGTTCATTTTCCGGTTATCAGACTCCAGCCAAACACTGCTGTCAAACTCATTGGCTTTCTGAACGAAGTAGGTTGCCTGACGGTTATGCAGGCCAGATTCGCAACGAACGACAATTTCCTTAGTGCACATATTTATTCTCCTTGACTCCGGTAGCTACCTGCCGGGTTTTATATACTAATGATAGCAAATTCACAGGAAAAGTCAACTAATTTTCCATATATTTCTATGGAAGATTATCGAAATTCGGCAATTGTCACACCGTCTTCTCCCTCGCCGTAAACGCCAAGCCGGAAGCTTTTAATAAATTTGTTCTTCTTAAGAGCCTGATGCACTGCTGCTCGGAGCGTACCTGTGCCTTTTCCGTGGACGATGCGAACAGAGCTTAAATTGCCACGCATAGCTTCATCCAGATATCGCTCCATAACGCAAATTGCCTCTACGCTGTCCATACCTCTAAGGTCGACCTCCTGGCTCATTGCAGTCATATTCATTTGCCTGCCACTATGCTTTGGTCTGCCTTTTTGCTCATAGGGGTTTTCATTTTCCAGCAGATAGACCTCATCGGCTTTTACATTCATTTTTAAAATACCTGCCTGCAGCTGATATGAGCCGTCTTTATTGATTGCAATAACACTGGCCTTTGTGCCAAGCTTCAAAAGCTCCACTGTATCACCAACCAGGATTCCTCTGCTGGGAGCAGGCCGCTCTTTAGCTTTTTGCCCGGTATGCAGCTTTTCCTCTGCATCATTAAGGCTGCGCCTGAGCTGCGCTTGTCTCTGATTGATATTCTGCAGGTCACCGCTTTCGCTGATTTGCTTTTTAATGGCTTTGATTTCTTCTGTTGCGGCATTGGCCGTGCGACGGGCCTCCTCAATAATCCCTTGCGCTTCCCTTCTGGCTTGCTCCAAAGCTTTTTCCCGTTCCAGCTGCAGCTGTTGGGAATATTTTTCGCTTTGTTCTTTGCTCTTTTGGGTTTCTATCCGCAGGTGTTCCGCTTCGAGACGGGCATTTTCCATTTGCTGGCGCTGCTGCTCAAGCTGAGAAAGAACGTCCTCAAAGTCCTTATCATTTTGTCCAACAAGGTCAGATGCTTCTTTCAGGATATCCTCCGGAAGCCCAAGCTTACGGGAAATGGCGAAGGCGTTGGACTTGCCTGGTATGCCAATGAGCAGCTTATAGGTTGGCTGTAGAGTCTCTACATCAAATTCGCAGGAGGCATTGATAACGCCACGGGTGCGCATTGCATATAGCTTCAGTTCAGCATAATGGGTTGTTGCCACAACATTGGCGCCCATTTTGCGGCAGAATTCAATCAGTGCAACAGCAAGAGCGGCGCCTTCTGCCGGGTCTGTTCCTGCGCCAAGCTCATCAAATAACACCAGGGTGCGGTTGTCGCATTGTTCAACGATATCCACAATTGTGCGCATATGACTGGAGAATGTGGATAGGCTTTGGGCTATGGATTGCTCGTCGCCAATATCAGCAAGAATGGAATCGAAAGTGGAAAGCTCACTGCCGTCACCGGCAGGTATATGCAGGCCGCATTCCGCCATTAGGGTCATTAGGCCAATGGTTTTCAGGGTGACAGTTTTGCCGCCGGTGTTGGGACCGGTGATGATCATGGAATCAAAGTCTTTGCCCAGGTGCAGAGAAATGGGTACAACCTTTGCGTTTTCAATGAGAGGATGACGAGCCTTGCGCAGGTCAATTTTGCCCTGGTCATTCATAATTGGCGCCCATGCACGCATACGGAAGGCAAGCTTCGCCTTGGCAAAAATCACATCCAACCGTACAAGCATTTCATAATTAAGGGTCAATTCATCCCGGTACATTCCTACCTGTGCAGAAAGTTCCGCCAAAATTCGCTCAATTTCTTTGGTTTCCTTGATCTCCAGTTCCCGAAGGGCGTTATTGGCATTGACAGCGCTCATGGGCTCTACAAAATATGTAGAGCCTGTGGCCGAAACATCGTGAACAAGTCCGGGCACATCGTTTTTACATTCGCTTTTAACGGGTACAACATATCTACCCTGACGAATGGTAACAATGGGCTCACGCAACAGTTTTGCATAGGATGGAGAAGAGATGATCTTCTGCAACACTTCCTTGATTTTTCCACTTTGGATGCGCATATGACGTCGAATATCCGCAAGCTCCGGGCTTGCGTTGTCAGCAATCTCGTCATCGGATAGTATAGCGCCAAGGATTCTGTCTTCCAGAAATTTGTTGGGCGTAAGCGCACGGAACAAGTCGTCCAGCACTGTTGGCTTTTCATCATCAGAAATATAGCCGCGAATTGTACGGGCGCAGCGAAGTACATGGCCAATTGCCAAAAGCTCTTTATTGTGAAGCGTACCTCCCTTTTCTACCCTTTCAAGGCTTGCAGATATATCGCTTATTTCCGAGAAGCCGGGATTGCCCTTTCGGGTTGCCAGTTCGCTTGCAGCAGTGGTTTCCGCTAAAAGAGCAACCACCTCATCCAAATTGGAAGCAGGCCGCAGAGCTTGACAGCGGGCCTTGCCATCCTGGCTACCTGCGCAGGCGGCAAGCTGCATCAGTACCTGGTCAAGCTCAAGCTTTTTTAATGATTTTTCGTATAATTCAGACATAGTAAACTCCTGATTGCCGCTTATGTGAGTAGCAGCGACTTGTAAAAATCAAGGGCAGAAAACCCCCGTTCCAGCTGCACGGACAGATAGCTTTCCGTAATTTGCGAAAGCTGTTCCAGGGCAGCATCATCTGCATAAAATGAAAAAAGTCTCTTTTCGTGGCACCGGCTGACATAGCGCATAGCGTCAACAGAGGCAGGACTAACCGGCATACGTATGCCCGTACGGTCGGCATGAAGGCAGCTGCCACATACAAGATGCCCCTGGGTTATGTTGAAATAGTCGGCACCGGCCCTTCCACAACTACAGCAGCCATCCAAATCCGGCATATAACCTGCGATACAGGCCACTCGCATTTCAAACACGGCCTTTACCTGGTTTTCGGGGAGGTCAAGAGCAGATAGTCCATACAAACAATTGAGTACCAATGAAAGCAGCTCGGGGTTTGGCAAATCCTCCATGCAGACAAGCTCTGCCACCTGTGCAAAATATGTACCGAGAGAGAGCTTCTGCAGGTCCTTTCTAAGGCCTGTAAAAAGCTCAATGGACAGCCCGTCATTGGTGCTGAAATAGCCCCTGTTTTCAAAGACAGTGAATTCAGAATAGGCAAGTAATTGGCAAGGCGAGGTCAGAGGGCTGTTCTTCCGACGCAACCCTCTTGCCTTAATCGTCATTTTGCCCCGGTCACGGGTTAACACCGTCAGCAGAGCGTCTGTATCATTGTAGTTGGTGACCCGTAATACCAGGCCCTGGATCGTCAAAAACATGCAGTCCCTCCGCGTTCCTTGCTTGTGTATACAGTACATATAGTTCCGGCGCGCCGGTGGCAAGAAAAGATTGCCAAAGCTCCTGTGCTTTCATGTTCATCCCTCCGCAAATAGCTTTTACATCGGGAGTGTATATTAGCCTTGGAAATTATTCTCTGTAACCGAAATTTCTGACAAGAAAGTCGCTGTCGCGCCAATTTTCCTTTACCTTTACCCATGTGGTCAGGTAAACCTTTGTCCCCATAAATCGCTCGCAATCGGTGCGTGCCATAGAGGATATTTTCTTAAGCATTTCACCGTTTTTGCCGATGATAATACCCTTGTGGCTGGCTTTCTCGCAGTAAATCGTGGCATCTATATCAATGACACCGCTATCCCGTTCAGAGAATTTTGTGATCTCGACGGCGGTGCCGTGAGGCACTTCCCTCTCTAACATCCAAAGCAGCTTTTCCCTGATGATTTCCGCCATCACCTGGCGCTCAGGTTGGTCGGTGGTGATATCATCGGGAAACAAAAATGGACTTTCCACCGCATATTTTTGACACAAATTAAGCAGCACATCAATGCCATCGCCTGTTTTTGCGCTGATGGGAATAATTGCATCAAATTTTGCAGCTTTGGAATAGGCATCAATAACAGCCAGTAAGTTTTCTTTTTCGACGGAATCTATTTTATTGATTGCCAATACAACAGGGCATTTTCTGGCCGTTAACTGTTCAATCAGAGCTTGCTCCTGAGCACCAATGGAGTCAATAGGCTCAACCATAAGAATGGTCAGGTCCACATCGGCAATAGATTCTTTGGTCACATTTACCATATAGTCGCCCAGCTTTGTTCTTGGCTTATGAAAACCGGGAGTATCTACAAACACAAACTGCGTATCATCCTTTGTGACAATGCCGCAAATACGGTTTCGTGTTGTTTGCGGCTTATTGGAAACAATTGCAATCTTTTCCCCAACAAGATAGTTTGTGAGGGTTGATTTTCCTACATTGGGACGACCGGCGATGGTAATCATTGCGGTTTTAGTAGCCATTATCGTTCTCCTTTATGTGTATTATCTGTATACGCCGGGTACGGAAGCTGCTATAGCCTCTTCCCTTTTACGCATCTGCGCTTTTTGCGGGCCGTCATCCATATGGTCGTAGCCGAGCAAATGGAGCATGGAATGAATAGTAAGATAACCGATTTCCCGCGTAAGAGAGTGACCAAATTCCTCTGCCTGAGCCATTGCCCTCTCCAGAGATATCACCATATCTCCAAGGGGACAAAGGCCGGTGTCAGGGTCAAGATAGCTGCTCCAGTCAGAAGGCGGATTGCCGGCGGTGATTTCAAACATGGGAAAACTCAGTACATCGGTTGCTTTGTCAATATTCCTGCTTGCAGAATTGATTAGCCGTATGCCTTGGTCATCGGTGATAAGCACATTGATTTCCAGGGGCGCAGTAATACCCTCTGCCTCAAAGGTTGCCTTGATACATTTACGGATGATGTTACTTAAGGCAAAGCGACGAAATGTGAAATTTTGAAAGGATATGTTGATTTTTGTTTGCATATTATTTCTTCCTTTGGTACTTGCCGGACAGAGATTTTACAGGCTTTTTATCTTCTTGCTTTCTATCAGCTTTTTCGTATGCGTTAATAATTTTCTGCACAAGGGCGTGGCGCACTACATCGGCAGATGTGAGTTTGCAGATTGCAATATCCTCAACGCCTTCCAGCACACGCAGCGCATCCTTAAGGCCTGAGGTTTTATCCGCAGGCAGGTCAATTTGGGTAACGTCGCCGGTGATTACGATCTTGGAACCAAAACCGAGACGTGTAAGGAACATTTTCATTTGTTCCTTGGTTGTATTTTGCGCTTCGTCGAGAATAATAAAGCTGTCATCCAAGGTTCTGCCGCGCATATATGCCAGAGGCGCAACCTCTATAGAGCCTCTTTCCTGATATTTTTGAAAGGTTTCGGCGCCAAGCATATCGTAAAGCGCATCGTACAACGGGCGAAGGTATGGATCGACCTTGTTCTGTAAATCACCGGGAAGAAAGCCAAGCCGTTCGCCGGCTTCCACGGCAGGCCGCGTCAAGATAATTCGATTGACAGTTCGTTCCCGGAATGCTGCCACGGCAGCGGCAACGGCAAGATAGGTTTTGCCGGTACCTGCAGGACCAACGCCAATAGTAACCGTGTTTTTTGCAATCGCGCGCATATAAGCCTGCTGGCCAACTGTCTTGGCTTTGATAGGCTTTCCTTTTGCGGTGATGCACACTACATCCTTGACCATTTGTGCCACCTGATGCTCATTGCCCTCGCCGACAAGGGTTATCAAATAACGAACACGCTGCTCATCAATAACCTCTCCTTTGGAAGCAAGGGATAGCAGACCTTCAAGGGTCTTAACAGCCTTATGGGCAGCTTCTTCGTCGCCGGTGACCTTCAGATCGGTGCCGCGGTTGACGATAGAAACCTCAAGAGCTTCTTCAATACGGCGTATATTCTCATCAAAGGAACCGAAGACGGCAATCAAATCCTCCATTCGGTCTGCATTTACAATTCTTTCAACTATCTTCCCCATTGGGTTTCTCCTCGTTTGTAATACTGCCAATCATTTCATTGCAGGCATAACTTCCCTTTAGAATATAAGCATTGCCTGCGACGGAACCTGAATAGCTGCTATGATGTATTTTACCGGCAATCATCTGCTGAAGAACATAGTTTTTGTTAAGCGGCTCTGTCCAAGCGACCGCATCCTCAGTCAGCACAGTGTTTTCAGTTACATAATAGGTAATGCGTTCGGTGACTATGGTAACAGGAAGCTCATATCCCCCGGGCAGTGTCAGCGATTGCTCACTTCTTATTTTAACACAACTGTCACCGTAAATTCCACTATGATTATGCAAATTTATTTGTTTTTTTCCGATAATTAAGTAAATATTTTGTTCCTGTCGCAATATTTCACTGCGTTTCGTCACAGAAAGTGGTGTGATGCTTGTGTTTTGACGAACTGTATCTCCGTAAATTTCCCCTGCAGCTCCGGTGTGCATAAGCACCTCCCCTGCCTGCATATGCGCGGATATAAGGGTTTGACCGGCGGAAACACCTTGGCCAACCTTACA
Source organism: Faecousia sp. (assembly GCA_045585915.1). Taxonomy (GTDB): domain Bacteria; phylum Bacillota; class Clostridia; order Oscillospirales; family Oscillospiraceae; genus Faecousia. The sequence goes on along the minus strand of JAZMZJ010000080.1, from coordinate 13,082 downwards.
GGCAGGCAGCCCCTTTGTGGCAACTATGTGTGTAACAATTGCATCTCGGGATGAATAAATATCCAACGCAGAGGATATGGCCGGTGATTGCACCTCCTGCAGATTCTCTTTAACCTCAATGGTAGCTACGCAACCGGACAAATTTATGCCAGCCCACTGCAGCTGGGGAATCTGTTCGAGAAGCTGATTTTTCACTTGCTCACTACGCACATCTTTTGCTGCTGCCCCAAACATAATGCCACAACGAGCTGCCTGCTCCAGTATGGCCGTATCAGACACTCCGCTATTGCCGCTGACCTGGATGAAAAGCACCCTGGTTGGAAGATAAAATGCCCCTATGCAAAGAAGCAGAAGGCCTGCTATCAGTACAGGACGGCGCAATGCCTGCTTTGCTGTCCAGTAGACGCCCCAAAGCTTGTCAATACGGACGCTATCGCCCTTTTTTTCGCAGATAGCTTTTAAACCGCGCAAGTCCTGCCGCTTGATTTTGGCTCTGACCGTGAGCGCAGTCGGAAAAGAAATGCTATGTAGCATTATGCCTGCATTCATAAGCGCCTGTAAGGTTGCAGGAACATCTGCACAGGTGAGCTCAACGGAAATCATACCGCCAACAGATTGCCATATCGTCATCCTTTGTCTCCTCTCAGCAGGCGAACGCCATCAATTTTGCCGGTTATAACAAGCTGCTCCTTGCTCATACACGTGATGGTGAGGTCGCAGCCGGAAATCTCAATGAAGCCATAGCAAACCCGGATCTGCATCATTTGACTTTCATAAATGCATATACCCTTGTGATGCTCTATCAGCACACGGTTGTTGCCCAATATCTCAATTAAGGGCTTATTGGTCTGTGGCATGATTGCTTTCTGTTGCTTTTTTTCCATATAACCACCTCCTCCGTTTATTGTATGGGGTATGTGCTGAAATTAACACGATGGTCATATTATCAACTGAGGTGAAGACTATGGGAAAAGTTTGGCGAAAATTGCAGCTTTGGATATATATTGCTGTTTTTCTGCTGTTTGCAGTTAAATCAGAATCCGTGATGGCAGGAGCAAAGGATGGTGTTACACTGTGCTTATATACAGTTATCCCCGCCCTGTTTCCCTTCCTGCTCATTGGTTCAATGGTAAGCAGCGCAGCATATGGAACTGAGATTGCGATTTTAAGGCCGCTGTGCGGCCTCTGCGGCATCCCAATGTGCGCAGAAGGCATATTCCTGGTAGGAATTTTAGGAGGCTATCCGGCCGGCGCTCATGCTGTAGCACAGAGCTATCATAACGGAGTTATCAGCCATAGTGAAGCAAAGCACTTGCTCCGTTTTTGTAACAACGCAGGTCCTGCATTTATATTTGGAATTATTGGAAGCATTGTTCAGAATATACCCCTTACGCTCTTTATCTGGCTTATTCATATTCTCAGTGCAATTTTTACAGGTTATATATTTGCAGACAAACAAATAAATGCTAAAAGGCTTCAGAAGGTACCAGCAACGACTTTTGTAAAAGGCCTTGAAAACACAGTTTTAACCATGGGAAAAATATGTGGATGGGTGCTTTTGTTTCGCATCGTTCTTGTCTTGCTTGAAGAATGCCTTTTTAACCGGCTTGATATACTTTTAACGACAATTTTAAGTGGGATGCTTGAACTATCTAATGGCTGCCTACAGCTGACAGGTGCAGATCAGATGACAGTTTATTTTATTGCTACGCCAATGCTCACCTTTGGCGGACTTTGTGTTTGGCTGCAAACAGCAAGTGTAATTGGTACGCTGCCGTACGGCGCATTTGCAAAAGGCAAGGTATTGCAATGCATTATCAGCTTGCTGCTATGCTGCTTGCTTTCTCCGTTGTTCTTCTCAGTTCCCGTCTTTTTACCTATACTGTCCGGAGCAGCTTTGCTGCTGCTATGCATATGTGTGAAAAAAGTAGTAGCTTTATGAAATAAAGTCGTGTATAATTAAAGAAAAACAAAAGGAGATAGCTATGCTGTTTCGTAAAAAGCTCCCCCGTTCCTGCAGCTACTGTGAATATGCCGCCAAGCTGGATGAAGACCATGTGCTCTGCAGTAAACGGGGCGTTATGGGTGTATACAGCGCGTGCCGCAAATTCCGCTATGACCCTTGTAAGCGCATTCCGCCCAGAGAAAAGGCACCTGATTTTTCAAAATATACGGAAGAAGATTTTAAGCTGTAAAAATACCGGAAAGCACTTGCTTTCCGGTATTTTTTATTATTGAATCATCTTCAAAAAATCGTTTTCAGATAAAATGGGAATGCCAAGCTCTCTTGCCTTGCGCTCCTTGGAACCGGCGTTCTCTCCCACAACCACATATGAGGTCTTCTTGGATACGGAGCCGGAAGCCTTTCCACCAAAGAGCTCAATTTTTTCAGTGGCTTCTTCCCTGGTGAACATGGTTAATGCTCCGGTGAGCACAAATGTCATACCTGCAAACCGGATATCGGTAATAATGCGCTTGTTTTCAAAATTAATACCTGCTGCACGCAGCTTCTCAATCATATGCCGGGATTGCTCCTGATTGAACCAATCTCTGATAAACCCTGCAGTGACAGCGCCGACATCGCTGATTTGTGTCAGTGTTTCGGTATCGGCTTCCATCAGGGCATCGAGTGTGCCGAAATAAGATGCAAGCACCTTACCCGTCTTTGCGCCTACCTGTCGAATGCCCAGGGCATAGATAAGACGGGATAGGTCCTGATTTTTGCTGGCTTCTATGGCTGCAAGGAGCTTTTTGGCAGCAATTTCACCGCTTTGCCATAAATCCTTCAGCTGTTCCAGCGTAAGAAGATAGATATCAGCTGGCGAATTAAGATACCCTTTTTCGATAAGGCTTTCAATAATAGCGCCACCAAGGCCCTCCACGTCCATAGCATCTCTGCTGACAAAATGCGCAATATTTCTGGAAAGCTGCGCAGGACATTCTGCGCCGGTGCAGCGCAGAAACGCACCGTCATCATCCTTTCGTGTAGGCGCTCCGCAAACAGGACATCTGCAAGGCAGCACATAGGTTACTGTTCCCTCGGGACGCTTTGTAAAATCAACCTCCAAAATTTCGGGGATGATCTCACCTGCTTTGCGGATCATCACTGTGTCACCAATGCGGATATCCCGTTGGCTGATAAAATCCTGATTGTGCAGTGTTGCATTTGTCACAGTGGTGCCGGCAAGGCGCACAGGCCGCACAACTGCTTTGGGCGTCAGCACGCCGGTGCGACCCACCTGGACGACAATATCCTCCACTACGGTAGGCTTAATTTCCGGAGGATATTTATACGCAGCAGCCCATTTAGGAAACTTAGCAGTTGCTCCAAGTTTTTCCCGAATGGAAAGCTGATTGACCTTAATAACTGCTCCGTCAATATCGCAAGATAGCTGTTCCCTGTTTTCATTGATAGACAAAACATAATCATTAATCGCATCCAAGCCAACAAACACTTCAGAAGAAACAACCTTGAACTTAAGATCACGAAGGAATTGCAATGACTGCGTATGGCTTGTAAACGTCACACCATTGGCAAGCTGAACATTGAAAATCAGGATGTCTAACCCTCTTTTTGCGGCAATTTGCGGATCAAGCTGCCGCAAAGAGCCGGCAGCAGCGTTCCGAGGGTTGGCAAATAAGGGCTTTCCCTCTTCCTCTTGCCGGGCGTTGAGCCTTTCAAAACTCTTTTTAGGCATATATACTTCGCCACGAACGATAAGCTTTTCGGGCGCGTTTTCAAGAGTCATAGGGATGGAATGTATGGTTTTAAGATTTTCAGTAACATCTTCGCCAACATTGCCGTCACCGCGGGTTGCGCCACGCACAAAAACGCCGTTCTCGTATTCCAAAGCAACGGATAAGCCGTCGATTTTTGGCTCAACGGTAAATTCTGTTTCGGGATATGTCACCTGAATTTTCTCAATAAATTCATCCAGCTCTTCCAAGGAAAACACATCCTGCAGACTCATTAACGGAACAGAGTGGGTCACCTTTTCAAACTTGCTAAGCGCCAGGCCACCAACACGAAGCGTAGGTGAATCAGGCTGAACCCAATCAGGGTGTGCTTTTTCCAGTTCTTCCAAATTTCGGAGAAGACGGTCGTATTCAAAATCGGGCATAGTGGGGTCATCGAGCACATAATAGCGATAATTTGCTTCATTCAAAAGCTTGGTAAGCTCCAGGATTCTTTCTTTATCGTTCATTTTACCCTCCGGATTGCAAGAATGTATCGGGAACACGCCCTACAATAATGGTTTCTGCTACAACTACATGGCTGACAACTGTAAAGCTGTTAGTTTGTCCAAGCACCAGCACGGTTATATCCACACGCAGTTCCATAATGATTTGGTGCAGCGTTTGGTTTATGCCTGCTTCGGTGAAGCTGCTGTCAAAAGAAGCTTCGGAATTGCGAATAGCAAGAATTTTAACAGGAATATCCGGTCCTTTACCTGACAGAAATTCCGGCAAGATAAGGCTGCCAAGCGGAATGCCAAGGTACGATGTGTCCATAGTCAGCACCTCTTGGTTAATGCGGTTGAGTACGCTTGTTTTGAGCCGGTTGACCTCGGTCATATTGGTCTTCAGGGCTGTAATGCGCCCCTCTAAATCCTTTTCAAAATAAACCATGCGGTCATAATGGATTTCTCCTGCCGCAATCTGCCGGTCAATTGCATCGTTCAAAAGGTCTGAGGTTGCATTTTTTACTTGCGTTTCGCTTAAATCATGAATCGCATCCCGGTATTTTTTGCGAAAGCCCACAAACAGGCATAAAATCAGCACAAGTGCCAATATGAAAAAACGAAACAAGCAGCCAAAACGTCGCTTCACCCATATCCCCCCGGGAAATTTTATGGACAAAAGGGAAATTTATTACAATTTTTTCATATGAGCAGAGGCAGTGTTTGCCATTAGCTTTTTCGTGCCGAACCTGTCAAAGGCGATTTCCAAAAGAGCGTCGCCGCCCATCTTCATCACGCTAAGAACCATACCCTGACCGAAGGAAGTGTGCTGAACCATATCCCCTTTATTTAGATCAAGGGCAGGCTGCCTTTGCGTTGAAGGGGCCCCGAAATCATAGCTGCGTTTTGGCATAGCAGGCTTATTGAAGTTTGATTGATATGCTGTGTATGCCGGTGTGTGATATGCACCTTTTTTCACAGTGATGTCCTCGGGTATCTCCCCGATAAATCGGGACGGCATTGCAGCATTGGTGCGTCCATAGAGCATTCTTTGGCGAGCATGGGATATGGTCAGCGATTTCTTCGCACGGGTGATTGCCACGTAGCAAAGCCGTCGCTCCTCCTCCATTTCGTCCATTTCACCAATGGCGCGCATCCCGGGAAAAAGCCCGTCCTCAAAGCCCACCAGAAATACATGGGGAAATTCAAGGCCCTTTGCAGAGTGCATTGTCATCATCACGGCAGCATCGTCATCTTCGTTATATTGCTCGATATCCGTGTAAAGAGCAATTTCCTCCAGGAAACCGGCAAGGGTTGGCACCTCGGCATTTTGCACATAGGCGGCAATGCTGGATTTAAGTTCCTGAATATTCTCCAAACGCGTTTTGTTTTCCTCCGTGGGTTTGCTTTCCAGCATAGCCACATATCCTGTCCGCTGCATTACCTGCTCATAAAATTCTCCAAGGGGCATCCCCTCGTCCAGCAGCGCTGCAAGCTCTTCGATAAGCATGGAAAATTGAATGAATTTTTGCGCGCTCTTTTCAAGGGGTGCATAAGAATAAGGGTCGCTGATAACCTTGTAAAGGCCCTGGCCTTCTGCATCGGCAAGACGCAAAGCCGTATCTATAGTCTTTGCGCCAAGGCCTCTTGGGGGATTGTTGATAATGCGGTTTAACCGCAAATCATCTGCCCGGTTGTTAATCACACAAAGATATGCCAGCATATCCTTAACCTCGGCCCGGTCAAAAAAACGCATACCACCAATGACCCGGTAAGGGATTCCGTTACGCTTAAAGGCAAATTCTAAGGCGTTGGATTGGGCATTGGTGCGGTATAAAATTGCATAGTTCCTAAATCCGCCATTCTTAGCCCCAGATATAATCTGCCCTGCAACATAATTGGCCTCTGCGCCCTCGTCAGCAGCCTCGTAAACGGTGATAGGCGCGCCCATGTCATTGGCGGTCCAAAGGCGCTTTCCTTTACGGCCGATATTGTGAGAAATCACAGCATTTGCCGCGTTTAGTATGGACTGAGTAGAACGATAATTCTGTTCCAGCCGAATAAGCTTGCTGTTCTTATATTGCTTTTCAAAGTTCAGAATATTTTCAATCGTTGCACCGCGGAAGCGATAAATGCTCTGGTCATCATCACCCACAACGCAGATATTCTCATATCCACCGGCAAGCAGTGAGGTGAGCAGATACTGAATGTGGTTGGTGTCCTGATACTCATCTACAAGCACATAACGGAATTTGCGCTGATAGTATGTACGAACATCCTCGTTTTGCTGCAAAAGCTCCACGGTTTTGAAAATGATATCGTCGAAGTCCAAAGCATTGTTTTCTTTTAGCTTTTTTTGGTAGCGCATATATGCCCTCGCCACCTGAAGCATACGGATATCGCCAGCTTCCTGCACATTCTCAAGCATTTGCTCAGGATTCACCATTCGGTCCTTCTCACGGCTAATAAGGGTAAGCACAAATTTTGCCGGGAAGGTTTTATCATCCAGGCCCATGTCCTTGATGATGTCCTTCATAACCCGTTCGGAATCAGCGGAGTCATAAATTGTGAAGCTTCCGGTATAGCCGAGACGCTCAATGTCCCGGCGCAGAATCCGGCAGCAGGCGCTGTGAAAGGTCATTGCCCAAACATCCTGACCTTCCGGCCCGAGCATGGCACACAGGCGATCCTTAAGCTCGTTAGCTGCTTTATTGGTGAATGTAATGGCAATTATGCTCCATGGCAAAGCCGGCTCTACAGCGCACAGGAGGTCTGCACGATGGCTGTCCATGGGGCTGATTTCATTGGACAGGCCTTCCAAAAACAGCACATCATCCTCCGTAATTGTATCCGGCACCAGATTGCTGTCACTTCCGCAGCCAAAGCGTATTAAGTTGGCTATTCGGTTAATTAGTACAGTGGTTTTTCCGCTGCCTGCACCTGCTAACAGCAGCAACGGACCGTCAGTTGTCATAACAGCCTGACGCTGCATAGGATTTAGATTGGCGAATTGGGATTCAATATACCGCCGCCTGGCGGCAATGAATCTTTGCATCAGTTCTTCGTTCATAAAGCACCTGTCTTAAAATTGATGCTTATATTTTAACTGATTTTCATCAAAAGGTAAAGAGTAAATCCATAATTATTCCAGGTATTGTTTTAAATGGGCCAATGCCTTTTTTTCAATCCTGGAAATCTGCACCTGACTCACCTGCAGTACGGCTGAAACTCTGCTTTGCGTTAGGCCGTGAAAATAGCGAAGGTGAATAACAAGGGCCTCTTTTTCAGGCAATTTTGAAATTGCTTGCCTAAGAGATATATGCTCTAAAAGCTTGTCCTCCGTTTGGGTATCGCAGAGAATCTTCTCAAGGCTAAAGCCATCTTCTCCACTTTCCTGCTGAATAGATTCCGTTGCAGAGGTTGCAATATCCGCTTCTGCAATTTCTTCGGGTGAAAATCCGGTTTGTATTGACAGCTCTTGCAAGGTTGGCTCTCTGCCGGTTTCCTGAAGCAGCGATGCTCTTGCAGAATTTACTGCCGCAGCTCGCTCCTTAAGGCCACGGGATACCTTTATTGCGCCATCATCCCGTAAAAACCTGCGAATTTCACCGCTGATTTTCGGCACGGCATATGTGGAAAACTGTGTCCCAAAGCGCATATCAAAGCCATCTACAGCCTTCAGAAAACCAAGGCAGCCAAGCTGATAAAGGTCGTCAGTTTCTGCGCCTCTGCCAATGAACCGCCGGGCAACCGACCAAATAAGGCCGTTATTTTCATCTACCAGCGACTGCTTTGCCTGTTCATCTCCAGCTTGAGAACGGATGATCAATTCTTCTGTTCTCGTCATTTTTTTCGCTGTATTTTACGTCGCATATGCACTGCTGTACCCTTTTCGGGCTCGGAAGTAACCGAAAAGCTTGTCATAAAACTTTCCATAATGGTAAAGCCCATGCCGCTTCTGTCGCATCCGCCGGTAGTGAACATGGGCTTTGTTGCCTGTGCAATATCCGCAATTCCCACTCCCCTATCCTTTACCACAATGTCCAGTATATTATCTTTTAAAATGCGACACCGAAGGGTGATAATCCCTAATCCGTCCGGATAAGCATGAACAATGCAATTGGTTACGGCTTCCGATACTGCCGTGCGAATGTCCCCGAGTTCCTCAAGGGTAGGATCAAGCTGCGCTGCAAATGCTGCAACGGCTGAACGGGCAAAAGCTTCATTGCAGGACTTGCTTGGAAACTCCAAAATCATGTAATTATCAAATTTCATTATACTTTCTCCTTAATTTGCACCAATTTATCAATGCCTGATGTGCGAAACACCTTCATTGGTTGTTCTTTCAGTCCTGCCAAAATGAGTGTTCCGCGAATTTTGTTCATTTGTCTTAATGTGTTGATTACAACTGCGATCCCGGAAGAATCCATAAAGGTGACATCTTCAAAATCCAGGATACAAACCAGTGGATTGTATGCTTCGATTTTTGACTTAAGAATCTGTATACAATCCTTTGCCCTGTGGTGGTCTATCTCTCCTGTAAGTGCTACGGTTAATTTGCCTTCTTGCAGAAAGCTGGTGAAATTCATGAATAAACCTCCTTGCTTCAATATGCTTTTTCAGTATAAACAAAGGATTTTTGGATTTGCAATCGCATTTAGGCGCAGAAAAAATAAGTGGCGTGTAACCGAAGTTACACGCCACAATATTTATAAATTTACAGCTTTTTCAGCGCTTTTTCGCTTTCTTCGAGCTGAGCAATCAAATCTGCTGCTTTAGCTGCTTTTTCCTTTTCTGCGGCAACAACCGCTTCCGGAGCTCTTGAAACAAAATTCTCATTGGAGAGCTTACTGTGCAGCATAGCAAGGTTCTTTCTTGCTTTTTCCAGTTCCTTGCCAATGCGGTCCAGTTCCTTTTCCACATCCACAAGCTGACCCATCGGGATATAGAGCTTAGCATCTGCGGTGGTACAGCACACCATACCGTCAATATTATCAGGCTCTTTATCCAAAAGGGTTACTGCATCTGCATAAGCCAGGCGCTGAATAAAACCTTCACCCTCAGCAAATACATGGGGCTTATTGGTTACCACATAAAGTGCTGCCTTTTTGGAGGGAGGCACATTCAATTCTGCTCTTCTGTTGCGGATAGCACGAATGGCATTCATAACGGATTCCATCAGTAGCTCCTCTTCACGGAAATGCAGGTGCTCACTATATTGCGGCCAGTTAGCTACAATCAGAGCATCCCCCTCATGAGGCAGGCTCTGCCAAATCTCTTCGGTGATAAAGGGCATAAACGGATGCAGCAAACGCAGGGTTTGATCCAAAACATAAACCAGCACCTGCAGAGCAGAAGCTTTTTGGGCGGCATTTTCGCTGTAAAGCCTTGCTTTGGTCAGCTCAATATACCAGTCACAATAGGTATCCCACAGGAAATCATAAACCTTTTGGATGGCAACGCCAAGCTCATATTTTTCCAGGTTATCCGTAACCTCAGCAACCAACCGATTGAGTTTGGAGAGCACCCACTTGTCAGCAATTGTCAGATCTGCTTCATCAGGAAGCTGATTCTTAGCGTCCTCACCAAGGTTCATCAGCACATAACGGCTGGCATTCCAAAGCTTGTTAGCAAAATTGCGCATAGCTTCACAACGCTCCACAAAGAAGCGCATATCGTTTCCGGGAGAGTTGCCGGTGACCATGTTCATGCGCAGGGCATCACAGCCGTACTTATCAATCATTTCCAGCGGATCGATGCCGTTGCCCAGGCTCTTGGACATCTTGCGGCCCTTGTCATCACGCACAAGGCCGTGAATCAGCACCGTGTGGAAGGGTGCCTTTTCCATATGCTCCATACCGGATACGATCATACGGGAAACCCAGAAGGTAATAATATCATAGCCGGTGACAAGCACATCAGTAGGATAATATTTTTGCAGATCATCCGTCTGCTCCGGCCAACCAAGAGTGGAAAACGGCCACAGGGCGGAGCTAAACCAGGTGTCAAGCACATCGGGATCCCGTTCAATATTGGCGCTGCCGCACTTTTCGCAGGCGCAAGGGTCATGGCGGGTGCAAGTCATATGGCCACATTCAGCGCAGTACCAAACAGGTATCTGATGACCCCACCAAAGCTGACGGGAAATGCACCAATCGTGCAAGTTTTCCATCCAGTTCATATAGTTCTTGGTAAAGCGCTCCGGTACGAACTTGGTTTGGCCGCTGCGGACACAGGCAATGGCTTCGCGGGCAAGGGGTTCCATCTTTACGAACCACTGAGCAGAAACAATAGGCTCAACATCATTTCCGCAACGGTAGCAAGTGCCAACATTGTGCTGATGGTCCTCAATTTTCTCCAGCAGGCCCATAGCATCCAAATCGGCCACAATTGCTTTTCTCGCCTCATAGCGGTCGAGGCCGCAGTATTTGCCACCAAGGGAATTGACCTTGCCGTTATCATCCAACACACGGATGGACTCTAAGTTGTGCCGCAGTCCAACCTCAAAGTCATTGGGGTCGTGGGCAGGAGTCATCTTAACGCAGCCAGTGCCAAACTCCAGGTCAACATAGTCGTCTGCAACGATTGGGATTTCCCGGTCCATAAGTGGCAGCATACAGGTTTTGCCAATGAGGCCTGTATAACGCGCATCGTTGGGGTTAACGGCAATGCCGGAGTCGCCAAGCATGGTTTCCGGCCGTGTCGTTGCAACAACTACATACCGGCCCGGCTGACCGGTAATGGGATATTTTAAGTGCCAAAGCTTACCGGGCTTATCCACATACTCAACCTCTGCGTCAGAAAGGGCGGTAATACAATGGGGGCACCAGTTAACAATTCGGCTGCCTTTATAGATAAGTCCTTTTTCATAAAGGGATACGAATACCTCGCGCACTGCCTTGGAGCAGCCTTCGTCCATGGTGAAACGGGCGCGGCTCCAATCACAGGATGCGCCAAGCTTTTTTTGCTGTTCAACAATGCGGTTGCCATATTTATGCTTCCAGTCCCAAACGCGCTCCAGGAACTTTTCGCGACCTAAATCATGGCGGCTCAGGCCCTCAGTTTTGCGCAGCTCCTCTTCAACCTTAATCTGCGTGGCAATACCGGCATGGTCGGTACCGGGCACCCACAAGGCATCATAGCCCTGCATCCGTTTGAATCGGATGAGCGTATCCTGCAATGTAGCATCCATTGCATGGCCCATATGCAGCTGTCCTGTAACATTGGGCGGCGGCATTACGATTGTAAAAGGCTTCTTTTCAGCGCTACCGGTGGGCTTAAAATAGCCACCGTCCTCCCACATCTTATAGATGCGGTTTTCTACTTGCTGCGGCTCGTATACCTTGGGTAATTCTCTAGACATAGAAATCACTCCTTTAAATGAAAAAACGTCCTGAGCAAAATGCTCAGGACGAAAAAATACTTTCCGTGGTACCACCTGAATTCCCGAAAAACGGGCACTTAAAAGCGATAACGGGCATACCCGTACTCCCCTACTTTGCTCAGGGAATCTGCTCAGGAGCGACAATTTACCGGCGTCCTGCGCGTTCACACCTACCACACGCTCTCTGAAGGGACATCCAGCAAAAACTCTCCGTCAATGCATTTAACGATGTAAAAATAGCACATTTTCTCTGTACTGTCAACACATAATTGAAATATTGAACCTGTCTTGACGAATTGAAAAATATCTAATATAATACTGAAAACAGAAAGGAAGTCATTGCTATGAAACTTTCACTGGTAGTTCCCTGCTATAACGAGGCCGAAAGCGTTGCTGCCTTTCAGAAAGCTGCAATTGATGCCTTTGACGGATGTGGATATGACTATGAGATTGTCTTTGTTGACGATGGTAGCCGAGATGCCACTCTCCACGAGCTCAGAAAGCTCCACAAAGCGCAAAAATGTCCTGTTAAGGTAGTTAGCTTTTCCCGTAATTTTGGCAAAGAATCCGCCATCTATGCGGGCATGAAGAAGGCATCCGGTGATTATATCTGCCTGATTGATGCTGACCTGCAGCAGCGGCCGGAAATTGCTCGGGAAATGGTGAAGATTCTTGATGAGCAGCCGGAATATGACTTGGTTGCTGCCTATCAGGACCGCCGTGGCGAAGGCAAAATATTGTCTTTCTTCAAAAAGAGCTTCTATGGTATAATCAATAAGCTGGCAAATGTCAAGTTCAAATCTGATGCCAGCGATTTTCGTACTATGCGTCGCAGCGTGGCTGAAAGCATACTGAAGCTTGCTGAGTACCACCGGTTTTCAAAGGGCATTTTTGCCTGGGTTGGCTATAGCACTTGCTTTATTCCCTACACCGCTTGTGAGCGTGTGGCAGGCACCAGCAAATGGAGCTTTACCAAGCTTATGAACTATGCCATTGACGGAATTATCGGCTATTCTACAAAGCCCCTGCGCATTGCCACCTTTCTTGGTGGACTCACATCCTTTGCATCTTTAATTTATATTTGCGTTGTTGTGCTGCAAAAACTAATTGCCGGCATTGATGTTCCCGGCTACGCCACAATAATCGTTCTGATTCTTTTGCTTGGCGGCATTCAGCTATTTTGTATTGGCGTGATTGGCGAATATGTTGGCAGAACCTTTGAACAAACCAAGAACAGACCCATATATATTTCCAAAGAGGAACTGGATTACTAAAACAAAGGGCTTCGTTGGGCGGGCTCACATAGGGATTTACACGGTTTTGAATAAATCTTTTTCCCCACAGAAAATCCATCGTCCTTGAAATACACCCAGTATTCCTGCGGCCTCTGGATATTTCCGTGAGCAAAAATCTTAAATTCAAAACTGCGAAGCACTCCAAAGTGAGAGATTTTTCTGCAAGACAAGATAAAAAGCCACGGTAAGGCTGACGCCTGCCGTGGCTTTTTGACGTAGTAT
>JAZMZJ010000079.1:0-5370 GCA_045585915.1 Faecousia sp. | reverse complement strand
CAGGATGAAATCCTGGTTGTAGCCATCCCTATGGAAACAGTTACTGAGATCACCGAGTCCGGTGTAAGCAAGACTTATGACCGCAAGCTCTATCCCGGCTATGTTTTCGTCAAGATGGTTTACAGTGATGACACCTGGCATGTCATTCGCAATGTACGCGGCGTGTCCGGCTTTGTTGGCGCGTCCAGCAACGACCCCCTGCCCCTGACCGAAGAAGAAGTATATCAGATGGGTGTTGAGAAGAAGGAAATTGTGGTCAACTACCAGGTTGGCGACACTGTCCGTATCCTCGACGGTCCTCTGTCCTCCTTCACCGGAACTGTGGACAGCATTGAGGTCGATCAGAACGCGGTCAGCGTGATTGTATCCATGTTTGGCCGTGAGACCGCAATTGAGCTTGAGCTCGATCAGGTTGAAGTAATTTCCCAATAACGCATCGGACCGTTTACGGTCGGACCGTGGGAGGGGCGTAAGCCCCGCAAGAAATGCACTAAGTGCATATTACCACATTTTATTCAGGAGGTGCTTATTATGGCACAGAAAGTCACTGGCATTATCAAACTTCAGATCAACGCCGCTAAGGCTACCGCATCCCCCCCTGTAGGCCCTGCTCTGGGTCAGCACGGCGTTAACATCGCCGCTTTCATCAAGGAATTCAACGCCCGTACCCAGGCTATGGAAGGCTACAAGATTCCTGTTGTTATCACTGTTTATGCAGACCGCAGCTTTACCTTTATCACCAAGACCCCTCCGACCCCCCAGCTGATCATGAAGGCTATCGGTCTGGAAAAGGGTTCCGGAGTCCCCAACAAGACTAAGGTCGGCACCATCACCCGCGCTCAGGTTTCTGAGATCGCCAAAACCAAGATGCCCGATCTGAATGTGAACTCTCTCGAGGCCGCAGAGGCTCAGGTTGCCGGCACTTGCCGCTCCATGGGCGTCACCGTTGTTGATTGATTATTTGCTATCCGAGAAAACTGCTCGGAAATGTGGGAGGATTTTTCCGCATCACCACTATAAGGAGGATATAACAAGTGTTTAGAGGCAAAAAGTATAAGGAGAGCGCCAAGCTGATTGACCGCTCTGTTCAGTATGATCCCAGTGAGGCCCTGGATCTGGTAGTGAAGGGTGCTTCCGCAAAGTTCGACGAGACCGTTGAGCTGCACATTAAGTTGGGTGTTGACTCCCGTCACGCTGACCAGCAGGTCCGTGGTGCCGTGGTTCTGCCCAACGGTACCGGTAAGACCCGCCGCGTTCTGGTTTTCGCTAAGGACGCCAAGGTGGACGAGGCTCTGGCAGCCGGCGCTGATTTCGCAGGCGGCATGGAGTTGGTTGAGAAAATCACCAAGGAGAACTGGTTTGAGTTCGACGTGGTTGTTGCTACCCCTGACATGATGGGCGTTGTAGGCCGTCTGGGTAAGGTTCTGGGCCCCAAGGGTCTGATGCCCTCCCCCAAGGCCGGCACTGTCACTCCCAACGTGGCAGCCGCTGTTCAGGAAATCAAGGCTGGTAAGGTTGAGTACCGTCTGGACAAGACCAACATCATCCACTGCCCCATTGGCAAGGTTTCCTTCGGCACTGAGAAGCTGACCGAGAATATGGATACCCTGATGCAGGCTGTTGTTAAAGCTAAGCCCGCCGCAGCCAAGGGTCAGTATATCCGGTCCTGCGTGGTTGTTTCCACCATGGGCCCCGGTGTTAAGGTCAACACTGCCAAGTATTCCTAATTCATCATTAAAAATCACCCGGAAGCAACCGCTTCCGGGTGATTTTTTAGGCTGAGGGGCTACTTGGGTTCGACTAGCCAAGTATCAATTTATCATTCACTTCGTCAGAGCCGCTTGCCTGGCTGAACAGTGCAAGCAGCTGCTCAACAGTCAGGTGCTTCTTGTCTTCACCGGAAACATCCACCACAATTCTTCCGTCATACATCATAATCAGCCGATTGCCGTAGGCAATGGCATCACGCATATTATGGGTAATCATCAGGGTTGTGAGGTTATCCTTGGTAACAATCTTTTCTGTAACCTCCAGCACCTTAGCTGCGGTTTTGGGGTCAAGCGCAGCCGTATGCTCGTCAAGCAGCAGAAGCTTGGGCTTCTTGAGGGTTGCCATCAAAAGGGTCAGCGCCTGCCGCTGGCCGCCGGAAAGCAGGCCGACCTTGGCGGTCATACGGTCCTCAAGGCCCAGGTCAAGAATCTTCAGCATTTCCTTGTATTCAGCCCGCTCTGCCTTTGTGATGCCGGGCAGAAGGGTGCGAAGCTTGCCTCTGCGGGCTGCAAGGGCAAGATTCTCTTCAATCTGCATGGTGGCGGCTGTGCCCATCATGGGGTCTTGGAACACACGACCAATGTACTTGGCCCGCTTATATTCAGGAAGGCCGGTTACATCAATGCCGTCAATAAGAATCTTACCCTCATCCACCGGATAAGCGCCGGAAACGCAGTTAAGCATTGTGGATTTGCCTGCGCCGTTACCGCCAATAACCGTAACAAAATCACCGGGCTTCAAATGGAGGTCTACGCCCTGAAGGGCCCGTTTTTCATTGATTGTGCCGGCATTAAAGGTCTTATGAATGCCATTTATTTGGAGCATACCGGCACCTCCTTCTTTCCATGCTTTTTGTGATGCTTGCCTTCGATATTGCTCACAGCCAGGAAAATTGCCACGATCACCGCAGACATCAGCTTCAAGTACTGAGAATCCACCTTTAAAAGGGTCAGCACAGCCTGAATGACAACGTAATAAATGATGGAGCCAATGCTTACAGCAACAAGCTTCAAGGCAAAGTTCTTAAACAGCTTTCCAAACAGAACATCACCAATAATAATAGCAGCAAGGCCAATAACAATGGCGCCGCGGCCCATATTGATTTCTGCATTGCCGTTATACTGGGCAAACAAAGAGCCAGACAGGGCCACAAGGCCGTTGGCAAGCATCAGGCCTATCATTTTGTTTGCGTTGGTGTTGATGCCCTGGGCCTTTGCCATATGCTCATTGGCACCGGTAGCTCGCAGAGAGGCGCCCCGTTCCGTGCCAAAGAACCAATAAAGAGCACCAATGATCAGCACTGTAAGGATGCCGACAGACAAGGGCGGATACAGATAAAAGGGCTTGGAGCCATCCAGCGCCTTAGACAGGTACAGAGCAGAAACAAACAAAGAGCTGTTACGGGCAGGAATGGTCAGGGTGGAAATCAGCTCTCCTTGCTGCAAACCCATAATAATCATATTCACAGTCCAAAGACCAAGCTGGGTCAAAATACCGGACAAAATTGCCGGAATTTTGCAGACAGTATGCAAAAAGCCCGTGACTGCGCCAGCCAGCATACCAGCAGCAAAGGCGCAAATCATGGCAAGCCAGGCAGGCTGCCCCATTGCCAGCATAAGAATACAAACTGCGCCGCCGGTGCAGAATGAGCCGTCCACCGTAAGGTCAGATAAGTTAAGAATCTTATAGGTGATATACAGGCCGATGGCCATAATACCCCATATCAGGCCAAGAGAGGCAACGCCGGGCAAAGCATTGCCAAAATTCAACAAGCGATCCAAAAACATCGGGTCGTTCTCCTCAATAATCTTTTATATTACGCCAAGGGGCAAGGCGGAAAACCGTCTTGCCCATTTGCATTATTCAGCAGCTGGAAGCTTCTCGTAGCCGTCAAGGGGTGTGATGCCCAGGGCGGTACAAATTTCTTCATTATAATAATAGGTAACCTCGGGGGCATAGCGGATAGGCATCTTGGTGATGTCTGCGCCGTCGCGAAGAATTTCCACGGCCATCTGACCTGTGGTGTAGCCCAAGTCATAGTAATCAATGGACATGGTGGCAATACCGCAGCCGCGGCAGGTGCCTGCCTCACCGGCAATAACTGGCACGCCAGCAGGGATACAAACGGCACCGATTGCAGATGCATAGTTTGCTGCGGTGTTGTCGGTGGGAATATAAATCACATCGGCATAGCTGGCAGCCTCAGTGGTAACAGAAATCATATCGCTGGTATCGGCAAAAGCGAAAGTGCGGCACTCCAGGCCCATATCCGACAGCTCTTCCATAACCACATCCACCTGGTACTGAGAATTGGGCTCAGCGCTGCAATACAGCAAAGCAACCTTTTGTGCATCAGGGACCCAATCGACAATCATATCCGCCTGCTTGGACAGATCGGCCAGGTCAGAAGTTCCGGAAACATTTTCGCCAACTGTGCCGGTGAAATTCTTAAGGCCCAAGGCAACACCGTACTCGGTAACGGAAGTGCCTAAAATGGGAATGGTGTCCGTGGCATTATAGGCAGCGGCAACAACGGGCGTGGCATTTGCCATAATCAGGTCCACATTGGAAGAAACAAAGCCATTGATAATGGTGGAGCAGTTGCTTGCCTCGTTGGCAGCATCACCAAACTCAAAGGTCACATTTTCAGCGCCAAGGGCTGCAACAACAGCATCCTTAAAGCCACGGGTTGCATCATCCAGGGCCGGATGGGGCGCAATTTGGCAGATGCCGATGACATACTTGCCATCATCGGTCTTTTCAGGTGCTGTCTGACAGGCGGTCAAAACTGCCAGAAGCATAACAGCAGTACATACAATTGCGATAAGTCTTTTCATTTCTCATCTGTCCTTTCCATGCACAATGTGCAAGATAGGCTGATTATAACACTTTCGCTAAAAAATGTCAACGAATTTTCCCTCCTCTGCGGACATTTATACACCACTGACGAACATTTGGAATTTCTTCACAAAAAACTGTATATTTTGACGAAAGGCGCGAAAAACAGGGAAAACACTAAAAAAATAATGCAAAAAATGCTTGACATAGCAGAAATAATCCTATATAATACTGGAGTTGCCAAAGACAGCAGGTGGCTTAGGCCGTAAATCCTGCCGAGGTGCGTGGATATGATTTATTTGCGTGTCTTTCTGTCTTGTGGCAGGAGGACACTTATTTTTTCGGAGGTGAAAACACAATGCCCAACGCAAAGGTTCTTGAGAGCAAGAAGGCAGCTGTTGAAGCTCTGTCCGGCAAGATCAAGGAAGCAACTTCCGTGGTTTTCGTTGACTACAAAGGCATCAATGTTGCTCAGGATACCGAGCTGCGTAAGCAGTTCCGTGAGGCTGGCGTGGAATACACTGTTGTTAAGAACACCCTGACCCGTTTCGCAACCAAGGAAAACGGTTACGATTTCGATGAGGTTCTCAACGGCACTACCGCTATGGCCAGCACCACCGGCGATCCTATCGCTCCTGCTCGCATCGTATGTGAGTTCGCCAAGAAGAACAAGCTTCCCCTGTCCATTAAGGGCGGCGTTGTTGAAGGCAGCGTTCTGTCCGCAGACCAGCTCAATGGTTTCGGCGAACTGCCCAGCAAGAA
>JAZMZJ010000078.1:0-15204 GCA_045585915.1 Faecousia sp. | reverse complement strand
CCCTCCGTGGAGGCTTGCCGCGAGCTGTGCCAGGCTAAGGGCTTCGACCCCTATGAAATTGCCAAGGGCATTCAGCCCATCGCTTTTGAGGACGTTGCCTGGGCTTACTGCGTAGGCGCCGCCATCGCTATCAAGAAGGGTGTAAAGAACGCCGCCGAGGCTGCTGAAGCCATCGGTATCGGCCTGCAGGCCTTCTGCATCCCCGGCTCTGTTGCTGAGGACCGCAAGGTTGGTCTGGGTCACGGCAACCTGGGCGCCATGCTGCTGCGTGACGAGACCAAGTGCTTTGCCTTTCTGGCAGGTCACGAGTCCTTTGCCGCTGCTGAAGGCGCTATCGGTATTGCAAGAAGTGCCAACAAGGCTCGTAAAGAGCCCCTGCGCGTTATCCTCAACGGTCTGGGCAAGGACGCTGCTCAGATCATCTCCCGTATCAACGGCTTCACCTATGTGCAGACCCAGTTTGACTACTACACGGGTGAACTGAAGATCGTCAACAAGATTGCCTATTCCGACGGTGAGCGCGCTGCTGTTAACTGCTACGGCTGTGACGATGTCCGCGAGGGCGTTGCCGTTATGCACCACGAAGGCGTGGACGTTTCCATCACCGGTAACTCCACCAACCCCACCCGCTTCCAGCACCCCGTTGCCGGCACTTACAAGAAAGAGTGCATCGAGCAGGGCAAGAAGTACTTCTCCGTTGCCTCCGGCGGTGGCACGGGCCGTACCCTGCACCCGGACAACATGGCTGCAGGCCCCGCTTCCTATGGCCTGACCGACACCATGGGCCGTATGCACGGCGATGCTCAGTTCGCCGGCTCCTCCTCTGTGCCTGCCCACGTGGAAATGATGGGCTTCCTGGGCGCAGGCAACAACCCCATGGTAGGCATGACTGTCTCCGTGGCTGTTGCTGTTGAGGAATCCTTGAAGTAATTAAAAACCTAAGGGCATCTGCTTTTGCAGATGCCCTTGCTTTTCAATCTCCAAAGGAGCATCTAATGAAAAAGATAAAAGCAATCGGTATAAGTCTAATACTGTTCGGCGTTCTGCTTACTGTCGGCATCATTGCCTGCCAGTATTGGCATTGCGTGCAAATGTGGCTCAACGAAGGCAAAATACATATGTACCAAACAGCTAGAGAATACTTCTTTGCTGTTTCCAAAGGTGCCATTTTCTTTGCATTTGTTGCAGGAGGCATCCCTGTCGTCGCAGGCATCCGGCTGCTCAGAAGGACAGTCTGAAATAATTCACCCAATACATGAAAAAGGCAACTGCAAACGCAGATGCCTTTTTTGCATACCAACCGACCATTGGGGTTGTAAGGTGGCAATCTGCTTGCAGGTTGCGGATTGCTTGTCCGTTTGCGGTGCCCGACATCTTCCTTGCCGCTAAAGCGGCTGCGTCAACTGTCGACCGCGGCACACGCTTATGCTCTGCTTCATCTGCCGTCAGGCAGCGCAGAGCAACGCGGCCGTTTGCGGTGCCCGACATCTTCCTTGCCGCTAAAGCGGCTGCGTCAGCTGTCGACCGCGGCACACACTACGCTTGCCCTCCTCCCGCCACCGGCGGCGGGCAAGCTCGTGGCCCATGGTCGGTATGACTGTCTCTGTCGCTGTTGCTGTTGAGGAAGCTCTTAACAAATAATCGCAGATTATTTGTAATGAAATTTGCCTTGCGGCAAATGAAATTTACCTTGTAAATGAAATGCTAACGCATGAAATGTGCCGCATCAAAAGATGCGGCACATTATTTTTGTAAATCACTTTATCTTCCGGAGCCCATAAGCACCTTGGCAAGGTCAGAATTCTGATCCAGAATAATGGTCTTATTCTCTCCGGTGAGGCTTGCTTTCAAAGAATCCAGCGCCAGGATGAATTCATAGAAGCGCTGCTTATCCTTTGTGTTATAAGCCTCTGCCAGCAGGCGCATATACTCTGCTTCGCCCTCAGCCTCCAGCTTGGCAGCCTCGGCTTCGGCATTGGAAATGATGATGTTCACCTGCTTATCCACATCGTTGGTAATCTTGGAGGCTTCATAATTACCGTTGGCGGTGTATTTTTCCGCCATCTGGTTGCGCTCGGAAATCATACGGGTGTACACCGCATTTTGGTTGGATTCCGGCAGGTCAAAGCGCTTGATTTTCACATCCTCCACCTCGATGCCATAGGCCTTTGCCTGGTTATTGACCGTGGTGGTGATGGACTCATAAATGTCGTTGCGCTCGCCGCCGTCATTCATATTGATGATATCCGATTGCTTCAGGTTACCCAGGGCAATCTTCAGGGCGGTGTAGGTGATAGCATCCAGGCGCTCTTCAGCCACAGAGGTGGTGCCCAGAGCCCTGTAGAACTGCTGGGGGTCCTGAATGTTCCACAGAATATAGCAGTCAACGGTCATATTCTGCTTATCGGAGGTAATCACCGCAGAGGGGGGAATGTCATACAGCTGGGTGGCTTTGTTAAAATATTTTACAGAGTCGATAAAGGGAATCTTAAAGTGCAAACCGGCTTCCGTTTCTGTGTTCACGATTTCAGAAAAGCGGAAGGTGCAGGCATACTGATTTTCTTCCAGGGTATACACAGAGGACAGGGTGATAATCAGCACCACCGCCACGATTATACCAATCCAAATGGTTTTCTTCATATTATCTACCTCCTACCAGAGATTCCAGGGGCAGCAGCATATTCATAGAATCGCTGTCGCCGGTATTGATATACACCTTCACACCGGGCAAAATTTGGGAAATTGCCTCATAATACATACGGGAAACGGTGATATCGGGATTTTGGGCATATTCGGTGTACATTGCCTCAAACATGGCCACCGCCTCAATGGCCTCGTTAATACGCTTTTGCTTCAAATACTGGGCGTTTTGCAGCAGCTTATCCGCCTTAGCCTCTGCTTCGGGCAGCTTGGCATTTTGGTAAGCCTTGGCTTCGTTAAGCACTGCCTCTGCATTCTGCTTGGCAGTTTCCACCGCCTTAAAGGCCTCCACAACCGCCTGGGTAGGCGGCTCGGCATCCTGGATGCGCACATCAATCAGGGTAAGACCGATGTCATACTCCTCTAAGATTTCAGACACCAGCTCCTTGACCTGCAGCTGAATGTTCTCCTTGCCATCGGTGAGCACCGCATCCACAGTGGAAGAGCCTACCACATTACGCACCTGACTTTGAATCAGGTTTTTAAGAATGAGGGCAGGGTCGTTGGCAGAATACAGGTACTGCACCGGGTCGGAAATCTTGTATTCCACGAAGAAATCCACATTGACAATATTATAGTCGCCGGTAATCATTACGCTTTCCGAATCAATGGTCCTGGTTTTGCCGTTGGCATCGGTTACATAGCCCAGCTCAATTTTTTGGTAGACATTCACATCCACCATATGGGCCTGCTGGATGCCGAAGGGCACCATAAAGTGCAGGCCGGGGCCGGTGATATCCGTAACCTTGCCAAAGGTGGTGACCACCGCCTGCTGCTTGTCATCCACCGTGTACATGCTGGAGAAAATACCCACAAGCAGCACAAGCACCACTGCGCCTATCAGGATGTATTTTCCCAGCTTCCCCGCCGGTACGGGGTTTTTCATTTTGTCCATTTTAAAAGTAAATCTGTAGTTCATTCTTTGTTCTCCTTTCAGGTCAGTCATTTTTCAATTCACTTACCAAATTCAGTGCCTGCTGACGAAGCAGCGAGGCTGCCCAGGCGGTGAGCATTACCTTCAGCACCTTTTCCACCCGTTCCCGGGCGCCGGGTATGGGCTCCTGATAATCCGCAAGCTGCCGGCGGATATAATCATCCCTGCCCTCCGGGTTGCCCATCTGCCGGTGATAGCCGGCAACACGCAGGAACAGGAAATACAGGGCGCTGTCATCAATCAGGTCATCGCTTTCATCATCCAAATGGCCGTTGATATAGCTGAGCATTCCGCAGATATCCTCCATAAGCAGCGCATCCTTGAGCATATTGATAATCAGGATGCGGCAAAGCTGCCGGAGGGTATACTTCTTGCCCACCGGCTTTGTCAAAAAGCCCCGTTTGACCCAGTTCTGAACGGTATAGGGTTCCAAACCGGTAACCGCGCAAACCTGGCTGAGCACCATTCCCCCGCCCAGGAACATTGCCGTAAGCTTTTCCTCCGCCTGACCCGGTTCTCCCAACGGAACATTCAGCACCGTGCCGGGAATATTCCACTGCATTGAAGCACCTCCTTATGTATGTGGTAATTTGATATTATCATATGGTTACGTGATTGTCAAGGGCAATTATTGAACTATTTGTAAACAATTTTACTGCCCCCCAAAAAAAGCCCCCCCTCATCAGAGGGGGGCAACGCGCTATGGCAAGGCCAAATATCAATCTCTCCGGGAGCATTTTTCCGCATCGATAGCAAGCACCAGCATCAGCGCACAAAGGGCATTGCCGGGGTCACGCACATCGATCACATAGGTGTCGGTCCAATTCCACAGTTCCTTCGTCACACTGGCAACAGGTTCACCGGAGCTATTAAGTATCTGATAGTCCCACTCAAACCAATCGCCCTCTACCCACCATCCGTTACAGTCGATACTGAATTTCGGGCGGAAGAATGTAAGCTCCTTTTTGATGCAACCGATATAACGGTCCTTTATATACATTTCAAATTGGGGCAGCCAGGTAAGTATCTTTTCCTTAACGGTACCAACCTCTACGCCATTGGCATCGTAAATCCTCAGGCAATGCCCCCAGGCAAGCTCTCCTTTGACGGTATACACCGTTTTGCCGTCTTCATCATAAATGTCATAACTGTCAAACCATGAGAAAAACCTTTGCTTAAATAACAGCTTCATTTTTACCAAACCTCTCTTCCCAATATGTATATCGCCTAAATGTAAAACCTATTCTGCCTTCGAGAACACAGCCACCTTTGATTTCATTATAGCACACCGGGATATCCCTTGCAACGCGCTTTTTTGTGACTTTCTTACTGTCGCTCTTGACCGGGTGTGGTATAATGGCTATAATCAGCAAAGTACTTATGTAAGGAGTTTATTCTATGAAAGAATATGAAATCGTTGCAAAATTCTATAATGCCTGCGCCGGCGCTTCCCGTCCCCAGACCTTTTTTGAAGAAGCGGAGCTTGCCGACACCGATAGCTATGTGCGTATGAAGCACGGCAAGGACTTTGCCGCCTTTTCCAAAGAGATAAAGGCGGACGGTAAAACCGTTTACACCTATGATAACGGCAGCGTTACCTATATTTACGAATTTGCGGAGTTATAAAAAAGGGTGTTCACTTTGAGCTGGCTCTTTACACCGCAGCTTTTTCCCAGTGTATGTTAGCTGGCTAACTTACACGAAACACTTTAACACTGCATTCAACATTCACCATTCAACATTAAAAAAGCGTGTCCACTATGCAGTGGACACACTTTTTGCAGCACAGCCTTTTCCCAGTGTATGTTAGCTGGCTAACTTACACTCCGGGCGGCAAGAAAGAGGAAGCCGTTGTTTATGTATGTTAGCTGGCTAACTTACACAAAACACTTTAACACTGCATGAAGCATTTACCATTCAGCATTAAAAAGCGTGTCCACTATCAAGTGGACACGCTTTTAACCTATTTGTTCCCGCAATCGGGATATAACCAGACCGGCGGCATACCAGGTAGTTTCGTAGCGGATATACCGGGTAACATTTTCATCCCACTTTAGGCAAAGCCGGGCAGGAAATTCCTCATCCCCGTGCCAAAGCTGCACCAAAACCTGCAAGCCGTCCACCAGCTCGATGGCATAGCTTAAGTCTGCGCCAAACATTTGGATGCCGCCCAGTGCCTGGCAAGCTTCGCAAAAAGCCTCCGGGTGGCTGCTGAACAAGGTGGCATCCGGGTCCTCTCTGTCCTCCTGGAGATTACGGTGGAAATTGTGATTTTGGGTGACCACATTGGCAAACCTGCCGGTAACATACCGGTCCGGCCGGCTGTCGCACAGCCAATCCAAAATCGTCATCACCTCGGCAAAGGAATTGCCATCCACCCAGCCCCGGGAGCTTTGCCGCTGCATATTGCCGGTTTTTCTGCAAATGCGGTAGGGACTGCCCAAAAAGCGGATATAAAAATAAGCTTCATCATATTTCAGGCGGCAGCGGCTGATAAGCTCCTGCTGGTCATAGGTCAAAAAACGCCCTTTAGCCTGCTGCGCCTGCAGATCATAATTATTCACACGCTTCATAAGCCCTTACAGATCAACACCCAAAAATGTCTTTGCCAGGATGCCCACCACAAAAGAGATCACCGCAACGCCAATGCTGATGATGGCCATTTCCAGGAAGCGGCTGCCAAATTTCCGGTCCTGGGCAACGCTTGTATAATATGTAAACCCTGCAATAATCAGCACAACCACCGCCAGCATGCAGATAAGCGCCGGAATATACTGGCTTGCCGGAAACAGCAGATAGGGCGCAATCAGACCAATTACCGTAAGCAAATAGGCAATACCGGTATAGGAGCAGGATTTCAGGGCATCGCTTCTTCCCTCGCTGCGGGCGGCAAGGAACTCGCTGGATGCCATAGAAAAGGTGGCGCTGATGCCAACGATCAAGCCGGAAAGGGCAATGAGGCGGTTATTCTGCAGGGCAAAGGCAAAGCCGGCCAAAGAGCCTGTAAGCTCCACCAAGGCATCGTTAAGACCCAAAACCATACTGCCTACATATTGGAGCCGCTCTTCATCCAGCATATTAAGCAAGGCATGCTCATGCTCCTCCTCCTGCTGCCGGATGGCTGCGCTTTCCGCCACCTCCCGGGCAAGCAGCGCATATTCCTCCTGAGCGCCCTCTTCTCCCCGTTCCATAAGCTTAACGGCAAAGGTAAAGCCCAAAATTCGGGCAATAAGGGTATAGCGCAGGATTTTTCCTTTTTGGGGCTTCATTTCTATGCCGGTATACTGCTTCCAGATTTCATAGTGGGCCTTTTCTTCCCGGGCAAGCCGCAGCAAGGTCTGCTTATTCTCTTCACCCTTTGCAAAAGCGGCTATTTTCTCATAAATCACACTTTCCGTAAGCTCGTTTTGCTGCATTTTCTTAATAATGCACAGTGTTTTCGAAGACAGCATTTCTCCCATAGCTACCCCTCCTTTTATATTATATATTATAAATCACAAAACCTTAAAAAACAATATGTAAATCTCCTCTTGCAATACACCGCACACTGTGATATATTTTCCATATTATACATAAAGTAAGGAGCGATTATATGGATAACAAGCTGCAAAGAAAATACGGTCTGTTCACCGCCATTTGTATGGTGGTTGGCATTGTAATTGGCTCCGGCGTATTCTTCAAGGCCCAAACCATCCTGGAGAAAACCGGCGGAGATATGCCCCTGGGTATTTTGGCCTGGGGCATCGGCGGCATCATTATGCTGGTTTGCCTGCTGACATTTTCCTTTATGAGTCAAAAATACGAAAAGGTGAACGGCCTTGTAGACTATGCGGAAGCCACCGTCGGCCCTAAGTACGGCTACTATATGGGCTGGTTTGCCTCCACTATCTACTACCCTGCCATGACCTCGGTGCTGGCCTGGCTTTCCGCCCGGTACACTTTGGAATTTTTGGTATCGGTAATTCCCGGCTTTAAGATGACCGTACCGGCAGAGCTGGGCGGCTGCGTCATTGGCCCGGAGTGCATGGCGCTAACCCTTTTCTATCTGTGCGCCTGCTTCGGTGTGAACACCCTGTCCCCAAAGCTTGCCGGCAAGCTGCAAATCAGCACCACCGTAATCAAGTTCATTCCCCTGACCCTCATGGCAGTTGTAGGCGTTGTAATGGGCATTTCCTCCGGTATGCTCACCGATAATTTCACCACCCCTGCCACCCTGCCGGAAACCGGCGCAAATCCCCTGTTTGCCTCTGTGTGCGCAACGGCATTTGCCTATGAGGGCTGGATCATCGCCACCTCCATCAACGCAGAAATTAAAGACTCCAAAAAGAATCTGCCCAAGGCCCTGATCATCGGCGGCTTTATCATCATTGCCACCTATGTGCTTTACTACATTGGCGTTGCCGGCGGTGCAAGCAATCAGGAGCTGATCGCCGGTGGCACCACCGTTGCCTTTACCAATATCTTTGGCCGGGTGCTTGGCAACATTCTCAAGCTTTTTGTTGCCATCTCCTGCATTGGCACTATGAACGGTCTGATGATGGCAAGCTGCCGCAGCTTCTATTCTCTGGCTGCCCGTCGTCAGGGTCCTGCGCCGGATGTGCTGGCCCAGGTGGATAAGCGCACCAATGTGACCAACAACTCCGCCGCCCTTTCCCTGATTGTGATTGCGGCCTGGTTCCTGTATTTTTACCATACCAACCTGGCCTGCACCTGGGAAAACATTTTTGTGTTCGATTCCTCCGAGCTGCCCATCATCACCATTTACCTGATGTACCTGCCTATTTTCATCCAGTGGATGCGCAAGGAAAAGGGCGAGAGCATCCTGCGGCGCTTTGTGCTGCCGCTGCTTGCTATATGCGGCTCGGTATTTATGGTGATTGCCTGCATCATCGGCCACGGCATCGGCTGTATGTGGTACCTGATTGTGTTTGCAGCAGTTATGCTCCTGGGCTGGTTTCTCAACCGCCGCCGCATCTAAATAAAAAAGGCTTGCCTCACGGCAAGCCTTTTTTGACCCCAACACATTGAGTATAACATGTGATAATAATTTTGTCAATGCAAAATGACGGATTTCTGCGTTTTATACAAGTTTGTTTTGTGCATTTTGTACATTTTGTCAATTGCATATTCCCGGAAGCTATGATATATTATAGCCAGAAAGGGTGATACCAATGTACAGGTAAAAACCTTAGAGCATAAATACAAAATGCTCCCCAGATGATGGCTTTCGATCACAGGAAATGCTCCCACATGTAAGCGGCTCGCTTATGAGTAGAATGGAATCTGAAATTAGGAATGTGAGGCAGTGGATTTCAAGTTGAACGAAAGAAATCATCCAAACCGCAGAAAGCGAGGTTAACCAATGATAGAACCCAAGAACGCAGCGAAATAACCCCTGACTGGACGGAAAACGCGAACGTCTGCAGTCAGGGGTTATTTCATTTAATGAATAATTGAAAATTGATAATTAGCAATTATTGTATCGTCGTTACCGATAATAACATCAAGTCGCAAAGCGACCCCTTAATTGTAAATTATCCATTGTCAATTGTACATTAACAAACGCCCCAAGATGGCACTGCCGTCTTGGGGCATTTGTTATTTACGAAACAGCTCCGGGTAAGCCGCCTTTGCCTTGGCCAGGTCCTCGGTTGCTGCATTTTCGTAAGCAATCAGCTTATAAGTGGCATCGATCAGATATCCAAACTTGGGGTCATCCAATGCCTTGCAGCGGAAGGACTGCCGGGGAGAATTGATATCCTCACCGCTGATTTGGAAGAAGCCGTGTGCCTTGCACAGGGCAGTCAGCCGTTCCAGCTGCTCCGGGGTATTGCGGGTGGGCATATAGGTGATGGCATCAAAGCCGTAGGCCTTGATCACATCCACCAGCTCATCCAAATAATCGTCCTCAAATTTCTGAGCCTTTTTATCACCGGTAACGGAGTTGCCAACGTCACCCAGGTAAGCATAGGCCGCAATACCGCCAATCTCGTGCACGATGTTTACAAAATCCGCCACCTTGGGGCATTCATCCGTGGCATCGATGTAGAATTTCTCCACCATATTGCTCTTAAGGGCCCCCAGAATATCATACTCATAATACTCCGGGGTCTGCTCCCCTGCCCCAATTTGGTCGATGACCTTTTGGGAAAGCTGCAGCTGCATACGCTCCAACAGGAACTCCAGCACCTGGGCAGGGGTCTTATACAAAGCGGTAATCTTCTTCGTCAGGGCAAAGAGGATATGCCGTTCGGTAACGGAGCCGCCCTTATGATAGTTGGAAAGGGGCAGCACATCCGCATCAAAGTCCAGGCTCAGGCCATAGGGCTTTACCAGCTCGGTGATATTTTGGCACATCTTGCGGTTGCGGATATTCCGCTTTTCCCGGTAAGGGGCGAAGAAAGCATCCAGCTTTTCGATGTTCTGGTGGGGAATGCCGTGAACGGTGACATAAGCAATGCTCTTTTGGTCCGGATTGTTGATGCGGCGGCCCTTCAGGCTGGTCATAGACATATCCACCCGGCACTCCGCGCCTACAGTCACCGGCATACCGATTACCTCGGCAGCCTCCAAAAACTCCCGGGCGCCGGCTACAGAATCGTGGTCGATAATGCCGGCGGTCTTCAAGCCGTTCTGCCAGGCCATATACACGGCGGCAGTGGGATTATAGGGAGAAAAGGAATAGGTGGTATGGATATGGTTATTTACATAAATGGTCTCTTCCGGAGTGGGAAGCTGGCCTGCCAGGGTCTTTTCGTAGACCTCTTTCAGTTCGCTTTTGGTCATAAGGCTCTCCTTACTTCAGCATTTCCTGACCGCCGGTAACAGGGATGGCCTGGCCAGTCTCGTAGGACTGCTCAGCAATATAGAAAATAGCGCGGGCCACATCAATGGGCTCACAGCCACGGTTCAGGGGCACCTTGGACTCATAGAACCGGCGCACATCCTCCACAGTCTTTGCACCGGGAACCTTGCCTGCATTCAGGTACTGAACAAACAGGCCGCGCTCCGGATCGGACCACAGAGGACCGTTGAGGTAATTGCCGGGGCAGATAGCATTGACCTTGATGTTAAATTCCGCCAGCTCCATGGCAAAGGACTGGGTCAGGCCAATGCCGCCAAACTTGGAGCCTGCATAGGCAAAGTTCTTATTAGAGCCTGCAAGGCCGGACTTGGAGTTAATCTCCACAATATCCATCATGTAACCCGGCGCATACTTGTGCTGCAGCTTCATCACAGCAGAAGCATACTTGGCGCACAGGAAATAGCCGGTATAGTTCACTGCGGTAACCAGTTCAAAGGTCTGCTTGGTCATCACCTCCAGGCTGCCTGCCTTGGCGATGCCGGCGTTGCTCACAAACAGGTCGATACCGCCGAAATATGCCACCACGCTGTCCACCATAGCAGAAACGGAATCTTCGTCGGACACATTGGCATATACTGCATGGCCCACATCGCCAAACTGAGCTGCGGTGGCCTTGGCGCCATCTAAGTTCATATCCACAATGGCAAGATATGCGCCCTCGGCAGCCATAGCTTCAGCAATGCCCTTGCCAAAGCCCTGGGCGCCGCCGGTAACAACCGCCACCTTGCCTGCCAGCCGCTTTCCGGCAGCGCCGGGAAGGTTTACCTTGGCGTGGTAGCTCTCCGCTTCCAAACCGGCAATAAAATCCATAAGGGAATCGGGCATAGCGTGCACGCCGCCAAAGCTCTCGGCATAAGCAGCCACCATAATGGCATCCAGCATAACCGCCTGTGCGGTAAGGGCCTGCTCCATGGTAAGGCCCATGGAGAACATACCCAGGTCCTTAACAAAAGCAATTTGAGGCTTATAACCGTTTTCAGCAACAAAGGCATCAAATGCGGCCTTAATGCCATCGCCATCCACATCTGCAGGCAATATAAGCTGCTTTGCCTTGCAATAAACAAGGTGATCAGGTGTCAGGCTCTTGGTGGCAGGGTCATAGCCCAGAACCTCGTTATTGGAGGTGAACTTTACAGTAGCAGGCAGAGTTTGGCCATACAGGGCGCGGAGCACCGGGCTGATGGCAACCACCTTTTTGATATCGGCATCCACCGGTGTCAGGTCGGGCTGACGGGTAACGGCATTGGATAAAGCATCCATCACGCCCTGCGCCAGAGCATCCGTTTCTTCTACAGAATCGGCAGCAAAGAAAATGCCGTGATTTTCCAAAAACAGAACCTGGGCAGCCTTGCCCTTGGCAGCTGCATAGGCATCCATCACCTTTTTGCACGCCAAAGCCAGGGTATAGCCGGGCTTGCAGGCAGCCACCCAAATTGCATCGGGGAACAGCCGTTCCATAGCAGCCTTGCCCTCCTTAGAGCAGGTCAGACCGTTAACAAGGGCAGGATGGATATGGAGCACATAGCTTTGAGGGAACAGATTGTGCAGAAGCGTCTCCACGCTGGGGCGACGGCTCTCACCCCGGGCCCGGGCATACATCATATCGGAAAGCACCGCAGCCTCCCGGGCATTCTCGTCGGCAGGATACTCCCTATTCCACATCTTATCCAGCAGCGCCCGTTCCATAACCACAAAATCCTCTGCCTTTACGGTGGCAAGGCAGGTGCCGGCGCCCTTTACCCACAGGAAATCGCCATTTTTATAAGAGGTGTTGCCGCCTCCTGCCAAAACATAACGGGCATCGGCGCCATACTTGTTGGACAGTGCTGCCAGGGCAGCAAGTTGCTCTTTGTACATATGTATTTCTCCTTAGCTTATAATAGTTGCACTTTCAGGTTGCCCAGGGCTGTTGCCTCGATGGGCAGAGCAATGACCTGCTTGCCGGTTGCTTCCTGGGTCAGGTTATTTAAGAACTTGTTCTTGGCGCCGCCCCCAACGATATAAAGCTTATCGTAGCGAACGCCGGTATTGGCTTCCATTTCCTCCAACGCCTGGCGGTAGCTGATTGCCAGGGAGCGATAAGCACAGCAGAAATAGTCACCCAGCTCCTTGAGCCGGCCAACCGTTGCCTCGTCAAAGGCCGCTTTCATGCTCTTGGGAGAAAGGAACATAGGCGCATTGGCATCCACCAGCACATCGCAGGTGCTCGCCTCTGCCGCTTCCACAATTTGGGGGAAGGACATATCGGGGCAAAGCTCCTTTTGCAGCTGATTGACCAGCCACATACCCATAATGTTCTTTTGATAGCGGTTATAGCCTACGCCGCCTTCGTTGGAATAATTGGCCTGCATGCTCTTTTCATCGCAGATAGGCTTAGCCGTCTTAACGCCCAGCAGGCTCCAGGTACCGGAGGAAATATAGGGGTGATTGCCCTCCATGGGGATGCCCTCCACCGCAGAGCCTGTGTCGTGGGTAGCACAAAGCACAACCTTGCAGTTGCCCCCAACCTTTTCCTGAATTTCAGGCAGCAGATCACCCAGCACAGTGCCGGGCTGGGAAAGGGCCGGGAACAGATGCTCCGGCAGCCCCATAAGGGAAATGAGCTCTTTGTCAAATTCACCGGTTTCGGCATTCACAAGGCCGGTGGTAGTGCCTTCGGTATATTCTCTTGCCTTAACGCCGGTAAGCTTGTACATCAAATACTCCGGCATCATCAAAATATCACTAACCCCTTCCAGGCGGCCGTTCACCAGGTCATCAAAAAGCTGATAGGTAGAGGTGAAGGGCTGGAACTGGCAGCCGGTATGCGCATAAAGCTTTGCAAAAGGCACTTTTTCGTGAGCCTTATCAATCACGGCTTCGGTACGGGTATCCCGGTAAGCAAAGCAGGGCAAGCGTTCTTCATCCCCTGCAAGGCGCACATAATCAACGCCCCAGGTATCGATAGAAAGGCTCTTTACCGGATATTTTTCCAAGGTTCGGCGGATGCCCTCCACCACGTGGTGGTTTAGCTGAGCGATATCCCAAATCAGGTGTCCGTTTTCTTCCTTTACGCCGTTGGGGAATCGGTAAACCTCGTCGGTTTTCAGCTGATCGCCTTCATACCAGCCCACAATATGCCGACCGGAAGAGGCGCCAATGTCAATTGCCAGTGCGTAAGTCATAATTTTGACCCCTTTCTGTCCATTATAATAGGATTATAGCATAGCTCACCCAAAAAATAAAGCACCGGCATACCAATTTTTGTATGATTTTTTAGCCTTTTGCAAATGCTATACCAAGCCCTGACGGGCATACTAAGTACAGCGCAAAAGGAGGAAAAAATATGATTGAACAAGATACTGTGCGGCTGCTTCGGGAATGCGACGCAGGCGTAAAAATGGGCATTGCTTCCATTGACGATGTATTGAGCAAAGTACAAAGCCAACCTTTTTATGATGCCCTGACCCAATGCAAAAATGAGCATGAAACCCTGCAGGGAGAAATCCAGCAGCTTTTGGGCCGCTATCAGGATGAAGGAAAAAATCCAAATCCCATAGCCAAAGCCATGTCCAAAATGAAAACCGAGATGAAAACCATGATGGATGATTCCGATTCTACCGTCGCTGATTTAATGGTAGATGGCTGCAATATGGGTGTCAAATCCCTGAATAAATACCTCAATCAGTACAAAGCCGCCGACGAAGTGTCCAAAGATATCACCAAGCGGCTGATCCATTTGGAAGAAAAGCTGACCCAGGATATCCGCAGCTATTTATAGCTTCCCTTTTGCCCGCCTTTATGCTAAAATTAGCCCGTCAGCCCTCGAATCCAAGTAGCCTCTCAGCAGCCCTATTTGCTGCTTTTTGCCTTATCTTCCTTGCCTTGCACCAGCAAGGCGGCGTCATCTGCGCCAAAAATCAATCAAATATTACTTGTTGAGAGGTGCTTTGCAGTTTTCAGCCACCCGCATTTTCCAAGAGGTCGAAAATCACGCAGACAATACTTTGCGTATTATCAAGGGATTTTCTGATGTATTGGGAAATGCCGGCGCCTGAAAACCTGCTTGGGTTCAAGTCCTCTCTGCCTAAAGGAGGGCTTACCTATGAACTTTACGGAAATTGCAAACACCCGGCAATCCTGCCGCAGCTACGACCCCACAAAGGCGGTGGAGGAGGAAAAACTGCTGTCTGTGTTGGAGGCCGCCCGTCTTGCCCCCTCTGCCTGCAACGCCCAGCCGTACCACTTTACCGTGTGCACCGGTGAAAACGCCAAGCTGGCTGCCAAAGCAACTATGGGAATGGGTATGAACAAGTTTGCTGCCGATGCCCCGGTACTCATCGTGGTGTCAGAAGCAGCCTACAGCAAGTCCGCCGCCCTGGGGGCGAAAGTCAAAGGTAATGACTACCGTTCTATGGACATTGGCATTGCCGTTGCATACCTCACAGCAGAAGCCACTGCCCAGGGACTGAGCACTTGTATTTTGGGTTGGCTGGACGATAGCAAGCTCAGGGAGCTTTGCCATTTGGACGCCCCCGTCCGCCTGGTCATCACTTTGGGTTATGCCAAGGATGATAAGCTCCGGGAAAAGAAACGCAAGGACTTAGATACCTTGGTTACAAGAATGTAATAGCAAAAAGCAGTGTCCACTATGTAGTGGACACTGCTTTTTGAATGCATAATGCACAATGCAGAATGCTGAATTATGGTATCGCTAACGCGATAA
>JAZMZJ010000077.1:0-3654 GCA_045585915.1 Faecousia sp. | reverse complement strand
GCCGCCCCAGCCATCAGAAAGGCCGCTGCGCAGAGCCTGACGAATCAGAGCCTCGGGCAGAGAAGAACAACCCATGTGGGTCATATGTAACGCCTGAGCCACTTCCCGGTCGATGGCGCGGGGGGTGACCTCTGCATCGTTCCACAGCTTCTGGGTGTGTTCAGGAGCGCGATCCACAAACTTCAGCTGACCAAAGGGCTTTCCGTATTCCAGCAAGCCGACCTCAGCCATTTCGTGGGCCAGATCGTAAATGTCCTTGCCTTCGGTCTCCACGCCCCATTCCTTGGCGATGCGAATCAGCTTTTCAGGGTCCTTGACCTGATAGTTGCCGCCTTCACGAGTCTCGTGCAGAGTGTGCATGATTTCACGGCCATGGTCGGAGTGCGTTGCAGTACCGCCGGCAGTAAAGCGCAGGTAGTTACGAGCGACGATACCATGTACGTCGCAGCCGCAGATGCCACGGGGTGCCTTGGGGGTGATACGGCAGGGACCCATGGAGCAGATCCGGCAGCAGGTACCTGCTTCGCCGAAGCCGCAGTGAGGCGTTTGGTTCTTGACACGCTGCTGCCAGGTATCCGCGCCAACCTTAGTGGCGTTTTCCAGCAGAGAGTTCGTGGCAGCTTCCATTTCCTCAACAGTGGTTAAAGTTGCCCAATCCTTCAATGTGATTTCCTCCTAAAAGATTATTGCGCACCAATGCCCTGAAAAGCACAGGTGCATAGTGTATCAGTATTATTCTACTCATTTTTAACTCGAAAGTCAATTGTGATTTGCCTTCTTTTCGACCTTTTTTCTATCCCCCGAGGGGGGATTTTTCCGGCAAAAGCAAATAGGCGGCTTTATCCTCCCCTTCCCCCTCGTTGACTTTCGGACAAATGGGTGGTAAAATACACCCAAATAGCTATGGAGGTTTTAGGATGCTGTACCTGTTTATGGGCCTTTTCGCCGCCGCTGCTGTGGCGCTGGATCAGTGGAGCAAAGCACTGGTGGTGGCAAATATTCCCTTATATGATAAAGTGCCTGCAATAGACGGGCTGTTCCACCTGACCTATGTGCAAAATACCGGCGCCGCCTTTTCTTCCTTTTCGGGTATGCAGTGGCTGTTTGCCCTGATTTTTTTGGTCTTTACTGTAGGGCTTATATGGGAATTTTCCAAAAAGCGCTGGCCTTTCACCACCTTTGAGCGCTGGTGCATCATTGCTGTGTATGCCGGCGGTCTGGGAAATATGATTGACCGGGTGCGGCTGGGCTATGTGGTGGATATGATAAGGGTAGAGTTTATGGAGTTCCCCGTTTTCAATGTGGCAGATTGCTTTATCACCTGTGGCTGCATCGCCCTGATGATCAGCCTGGTGTTCTTTAACAAGAAATTCTGGAAGGAAGAAGCCAAATGACCTTCACTGCCGACCGGGATGCAGAACGCCTGGATGCGTTCTTGGCCCGCAGCTTAGAGAATATGAGCCGCAGTGCCGTGCAAAAGCTTTTGGAAGAGGGCTATGTCACGCGCAACGGAAGCCGTGCCAAAAAGAATGACCGCCTCAGCCCAGGTGACCAAATTTCTGTCACGCTGCCGGAGCCGAAGAAGCTGGATGTGCAGGCAAAGGACATTCCTTTGGACATTGTTTACGAGGACGAGGACGTTCTGGTAATCAACAAGCCCAAGGGTTTAGTGGTCCACCCTGCCGCCGGCCACAGTGACGACACTTTGGTCAACGGCCTTTTATATGCCCGGGCAGATGCCCTTTCCGGCATCAACGGTGTGCTGCGCCCCGGCATCGTCCACCGCATTGATAAAGATACCTCCGGTCTTTTAGCTGTTGCAAAAAACGACCTTTCTCACACAGTGCTGGCTTCTCAGCTGAAGGACCACACTATGGCCCGCACCTATGAAGCCATTGTCTGCGGCAATTTTAAAGAAGACAGCGGCACCGTGGATGCCCCCATCGGCCGCCACCCTACCGACCGGAAAAAGATGTGTGTCACCCAGCGAAACGGCAAGGAAGCCATCACCCACTGGGAGGTGATTACCCGTTACCGGGGCTATACCCATGTGCGCTGCAGGCTCCAAACCGGACGCACCCACCAAATCCGTGTGCATATGGCCCACATCGGTCATCCCATTTTGGGTGATACGGTCTACGGCCATAAAAAACCAGAATTAGGGCAAGATAGCCAGTGCCTCCACGCAGGTGTGCTGTGCTTCCGCCACCCCCGGGACGGACGCCCCGTTATGGTAATGGCGCCTTTACCTCAGTATTTTGAAAGTGTTATAAGAAAATTGGAGAAACTATAATGGCTGACTTTTCAGATATTCTGCTCACTGTGGATTTTGACCGCACCCTCACCGCCCCGGATTCTTCTATCCCCCAGCGGAATATTGAAGCGATTAAATATTTTATTGCAAACGGTGGCACTTTCACCGTAAATACCGGCAGAAGCATCCCCATGTGCCACACCTTTATTGACACCCTGCCGGTGAATGCCCCCCTGCTGCTTTATAACGGCAGCGCCATGTATGACAGCCACAAAAGGGAATTTATCTCCTATTCCCCCATCCAAATTGACGCAGGAAAAGTATTAAGGCAGCTGCAGGAGCGCTTTCCCAAGCTGACTGTGGAAATCCAGAGTGCAGACGCCCACTATGCCTTGAAACAAAACCCCGGTTGGCAGGCCTACAGCGCCCATAACTGTGCCTGGGCATATACCGACTATGACCATATCCCCCAGCCCTTTATCAAGTTCACCTTTTACGGACAGTTTACCGATGTCACCGTAGCCTCTATGTACCACGCCGAGCCCTGGGAAATTGCTATGATGAATGAAGCGAAAGCATATCTGCAGGAAAGCTATGGCCAGGTGCTGGATATGTTCCAACCCTGCCCCCGAATTGTGGATGTTCACGCCAAGGGTATATCCAAGCTGAAAATCGCCAAGGACCTGCAAAAGCTGCTGGGGAAAAAGATTTTGGTCTGTGTTGGCGATGCGCCCAACGATATCGAAATGTTAAACGGCGCGGATTTTGCCTACTGCCCCAGTGACGGCAGTATTGCTGACCGATACGAAAATGTTTGCCCTTGCGCCCTGGGCGCAGTTGCAGATGTGATTTACGAAAAAATCCCCTCAATTTCCGTAATTGAGCCTTGACATCCCAGTTTTCTTATGCTAAAATCCTATGGCTGACTGTGTCAGGTCATGCGGATTTGCGGGTGTAGTTCAATGGTAGAACACCAGCCTTCCAAGCTGGATACGCGGGTCCGATTCCCGTCACTCGCTCCATAGATGCGCCAGTAGCTCAGCTGGATAGAGCAACTGCCTTCTAAGCAGTAGGTCGGGGGTTCGAGTCCCTTCTGGCGTACCAATTTTGCCTTCGGCAAAAGGTAATAAGTAATAGGGAATAGTGAATAAGTGAGGTGTCGGCAAAGCCGACTGATTAAAATACTTTTTCCCTCTTAACTATTACCTCTAATTTCAAATATGGTGGGTGTCGCCAAGCGGTTAAGGCCCCGGATTGTGGTTCCGGTATTCGTGGGTTCGAATCCCATCACCCACCCCAGAAAAAAGAAAGGAGACCAAATGGTCTCCTTTCTTTTTTCTTTTAGGTGGGTAGGGATTCGAATAATGTAAATTGCGACATGCCGGTGGCATGTTGGTCGC
>JAZMZJ010000076.1:0-20223 GCA_045585915.1 Faecousia sp. | reverse complement strand
ACCTGCGCAACCGAGACCTTTGCCGTTTCCTTTACCCAAACGGCAAGCTTTCAGCTCCCGGAAGGCAGGTCCAGGCTTTACCTCGAGGGTATCTCGGCTACCGGCGCCGCAGGGGCTGCCGGCCAAACAGGGCTTGAAAATTCTGAAGCGAAGGTGGTATTTATCACCCAGGTACACGATACCCGTTTTGACAGCTACAGTGTTCTTCGCCCAATCTCTATGGTCTACTAAAAATAACCGTTGAGCAAAAGCTCAACGGTTATTTCTTTATTTTACTAAAATATAAGAAAAAATCATTCCTTCCATCGTCAACGAAAGCGTATCCTCTGTATAAGAATAGGGATATTTTTCTCCTGAAAAAATATCAACTGTTTCTTCTTTAAATAATCCCATCATATTGTTTTTTCCGTGGGTTATGAAACAAGATCCGCTTTCTGTTACTGTTAAATAATAATCCGCTACTGTATAACCTTCTTCAGCAAAATCCTTAAATAAGACATCTTTTTTGTTTTCGCTATCAAAGATATTGCTCATCCTGTATATACCGGCAGTAGGAAATTTCATTAGTGCTTTTTCTTCTGAATACTTCGCAAAATATAAAATTCCTTCTTCTGTTTCAACGGTTGCCACATCATTGGATATTGAAAAAGCAACCTTTTCGTTGGGCTTCTGTTTTACCCATAATTTTTCTTTATCAAAAACTACTTGTTTTGGCTTACCTTTTATAACGAGAGTTCCTTCTTTATCATCGTGAATCACGAAAAAGTAACTACGGTCAAATTTCTCATCACTTAAATATTCCTCGATTTGTTTTTCTTCTTCCAAGTATTTTCTATTCGTCGTCTTTATTGCAAAAAGATTATAAGTGCCAACTATATTTTCATTTTCTTGGTTAGAGCAAGCACATAAAAGAAAGAGAATACATAAGACGCTTATTAAACAAATCGCTTTTTTCATTATTCTCACCCCTTATTTTATTTTTTAATCAACACTACCGCTGTTCTGCTAGGCAGATACAGCTGAATATAAGGTTTATTATCTACATTTAAGGTGGTGTTATAATCCTGATGATAGATTCGGCCTTGGCCGCCCACATTAAAATCATCAGTTGACATAACAACACTATAGCAGCCTTCCTCCATTACCGGGATCACACAATCGGCATAGGACTCTGTGGGGTGGAAATTATAGGCAAACAGGCTTTCTGCTTTACTGAAGGCCAAAAGCTTTCTACCGTTATCCACCAGCAGCTGCTTATCCCAATGGGTGAGCAGTTTTGTATCTTGAGCAAGACTGACCATTTGCTTTTCAAACTCGTTCAGATACCGGTATTTAAGGGTTTGGTTATCGGCAAGGCTCCATTGCCGGCGGCAATAATGGTAGCTCCAGCCGTTACCCTCCCGGGGAAAATCAATCCACTCCGGATGACCGAACTCATTGCCCATAAAAGTCAGATAGCCGCTGCCACCCAGGCTCATAGTCAGAAGCCGAATCATCTTATGCAGGGCCATACCCCGGTCAATCACCATATTTTGCTGATTTTCCCCCATGGCCCAATACATTTCCTGGTCGCACAGGCGGAACATAATGGTCTTGTCTCCAACCAGCGCCTGGTCGTGGGATTCGCAGTAGCCGATTACCGGCTCACCGGGTCTGCGGGAGGCAAGCTCATAATAAATGCTGTTTAAGTCCCAATGCTCATCGGGGATTTCTTTCAAAAGCTTGATCCACATATCCGGCTCACCCATGGCAAGGCGATAATCAAAGCCTACGCCGCCATCCTTTATAGGCAGAGCAAGGCCGGGCAGCGCAGAGGTATCCTCAGCAATGGTGATGGCGTGCTTATTGACCTGCCGCACCATTTCGTTGGCAAGCTGCAGATAGGTGACCGCCTGGGTATCGGTATTCATAGAAAAATACTGGTCATACCCGGTAAAAGCAGTTCCCAACCCGTGGTCGTGATAGAGCATAGAGGTAACGCCGTCAAAGCGGAAGCCGTCAAAATGATATTCTGTCTGCCAGTATTTTAAGTTACTGAGCAAAAAGTGAATAACCTCGTTTTTATCGTAATTAAAGCACTTTGTGCCCCAAGCAGGATGGTCACCCTTAGCGCCTTCGTGGAAAAACTGATAGGCTGTGCCGTCAAATTCGTTAATGCCCTCCCGGGTATTGGTGCAGGCGTGAGAATGCACCACATCCAAAAGCACCGCAATACCCATTTTATGAGCCTCGTTGATAAGGCTTTTTAATTCCTCGGGTCTGCCAAACCGGGAGGAGGCTGCAAAGAAGTTGGTCACCTGATAGCCAAAGCTTGCATAATAGGGGTGCTCCATTATTGCCATAATTTGCAGCGTATTATATCCCAGCGCCTTTATCCGGGGCAGCACCTTTTCTCGAAATTCATCATAGGTACCGACCTTTCCCTCTTCCTGAGCCATACCGATGTGGCACTCATAGATAAACAGCTGCTTTTGTGGCTTAAATTTCTTATCCTCCCAAGAAAATTCCTCTTGAGGATCGTAAATCACACCGTTCCAGCTGCCGTCCGGCTCCTGAATTACCCGGTTAATATACAAAGGAATCCGCTCCAACACCCGGCCCTGCCGATGCACCAAGGTCATAACCCGGGTGCCATCACAGAGGGCATCTAACGGCAGAGTCAGAGAAAACACACCGTTTTCCTGCCGCTGCATTGGAAAGGCTTCTCTCTCCCAACCGCAAAAATCGCCGGTTAAATATAGTTTATCCGCCCCTGGGGCCCATTCTCTGTAAACCCAGTGGCCGTTTTCCTTATGAAATCCAAAGAACAGATGGCCGTTGGCAAAATCCTTGAGTTTTTCTCCCTTGGACAAAATCTCCTTCTTTTTCTTCTGTAAACACCGCTTTCGGTAATCAAAATCTTTTTCGTATTTTTTAAGCAAAGGATCATACTCTATGATTTTATGCTTCACTTAGGCCACCACCTTTCTAACTATACTTTACCTTCCTTTTTTTCTTTCGTCAAGGCGCAATTTTACCCAAAAATATGCTTCCGCAAATGGTGCTTTTGACGATAGACAGTTTTCTTTTAACAGCACTTAAGAAAACCAGCGAAAAAAGGTTTATTATCAATGGTTTTCGGCTATTCTTTTATTATATTGTGTTGGGGAAAAAATGCTTGTCTTTTATCGAAAAATATGATAAAATTTACTGTGAGGAAATAGTCCCCATTTGTAAAGAATATCTTGTAAAAAATGGGGTTTTAAAAGAGAAAGGAGTTACACATTATGTACTCTTCTGCCTATGTTTGGGCCAAGATTTTGAGCTACCTGGAGGAACGTCTTTCTGCTGTAACCGTTTCCGGTTGGTTTGACGATGCTGAGGTAGTTGAACTGACCGAAGAGCAGCTGGTCATCTATTCTCCCAGCGATTTCCGCCGGGATTGGATTCGCCGCCGCTGCGCAGAATATATTCAGGACGGCCTGAAAGAAATTTTTAATTCCGATGCCCGTTTGGTGGTGCTGGACGACAATCAGCTAAAAGCCAAGCAGGAAACGAAGGAAAAGACCGGCGTGCTGGAATTCAACCCTCAGTTCACCTTCGATAATTTTGTAGTTGGTCCTTCCAACAATTTTTCCTATAACGCAGCCTGCGCCGTTGCCGAAAATCCCGGTGTGGTTTATAACCCTCTGTTTATTTACGGCCCTCCCGGCGTTGGCAAAACCCACCTTCTATACGCCATTGCAAATCAAATGCGTAAGAACAATCCGGGCGCAAGCATTGTTTATATTAAGGGCGATCAATTTATCAATGAGCTGATTGATGCTATTAAATCCGGTAATAACATTGC
Organism: Faecousia sp.; assembly: GCA_045585915.1. Taxonomy (GTDB): domain Bacteria; phylum Bacillota; class Clostridia; order Oscillospirales; family Oscillospiraceae; genus Faecousia. The sequence continues at coordinate 16,394 of JAZMZJ010000076.1, read as the reverse complement.
ATTCCGCACCAAGTACCGGGAAGCAGACTTGTTTTTAGTAGACGATATTCAGTTTATTGCAGGTAAAGACTCCACACAGGAAGAATTTGTCCATACTTTTAATGAGCTTCACCAAAATAATAAGCAAATTGTGCTGACCTCTGACCGGAAGCCCAGTGATATGCCCACTTTGGAAATGCGGCTTCGTTCCCGTTTTGAATCCGGTTTACTTAGCAGCATTGCCGCCCCAGACTATGAAACCCGTATGGCTATTATTAAAACAAAAGCCATTTCTCTTGGCTTGGATTTGCCGGACGATGTTTGTAACTACATTGCTGTAAATGTTACCAACAATGTTCGTCAAATAGAAGGCACAGTGAAAAAAATTATGGCCTATCGCAATATCAACAATATGCCTTTGGATCTTCCCAATGTTTCCCGGGCCATTGAAGATATGTTCAAAAGTGAAGGCAGCGCTCTGCCCACACCCAGCCTGATTATCAGTCAGGTATGTAAATTCTATTCCGTGGACGATAGCGTAATTCGTGGCACACAAAAGAACAAAAGCGCTGTAGAAGCACGCCATATGGCCATTTACCTCATCCGTCAGCTTACCAAGTTCTCCTCTACTCAAATTGGCGATGAGTTAGGTAAAGACCATACCACTGTTCTTTATTCCCTGAATAAAATGGAGCAGGCACTGAAGCAGGGTGATACACAACTGCAAAACCATGTCAGAGATATTACTGCAAATATAAATTCCTGTCTTTAATATTTTTCCCCAAAGATATGTGAAATGTGAAAAGAATTTCTGTTAAATTTCTTTCTGTTTTTCTTTTCATTTTTTCCCTGTGGAAAAGCCATAGTCCTTTTCACATTTACTTGTGAAATAAAAATCAAGCAATACCAACAGTTTTTTCCACTTTTCCCCAAAATCACATTCCCTACTACTACAACTACAGAAATAACTTATAAATATATATATTTATTAATATTTAGAAAAGAGGTTGCACAATTATGCGTTTTACTTGTGAAAAAAGCATGCTGGTGACAGGTCTTAATATTACAGGCCGTACTGTAGCGCAAAAAAGCGCTCTTTCTGCCATTGAAGGCATTTTGTGTAAGGCAGGACACAATTTAAGTCTGACCGGCTACAATATGGAAACCGCCATTACCTATGAAATTGATGCAGAAATCACCGATCCCGGTACCTGCATTTTACCTGCAAAGCTTTTTGGCGATATTATTCGCCGTTTACCGGAAGGTCCTGTAACCGTGGTGGTGGATGAGCAATATAAAGTGTCTATCCGTTCCGGTTATGCTTCCTTTACCATTTCTGCAGAAAACGCAGAGGATTATCCGGAGCTTCCCGATGTTGGTGAGGGAAGAAAAGTATTTATTCCCCAAAGCGCTATGAAAGAGCTCATTTCCGGTACTATTTTTGCGGTATCGGAAAACCAGGGCAGACCAATTCATACCGGTGTTAAATTTGAAGTAGAAGATGATTCTGTTTCTGCAATTGCTGTAGATGGCTTCCGTCTTGCACGGCGCACCTATCATACGGAAGAATCCATCGGCAGAAAACTTTCATTTGTTGTACCTGCCCAGGGTCTTAAGGAAGTGGAAAAGATTTTAAGTGAAGATGGCGATGTGGCTTTTGTTTTGGGTAACCGTCATATTCTGTTTACCATGGGCGAAGCAACTCTGATTTGCCGCCTGCTGGAAGGTGATTTTCTGGATTGGCGCCGGGTTGTTCCCACGGATTGCCCCATTAAGCTGGTAGCTAATGTGGGAGAGCTTGTGGGCGCTATTGATCGCGTAGGTCTTATTGTTTCTGAAAAATACAAAAGCCCGGTGCGCTGCCTGTTTTCCAATCAGGAGCTTTACTTGAAAACCAACACCACCATTGGTGCCGCAGAAGACAAGTGCAGTTTTGCCGGTGACGGTAAGGAACTGGAAATTGGCTTCAATGTCCGTTATTTGGCAGACGCTCTCCGGGCTGTTCCCGGTGAAGAAGTTGTTATGGAACTGACCAATGGATTAAGTCCCATTGTTTTCACACCAGCTGACGAAAAGCTGGACTATGCCTATATGGTTCTGCCTGTAAGAATTAAAAACTAAGGTGTTTTTATGAAGGTTACTGTACACAAAAAAGAAAACTTTATACCTGTGATAATTTCCACAGAGTTTATCAAGCTGGAAAGCGCCCTGAAGCTGAGCAACGCTGTATCTTCCGGCGGTGAGGCAAAGGCTCTCATTCAGGATGAACAGGTGATGGTAAATGGTGAAGTTTGCACCATGCGGGGCAAAAAGCTTTATCCCGGTGATAAATTTTCTTTCCAGGGGCAGCTTTATATGATTACGATTCATGAAATTAACTGATATTTATTTGCGTAGTTTTCGCAATTATGATGAGCTGAAGCTTGAATTTGCACCCGGTGTGAATTTAATTGTCGGCAGCAATGCCCAGGGAAAAACCAACCTTTTGGAAGCAATTGCCTTTTTAGGCAGCGGCAAAAGCTTTCGGGCTCAGAAAAATGCCGAGCTTGTTAAATTACAGGCAGAGTTTGCGGAAATCAGCGGCGGTGTTTTTTCCCAGGAACGGCAGCAAAGCTTACGCTGGCTGGTGTTTTCCGGCGCAAGGCCCAGGCAATTATATTTAAATGGTGTAAAGAAAAAAGCAACATCTGAAATTTCCGGTGTACTGAACACAGTGTTGTTTTGCCCGGAGGATTTGATGGTGCTTAAAAGCGGTGCATATGCCCGGCGGCGGTTGGGAGATAGTGCTTTATGCCAGTTGCGACCGAACTATGAGGCAGCCCTTACGGAATATAACCGCATTTTGGAGCAAAAAAGCAGCATTTTGAAGGACCGTTTTGAAAACCCGGGGGTTTTGGAAATTCTGCCGGAATATAATGCCCGGCTGTGTCAGGTAGGCGCGTTAATTATTTCTTACCGGGCCAGATTTTATCAAGGTTTAGGAAAGGCGGCAAAGGCTTATCACGGCAGCTTTTCCAATGAACAAGAGGAATTTCAGCTTACCTATCATACGGTATCTTCTGTCAAAGACCCCTTTGCGCCGATAGATACATTAATAGGTGACTTGCAGGAGCATTTGCAAAGTCACTATACTGCGGAACTGGAAAGTGCGCAATGTCTCACCGGCCCCCATAAGGACGATTTTTCCGTTACCTTAAATGGTATGGATATCAAAGCCTTTGGCTCTCAGGGCCAGACCCGTACCGCAGCCATTAGCCTGAAGCTTGCCCAACGGGAATTGATGACAAATCAGGCAGGACAAATGCCTGTGCTGCTGCTTGATGATGTTCTGTCGGAGCTTGACCCCAAGCGGCAGGATTTTGTGCTTAATCAAATATCTTCCGGTCAGGTATTTATCACCTGCTGTGAGCCCGACCGGTTTACAAAATTAGGACAAACCATTCACATTGAACACGGAAGTGTTATTTAGAGCAGGAGGACCTTACATGTCTGAGGAAACGAAGGTAACAACCCAATATGGCGCAGAACAAATTCAGGTGTTGGAAGGCCTGGAGGCAGTGCGTAAGCGCCCCGGTATGTATATCGGCTCCACATCTTCTTCCGGTCTGCATCATTTGGTGTATGAAATCGTGGATAATTCCATCGACGAAGCCCTTGCAGGCTATTGTAAGCATATTACCGTAACCATTAACGAAGGCAATTCCATCACCGTAACCGACGATGGCCGAGGCATCCCTGTGGATGTACAGGCACAGACCGGCCGCCCTGCGTTGGAGGTTGTTTTCACCGTGCTTCATGCCGGCGGTAAGTTTGGCGGTGGCGGCTATAAGGTGTCCGGCGGCTTGCATGGCGTGGGCGCATCTGTTGTCAATGCCCTTTCCCAGTGGCTGCAGGTACGGGTGCATAAAAACGGCAATATTTATGAAATGAGGTTTGCCCGGGGTCATATTACCCAGGAAATGAGAATCGTTGGCACCACCGATAAGACCGGCACAGAGGTCACTTTCTTGCCTGATCCTGAGATGTTTGATGATGTGGTGTATTCTTACGATGTGCTTCATGAGCGTATGCGTGAGGAAGCTTTCCTGAACGCCGGCCTTTCTATCACCATTACCGATGACCGGGAAGAGGAAGTAAAGACCGATACGATGTGCTATCAGGGCGGTATACGGGAGTTTGTCACCTGGACCAACCGGCATAAAACACCTTTGCACGAGGATGTAATTTACATCAGCGGCAGCAAGGACGATGCTTCTGCTGAAATTGCCATTCAGTATAATGATGGCTTTAATGAGTCGCTTCAGTCTTTTGCCAACGATGTGCGTACGCCTGAAGGCGGTATGCATGAAACCGGCTTCAAAACGGCGCTGACCCGTGTTCTCAATAATTACGGCATGAAAAACGGCATTATTAAGGGCGATGATAAGGTAAGCGGTGAGGATTGCCGGGAGGGTGTTACTGCCATTATTTCCGTTAAGCTGACCGATGCCCAGTTTGAAGGCCAAACCAAGGCAAAGCTTGGTAACGCCTATATCCGCACTCTGGTGGAGCAGATTATGGGCGATCAGCTGGCCACCTATTTTGAGGAGCATCCTGCCACGGCCCGTGTAATTCTGGAAAAGGCCATGCTTGCTAACCGGGCAAGAGAAGCTGCCCGTAAAGCAAGGGAAAATGCCCGTCGCAAGACCGGCCTGGAAAGTGGCGGCATGCCCGATAAGCTACAGGATTGCAATGAGCGGGACCCCGAGTTGTGCGAAATTTATATCGTCGAGGGTGACTCCGCTGCCGGCTCTGCTATTCAGGGCAGAGATTCCCGCTTCCAGGCAATTCTGGCTATGTGGGGTAAGATGCTCAATGTGGAAAAGGCCAGAGCAGATAAGATTTATAATAATGATAAGCTCTATCCTCTCATTTGCGCCCTGGGCGGCGGTATCGGTGAGGACTTTGATGTGGAAAAGCTGCGCTATCACAAGATTGTGATTATGTCCGATGCGGACGTGGACGGTGCCCACATCCGAACCCTGCTGCTTACCTTCTTCTTCCGTTATATGCGGCCGCTGATTGAGAACGGCTATGTATATTCCGCTGTTCCCCCTCTTTATAAACTAAAGCGGGGCAAAACCGAACGGGTTGCCTATTCCGATGAGCAGAGAGATCAGGTGTCTGCAGAAATGCGTGGCGAGAGCAATGCCAAGGTGGAAATTTCCCGTTTTAAGGGCCTTGGTGAAATGGACCCCCACGAGCTTTGGGAAACCACCATGGATCCCCAAACCCGTACCTTGCGGCGTATCACTTTGGAAGATGCCCGTCAGGCAGATGAAATTTTCACCGTGCTTATGGGTGAACAGGTTGAGCCCCGTAAGGAATGGATTGAGCGTAATGCGAAATACGCCGTAAATATCGACATTTAAGGAGGTGACGCAAGTTGGCAAAGCATAACCGCGATTATAAGCCGGAAGACATTCGCTTTCCGGATCAGGTAATCACATCCTCCAACCTGGTGGATGAAATGGAAAAGTCCTATATTGAATACGCCATGAGCGTCATCGTTGGCCGCGCCCTGCCGGACGTGCGCGACGGCTTGAAGCCGGTGCACCGCCGGATTCTGTACACTATGTACGAAAGCGGCCTGACCTCCGATAAGCCCTTCAAAAAGTCCGCCACCTGCGTCGGTGATGTGTTGGGTAAATATCACCCCCATGGTGACGCCTCTGTATATGATGCCATGGTGCGTCTTGCCCAAAATTTCTCCATGCGCTATATGCTTGTGGATGGCCACGGTAACTTTGGCTCTGTAGATGGCGACCCACCTGCAGCCTACCGTTATACCGAAGCCCGGCTTTCTAAAATGTCCAATGAAATGCTTCGGGATATCGATAAGGAGACTGTAAATTGGGATCCTAACTTCGATGAATCCCGTAAGGAGCCCCGGGTGCTGCCCAGCCGTTTCCCCAATTTGCTGGTAAACGGATCTTCCGGTATTGCCGTTGGTATGGCAACCAACATTCCTCCTCATAACCTGACAGAGGTTATCAACGCTTGCCTTTGTGTGCTGGAGGACCCGGAAGTGACTATGCCGGACCTTATGGAGCACATTTCCGGTCCGGATTTCCCCACCGGCGGCATCATTATGGGCCGCAGTGGTATTCGCGCCGCCTATGCCACCGGCCGTGGCAAGGTGGTGGTGCGTGCCCGGACGGAATTTGAGGAATTTAATAAGGACCGCACCCGTATTATTGTCACCGAGCTGCCTTATCAGGTCAACAAGCGGCAGATGATCCGCAATATTGCTGACCAGGTAAAGGATAAGCGCCTGGAGGGCATTTCTGATCTGCGTGACGAAACCGACCGCAACGGTATGCGTATCGTCATTGAGCTGAAGAAGGATGCCAATCCCCAGGTGGTGCTGAACACGCTGTTCAAGCAAACTGCATTGCAGTCAAGCTTTGGTATCATTATGCTGGCACTGGTGGATGACCAGAAGCAGCCCAAGATTCTGTCCCTGCGGCAGATTTTGGATGAATATCTTGCCCATCAGATGGATGTGCTCACCCGGCGCACGCAGTATGACCTGCGTAAGGCAAAGGAACGGGCCCACCTGTTGGAGGGTTTGATCATTGCCCAGGATAACATCGATGAGGTTATCCGTATCATCCGCACTTCTTATGACGATGCCAAAGAGCGCCTGTGCGAGCGCTTTGGCTTGGATGAGGTGCAGGCACAGGCCATTTTGGATATGCGCCTGAAGGCACTGCAGGGCTTAGATAGGGAAAAGCTGGAGAACGAATATAAAGAGCTGCAGGAGAAAATTGCCTATTATATGGAGCTGCTGGCAGACGAGAGCAAGCTTAAGGGCGTTCTCCGGGATGAGCTGACTGAGATTCGGGATAAGTTTGGCGATGAGAGAAAGACCGAAATTCAGGAGATTGAGGACGAAATTGACATCGAAGACCTGATTGAGGAAGAGGATTGCTGCTTCACCCTGTCTAACCAGGGCTATGTAAAGCGTATGCCTGTGGATACCTACCGTACCCAGAGCCGCGGCGGCCGTGGCGTGAATGCACAGAACCTGAAGGAAGAGGACTATGTCAAGAGCCTGAATGTGGCTTCCACCCACGACCATATGCTGTTCTTCACAGATTTGGGTCGGGTACATCACCGCAAGGGCTATCAGATTCCCGAGGCCGGCCGCACTGCCCGTGGCACAGCCATGGTCAATGTGCTGCCCCTGGAGCCCGGCGAAACCGTAACCGCTATGGTGGTAACCCGGGAATTCCATGAGGATGAATATTTGATGATGGTCACCCGGAAGGGCACAGTCAAGCGCATTCCCTTCATTGCCCTGGCTACCCGTCGCAAGACCGGCATCCGGGCCATCACCCTGGATGAGGGCGATCAGCTTATCAATGTGATCCGTACAAACGGCGACGACAACATTATTCTGGCAACGGCTCAGGGTATGGCCATCTGCTTCAATGAAAAGGATGTGCGGCCCATGGGCAGAGATGCTACCGGCGTTCGTGGCATTATGCTCGGCGTGGGTGACTATGTAATAGGCGCAGAAAAGGCCGAGGAGGGTAAGACGCTGCTCACCGTTACTCAGCGCGGTTACGGCAAGCGCACAGAGCTTCAGGAATACCTGCGTACCGGTCCTGACGGAGAAAAAATTGCCCAGGGCCGTGGCGGTAAGGGTCTTAAGAACTACAATATCACACCCAAAACCGGTCTGGTGGCCGGTTGCCGTGTGGTGGATGAGAACGATGATGTTATGCTCATTGAAAACGGCGGCGTTATCATCCGTGTGCCGGCTTCCGATATCAACATCTACAAACGGGATGTGCAGGGTGTTATTGTGATGCGTATTGAGGAGGGCAATCAGCTGGTGGCCCTGGAACGCATTGAAAAGGTTGAGGAGAACGAGCAGTGAAAACGGTAACCCTTTATACCGACGGCGCTTGCTCCGGCAATCCCGGCCCCGGCGGCTGGGGTGCGATATTGGAATTTAACGGAATCGAAAAGGAGCTTTCCGGAGGGGAAAGCTCCACCACCAATAACCGCATGGAGTTGATGGCGGTTATTAGCGGCTTGCAGGCTCTGAAAGAGCCTTGCCGGGTGGAGCTTTATTCCGATTCCAAGTATGTGATTGATGGCCTTTCCAAGGGCTGGGCTATGGGCTGGCAGAAAAACGGCTGGCGTAAGGCAGATAAAAAGCCTGCCCTTAACCCGGATTTGTGGGAAATCCTGCTGAACCTTACCCAAAAGCATCAACTCACCTATCATTGGGTTAAGGGTCACGCGGATAACCCTAAGAACAATCGCTGCGATGAGCTGGCGGTGGCGGAAAGCCAAAAGTATAAGGCCCCGTTTTAAGAGAGGAGCTTGGCGGTGTATATTTCTGTTGGTAACGATATGGCCGTCCGGGAAAAGGAGATTATTGGCATCTTTGACCTGGATAATACCACCACCTCCAAGCGCACCCGGGCGTTTTTGGAGCAGGCAGAAAAGGATGGCGGTGTTGTGCCCTGCGATGACTTGCCCAAAGCCTTTGTGCTCACTGCCCAATACGGTATGCAACGGGTGTATCTTTCTGCCCTGAGCAGCCGCACTTTGGAAAAACGCATAAAAGAAGCATAAAAAAGAAGCCGCATCTTGTGATGCGGCTTCTTTCATTGGCAGAGAGGATTCATAAATATTTTCAGGGTCTGTTGCATGGCAACAGACCCTGTTTGTGTTGGGTTAATTCTCGACAACAACCTTGCCACCCAGAATGACGGTCTTGACATTCATCTTAATGTCCACGAAGATCAGGTCTGCCCGAAGGCCTTCCCGGATCTCGCCCCGGTCCGTCAGGCCCACAGCTTTTGCCGGGTTGTAGGATGCTACCTTGAACGCATCCACGATGGATGCTCCGGTGTGTTTCATATAGTTGCGGCAGGCTACATTCAGGGTCAGCTTGGAGCCGGAAATATCGATGCCGCCGGACGCGCGGTAGGTAAAGTTCAGGTCGGTGACATGCTCCAGGCCCGGCACATGCATGGGCTTATGGATCGTCTGGTCGGAGATCAGAATGATTTTGTCGTCGCCCTTTATCTTCCGGACCAGCCGCTGCATATAGGGATCCACGTGGATGCCCATGCTATCGGAGATGAGCTCAGCATAAATGTTGCTGTTATAGTTAACACACTCATCCACGCATACGCCGCGGCACTCGGGGTAGTTGACAATGGTTCCGGTGGCGTTGGTGTGGTGGGTGCCGATGCACAGGCCGTAGGGAACCAAGGCCTCGATTTGCTGGGGGGTGGCCTCACTGTGGGTTACAGCAAAGCGGACTTCAGGGTTGGCTGCCTTGGCGGCTTTTACAAAGTTAATTATGCCTTCCCGTTCGGGAGCGGTGCCCCATACACGGATGATATCTGCACCGGCATCCAGCAGAGGCTGATAATCCTCCGGCACGGTATCCAATATTCGGGGTTGCTCAACACCCTTCATATTGTTCATCGAGCCGTAGTTTTGATTGATGTAGGGACCTTCCATGTAGATACCGGCAATGGTAGCACCTTCGTCAGTAGCCATAGCCTTGCGGATGCGGTCGATCTGTTCCAGATAATCCTCCAGCGAGCTGCGCGTTTTGGGTGCAGCGAGGATTGAGGTGGTGCCGCATTCCAGATGCTCCCGGGTAGCGGCAGCCGGGTCCTGGACGAAAAGGACACCGGAGCCGGAGTGGCTGTGGATATCCACAAGACCGGGGCCTACATAAGCGCCGCCCGCATCAATGATATCGCAGCCCTCGGGGATGGGGGTGGTGCGCATCTCACCGAATCCGGAGATCTTTCCGTCCTCAATGAACAGCACGGCTTCCGGGATAAGATGGTCATGCATGACCAGTTCCGCGTTAATAATTGCGGTCATAGGATATTTCCTCCTGTAAGCATGAGACAGCGTTATACTTTTGTTCCGGCGACAAAGATGCCGGCGATGTTTATATTCTCGTCAAAGACAACAATATCTGCATCATAATCTTTTTCCAGCCGACCCTTTTTGATTTTAAGGATGTTTGCAGGGATTTCTGTCAGCATTTTTACTGCTTCAGCAACGGCAAAACCGCAATCAAAAACCAGAGTTTGAATGAGCCGGTCTGCAGTTGCAACACTGCCGGCAAATGCGCTTCTGTCTTTGAGCTTACAAACGCCGTCTTCCACGATAAAGTCAGTACCACTCATCGTACCTTCTTTAATATCTGTGCCTGCAATTTCAAGACTGTCGGTAATCAGCGCAACCTTATCTGTGCCCTTGATCTTGATGATCATTTTGATAAGATCGGGGGGCAGGTGTTTTCCATCGGCTATGATTTCCACGTACAATTCATCCCGAAGATACGCGCTTTCAATCACACCAAGGGAACGGAAGCCATATTCACGGGTTACCGTGGAAGTGCAGCTATATAAATGGGTGATGAGATTGCAGCCGTTTTCTATTGCTACCTGCATATCCGGATATTTTGCATCCGTATGTCCTGCTGAGGCAATGATATTATGCTCGGTCAGATATTTGCAGAATGCACCACCTTCATCGTTTTCAGGAGCATATGTCCAGCGGGCGATGCTTTCGCCATATTCTTCCACCAGGCATTGATAGTCTTCCTTTATTGGCGGTGTGATAAACACGGGGCATTGGGCGCCGGCTTGCTTGGGAGAAAGATAGGGACCTTCCAGGTGAGCGCCGAGAATGTTCCCCTTGGTTTTGCCCTTTGCCTTATGTATGTTGATTACCGCTTGCTTCATGGTGGCAAATTCGCCTGCGGATATGGTAGGTAAAATACTGGTGGTGCCGTGCTGCAAATGATAGTCGCATCCGTTTATAACGTCATCAACCGTGCTGTTCATAAAGGCATAACCGCCTGCACCGTGGGTGTGCAAGTCAATAAAGCCGGGGGCTACATATTTGCCGGTGTAATCGTACGCCACTTCGGCAGGCTTGTCCTCCGCCGAAATTTCAACGATTTTTCCGTTGGCGATATATATATACCCTTCGCAGAGCTTATCGCCTACAATAATCTTATTGCTTTTTATCTTAATCATAACAGTTTTGAGCTTTCGTTATCCAAATACAGCTTGGAGTTTTCGTGCGTTCTTAATACGCTTGCAGGGCAATGCTCGTCGATGCTGCCGTTGAGCGTTTCGTATACAGCCTTTGCCTTTGTGGGGGCAGGGACGATGCAGAAAACATAAGGCGCTCTTACAAGGGTGGGCACAGTCAGGGTCATTGCGTGGGTAGGCACCTTGTCAATGCTTGCAAAGCAACCGTCGTTAACCTGCTGCTGACGGCAAACCTCGTCTAACTTAACGGGCTTTACGGTTTTCTTGTCCTTAAAATCTGCCACAGGAGGATCGTTAAAGGCAATATGACCGTTCTCACCGATGCCCATAATGACGATATCGGTGGGATTTTCATCCAGCAATTTTCCGTACCGGGCGGCTTCTTTTTCAGGGTCGGTTGCGGTAATATCGATGTAATTGACGCTCTTGAAGGGAACAAGCCCAAAGATATGGGCTTTCAGGAAGTTGCCAAAGCCCTGGGGCGCATCCTTATCCAGGCCGATATACTCGTCCATATGATAAGCGTTTACGCGGTTCCACTGAATTTCCTTGTCGTTAACAAGGGACAGCAGCACATCGTTTTGGGAGGGCGCTGCGGCAAAAATCATATTGATTTCTTCCTTGCGGGACAGCAAATCGGCAATTCTTGCCTTAATATCTCTTGCTGCTGCTTCACCCATGAGGGTTCTGTTTTCATAAATTTCTACGGACAGTTTGTCTACAGTATATGCTTTCATAATAACTCCTTTAATTTTGCAACAGCATCGGTAAAAGCCGCCTGTTGGTTTTCGTACTTATACGGATTGTCAAAGCTTTTGCCTACAAGGGCATTTAAGCCGCTAAAGGTTTGCAGGTGCGGCTCTAATGTGATGAAGGTATCCTTCTTGCCGTTTGCTTTATAATCATCCAAAATTTCTTTGATTTGCGCTTCACCCTTGCCGGCGGGGACAATTGCACCTGCATACAGCGCGTCTTTTATGTGGAAATATTCAATGTGATTTTGCAGAAGCTTATAGGCCTGCATGGGGTTATGTCCGTCCAGAACAAAGTTGCCCATGTCCAACACGCATTTCAGCTTGCCGCCAAAATGCTCCAGCAGCTCAAGACATTTATCAGGGCTTTCGCCGTAAATCAGCGCTTCGTTTTCGTGACACAGGGTTACGCCGTATTCCTCGGATAAATCCACAAGCTTGGAAAGGGCATCAAAAACCTGCTCCTTGCAATCCTGTCTGGTCTTTCCTTCGGGAAGGTAGAAAGAGAACATACGAATGTTCTTTGCGCCGAGGATGTTTGCCGTTTCGAATACCCGCTTAGCCTGGTCCAAATGGGCTGGTATATCTTCGTCCAATTTGATTTTGCCCAGGGGCGAGCCGATAGAAGAAACTTTGATGCCGTAATTGCACAAGGTTTCTTTTGCCTCCAGGACTTCTTCTTTGGAAAGGGTGGATACATTCTTTCCGTTCACACCGCGCATTTCCATATATTCAATGCCAAACCCGTTTAATGCTTGGCACTGCTGCTGTAAGCTGTCGGCATATTCGTCTGAAAATGCAGATAATGTTAACTTTGCCATAATCAATCCTTCTTCAATGTTGTTTTTTGCAGCCGGAACGCAAATGGCGTCTGGCGCTTTAATTTGCTTGGCCGTATACGTGTGATAATCCGCCAATCATCAACTGCAAATTCCGGATGATTGGCGGATTTGGTTTATTTGGCGTATTCTACAGCTTTGGTTTCCCGAATGACATTGACCTTGATTTGGCCGGGATATTCCAGCTCGGATTCAATCCGCTTGGCAATATCTCTTGCCATCAGGATCATATTGTCCTCGGTCACCTCTTCGGGCTTGACCATAATCCGTACCTCCCGGCCTGCCTGAATGGCGAAGGCCTTTTCTACGCCGGGATAAGAGCCGGTGAGCTCCTCCAGCTTCTGCAGGCGTCGGATATAGTTTTCCACATTCTCGCGACGGGCGCCGGGACGGGCAGCAGATACAGCATCCGCAGCCTGCACCAGCTCGGCAATCACGGTCTTGGGCTCCACATCGCCGTGGTGGGACTCAATGGCGTTCACCACAGCGGGATTTTCCTTGTATTTACGGGCCAGGTCAGCGCCAAGCTGCACGTGGCTGCCTTCTACCTCATGGTCGATGGACTTGCCTAAGTCGTGCAGGAGGCCTGCCCGCTTGGCAAGAGCCACATCCACGCCCAGCTCTGCGGCCATCAGGCCGGCAATGTGGGCAACCTCCATGGAGTGGTTAAGCACATTCTGACCGTAAGAGGTGCGGTATTTCTGACGGCCCAGCACCTTCACCAGCTCCGGATTTAAGTTGTGCACGCCGGTTTCGTAGCAGGCGCGCTCGCCTTCTTCCCGGATGGTGCGGTCCACTTTCTTGCGGGCCTTTTCCACACAGTCTTCAATACGGGTGGGATGGATACGGCCGTCCACAATCAGCTTTTCCAGGGCCAGGCGGGCAATTTCCCGGCGCACCGGGTCAAAGCTGCTGACGGTGATTGCTTCGGGGGTGTCGTCAATGATCAGGTCAACACCGGTAATGGTCTCCAGAGTGCGGATGTTGCGACCCTCACGGCCAATGATGCGGCCCTTCATTTCATCGTTGGGCAGGGGAACCACCGACACGGTGGCCTCTGCGGCGTGGTCGGCAGCGCAGCGCTGGATGGCCAGGGAAAGGACCTCACGGGCCTTTTCGTCAGCCTCATCCTTCATCTGCTGCTCGATTTCCTTAATCTTCATAGCGGTCTCGTGGCGGACTTCCTCCTCCACGCTCGCCAGAAGATGCTGCTTGGCCTGCTCCTGAGTCAGGCCGGAAAGCTGCTCCAGAGTGGCAATGTGCTGGCGGCGGACAGCCTCAGCTTCCTCCTTGGCCTGAGCAACCTCAGCCAGGCGGCGGGCCATTTCTTCTTCTTTGCGCTCAAAGTTTTCGCTCTTTTTGTCCAGAGTTTCTTCTTTTTGCTGCAATCTGCGCTCTTGCTTTTGAAGCTCAGCGCGGCGTTCTTTAACTTCTTTCTCGTGTTCTGTGCGGGATTTATGGATCTCGTCCTTGGCTTCCAGAAGCATTTCCTTCTTGCGGCTCTCACCGCTGCGGATGGCTTCGTTGATCAGACGGGTAGCTTCCTGCTCGGCAGAGCCGATTTCGCGTTCAGCAAACTTTTTGCGGTAGCCAACGCCAAAAGCAAAACCCAGACCGATACCTACAGCGCCGGCAGCGACGATACAGATAATCGCAATCATCAAGTCCATAATGTCAAGCACACCTCCTTTATGTGATAGGCATAGCCAAAGAGGTGGGCACGTGGTCCCCATGGGTGTAATTCACTTAGAAAACCGCAAAAGCGGCATTACAAACGCCATGAGGCGAAATACCCAACTTCCGGCTATCGCCGGATAAAAATGAAACGCCGGAGTATGAAAAGCCATACTACCACAGCGTACACCATACCGTGTTTATTTTACCTGTCAACAGGCTTAAAGTCAAGGGAATTTATGAAAAAAACCACCCGATTAAAGGAATCGGGTGGTTGATTACATTACTGTACAGGCTTGATGTTTAAATTGGTAACCTCACCGGTCTGCTCATTGCGGGTAAAGGTAACAGATGCCACTTTTACAAGGCTTTTGTATTTGTCATTACCGGGGCCGCTCTTGGAGTAGGCCCACAGGGTGTCCTCGTTATATTTTTCATCCGCAGCCTGACCGGCGGCAAAGGCTTCCTCGTCCAGCACATATACGGCTAAGGTGTAGTCGGTTTCCTGACCAAACAGGGGGCGGAAAGCGCTGTCTACCACGCAGAAAACCGTTTCCTCGTCCCAATCGTCGGTGTTATCCAGCACGAACTGGGCCATTTCTTTTTGAATGGAAACGCGCTCCTCGGTGGTGTAGTCGGCAGAACGGGATTTTTGGGTGTAGTGATAGCTTAAGTAACCAATGGCGGAGCTGACACCCACAACCATCAGGCATACCAGAGCAATAATCTGCTTGGGACGGAACTTAAGGCCTTCGCCGTTGTCAGCAGTAAGCTTTGCTCGGGTAGTTACCGGCATCAAGAGCTTCAAAAACAGAGCCAGCACAACGGACTCAATGGGGAACATACACAGGTTCTTGAAGATACGGATGGTAGCAAATGCATCCACAACGGATTTGAGAACCTTTTCCGGCGTGCCGATCCATACATACCACCAGGCGGTGATAGCGGTTTGCAAAAGGATGTTTACAAAGAAGCAAATGGCAAAACGGGCGATCAAAACCCGTAATGCGGTGGGCTTTGCCCGGTACAGACACAGGGCATAGATCATGGTGCTGGCAATCTCCGTCAAAACAAAGGGCAGGAAATAATCGCCATTGGGGAAGATCATAAAGCCGATGGTATCCGAAATAATCGCCGCCGGGATGGCAGCCACCGGGCCATAGAGCATAGCGCCCAAAGCGGTAGCCAGCATAGCGGTCTGAATATTCAGCTGAGGACCAAGGGGGATGGCCAGGGGTTTCAGAGCAATGCGCAGGGCGGTGAGCATGGCGATGATCACCAGCATTTTGGTGCTCTTAAGCTCGTTTGCGGCATCGCGCCAATAGGCTTTGGAGAACGGATGGGGATAAGTAGCCAGGGAACGGGTGTTTGACATAATAATAACCTCCTTTTTATGCAGGCGACGTTGTCCCGGACCTGAACAAAACTCCCCGTACATTTTGTACGGGGAGGATATTACAGGATCACGGTAAGCAACCGGGCAAGACAGCCATCGCCTCACCGAGTATCGTTGCTACATAAAGGAGGGCATCCATTATGGCGCAGCGGGTGCGGATACCTCATCGCGGGCAAAGCCCTTCGTCTGTCACTCAACTCCCCATTTTGACAGCACTTCACGCAAGGCGTCCTACTCTGTTCGGAAGTATCATACACCATCTGCCAAAAAAAGTAAATAGATATTTTTGTATTTTTTAAATGATTGTTTATCGCATCATTCCTTATCTTGGCCCCCTCTCTGAGGGGCCTGTCGCGGCGCAAGCCGTGACTGGGGGAGTGTAGTCCTTTCGTTGGCACACTCCCTCCGACCTCGCTATCGCTCGGCCACCTCCCTCATCAGAGGGAGGCGTTGTGCGGCTGTTATAAGTACGCTAAATTCTAATTTATTTAAATATTCATATATTGTAAGAATAGGGTGGAAAATTTTAGGAAAAATTTTTTAAAAACTTATTGACAACGGAAAAAAGATATGATATTCTCTAAATGTAAATAAGAACTATTCTTATTTAGGAGGTATCAAAAAATGACACAATCCCAAAAACACTTCCGTAAACGGG
>JAZMZJ010000075.1:0-39934 GCA_045585915.1 Faecousia sp. | reverse complement strand
CAAAAAGTAAACAACGCCCTTCATTCGCTGTGTACCGTTGCAGCAGATGGGGTAACAGTCTTCCATTCGAAAACCATCGATCAGATGCACAAGCAAACCGGTTTCTTCTCTTATTTCCCGCAAGGCTGTTTCTGCTTCCGTCTCTCCCCGCTCCATGTGGCCTTTGGGAAATCCGTAAAAGCCATTTTGTGACTGAATGATTACATACTGGATATATCCGTTCTCTTTTGTGAAAACAACAGCACCGCAAGATTTTTCCGTTTCCATCAGAACCTTCCTCTGCAAACACATACAGCTCTTAACGCCTTTCAGGCAGAATGTGATGCATATTATATCATCAATTTAAAAAAAATAAAAGGCCGCCTTTTGGCGACCTTTATTTTTTGGAGCGGGTGACGAGGCTCGTCTGCATTTTCTCCATAAGAAAATAAAGGTTTCGCTCGGTCCAGCCCTCGCGACTGACTGTCCACCGGACAGTCAGATTTGATTATTCGAGCCTATGTCCCCCGAAAAAATAAAAGGCCGCCTTTTGGCGACCTTTATTTTTTGGAGCGGGTGACGAGGCTCGAACTCGCTACCTCCACCTTGGCAAGGTGGCGCTCTACCGGATGAGCTACACCCGCGGAACAAAAGGAATTATAGCAGATTTTCCAAATAAGTCAATACCCTATTTGAAAAAATTCATTCTTTTATTCCGTAATATCAGCTGTATGCAGAATAGTCCCAAACATAACCGGTCATTTCTGGTTCTGTTTTGGCAGTAAAGCTTCCAATCTCACTGCTGTAGATCAAATCCACAAAGTAAAGGTTGCTGCCGTCGCGAATCACGTTCCAGGTATATACCTCGCCATTCTTCGTACCGGTGACTGTTTCGCAAGGAAGGCCTGCCCTGCGGCACATGGCTGCATACACCAGTGCAAAGGCCTTGCTATCCCCCACACCATGGCGCAAAAGGCTATAGGAAGGCGTAATAGAAGTTTGCAGCGTATAATCGTGCCGGGTCATAAGCATGGAATAAAGCTGGGCATATTTTTCCCACATAGCACCGTCACCACTGACATAAAGCTCAGCGGATTCAAAAAACAAGGCAACCGCTTCTTGCATATCACGCAAAACATCCCGGCTGGTGCGATAGGAGAACACCAGCTCTATCACCCGTTCAGGGCCTTCATTGGGATATGCCATGGCAGAAACCTGGGGAAACTCCATACACACATCCGGGTGACCATCCACATAGTCGCTGACAAACTGCACAAAATCAGTGCCATCGTAATTATCCAAATAGAACACCACAGAGGGTTCACACTTTTCCAGAGCCTTGGCAATCATATCCTTGGCACCGGACAGGTTGGAAGCAGACTGAAGCATACGAATTTGGGCGGTGCTTTTGGTATAGGAAATCTGCAGGGCCACTGCCTGAACACCGCTGCTGGTGCCAACCTCATAGGTGATATCCGCCACCGCATAAGCGCCCACAGGATGCTCCTGGGTCACATAACGAATGGCAGCTTCCGTATAGGCGCTGACCACATTGATCTCTGCCTTGGGATAATAAATCACTGCATTTTGGTTGCCTGCCGTCACAACATCGGCCAGAGCATCCCGAAGCTGGGTATAATTGGACACCTCAACCTTATCGGTTTGCGCAGGCTCTTTTTCAATGGGATGGGGCACTACCTTGGTATAGTTGCCGGTAAGCCACAGATCGCAGCCGGCAAGACCGGCAATCAGACATATGCAAAGAACGAACACAACTGCGCGCTTCATAGCGCCCCCTCCTTTCTATGCTGAAAGGTGCTTGGGTTCAAGCCCTCTCTGCCTATAAAGAATGTTTGGAATAACTGGCGAAGCCATCGCCAAGCACCTGGTGGGCATCCTGAACAATTACAAAGGCCCCAGGGTCAATATCCATAACCAGCTTTTTAAGCTCCGCCACCTGCTGACGCTTAACCGCAGTGAGCACAACCTTGGTATCAGTACGGGAATAAGAGCCCTGGCCATCCAGGAAGGTGGCGCCTCTGTCCAGCTTTTTGTCAATTTCCCTGGCAATCTGCTCATATTGGGGACTGATAATCAGCGCAACCTTGGAAAAATCAAAGCTATAGACCACCGTATCAATGACCTTGCCTGTGACAAAAATGGCAACGCCGCTGTAAAGCGCCTTGGTCACATCCCGGAACACGATGCCGGTGAGAGTCGCCACGCACAAATCGAACACGATATTGATTACGCCAATGGGCACATGCTGCCACCTAAGCTTCAGAAGGCGCACAATAATATCCGAACCGCCTGTTGAGCCGCCGGTGGTAAATACTGCACCCAAGCCCGCGCCGCATATAACGCCGCCATAGAGGGCGCAAAGCAGCGGCTCAACCTCCGACTGTGGTAGCAAGGTAAACAAATCGATGAAGAAGGAGGTGGACACCATACCAATCAGGGACAGCCAAAAAAACTCCTTGCCAATCTTCATGCCGCCTAAGGCAAACAGCGGCAGATTGATAACTGCAGTAATGACACCAATGGAAAGGACACCGGTCAACTCCACCAAAATCATAGCCAGGCCGGAAATGCCGCCTGCGTTCAGACCGTGGGGCGCTAAGAACATATCAAAGCCAACGCTGAAAACAGCGCTGCCGAAAATAACCCGGATTACATTCCAAAAGTGTTTTTTCATTGCTTCACGGTTCCCCGGTTACATATCAAAGCTGATTTGCTTTTCCGGGGAATCTTCCTCCTTCAAAATTGCACCTGCTGTGGGCAGATTTCTGCTGCGATAACGGCCGGGATTGGTGATGCCGCTTTCTTCAAGCTTCACCGCATACATAAGCGCCGCCTTTTTCTTAAGGGACATAGCACTCACACCAATGGTGTTACGGGTAGTCTTGGGTAACAGCTGGGCTGTGGAAATTACAGCAGCTCTGCCATCGGTAGAATAAAGGGCCACCTGGCAATCCTTGTCTATGATCATTGCCGTCTTAAGGGGGCTCTTATCGGCATAGGCGCCGGTAAGCTTACGGCGGTTAGTCTTGGTTTCGTAAGCAGACACAGGCACCTTAGCCGCCTTGCCGTTTTCAAAGAAGAACAGCACGAAGCCCTTATAGTCCCCTGGCAGCAGCACCTGAAGCACGCCCTCACCCGGGTCCATACCCAGCTTCTGGGGCAGATAATCACCCAGCAGGGATGCCTTGGAGTCCTCAAAATCGGAAAGGCGGGTCTTGTAGCACTGACACTGGTCGGTAAATACCAAAAGCTCTGCCCGGTTGGAGGTTTCCACAGAGAATGCCAAGCTATCGCCCTCCTTGAACTTTTGCTCTCCGGACATACGCAGGCTCTGCTGTGTAATCTTCTTCAGATACCCCTCCTTGGAGATAAACAGTGTTACCGGGTAATCGGGCACCTGCTCTTCCTCGATTTCAGGCTCAATGAGGATGCTATCGTAAATGATCTCAGTCTTACGGCTTTGACCGTATTTCTCGATGACCTGCTCAAGCTCCTTGATGATAACCTTTTGCTGACGACGGGGGCTCTTCAGGATATCATTCAGGTCAGCAATCTCTTTTTCCAGCTCGTCGATGGCCTTGATCTGCTTTAAGATATATTCTTTGTTGATATTGCGCAGTTTAATCTCCGCAACATAATTTGCCTGCACCTCGTCGATACCGAAGCCAATCATCAGGTTGGGAATAACCTCGCTTTCCAGCTCCGTTTCCCGAATGATGCGAATGGCCTTATCGATATCCAGCAAAATGCGCTCCAGGCCCTTAAGAAGATGCAAACGCTCTTCTTTCTTGTTCTTTTGGAAGAACACCCGGTTACGGACGCACTGAATCCGCCAGGCGGTCCACTCCTCAAGAATCTCACCAACACCCATAACCCGGGGCATACCGGCAATGAGGATATTAAAGTTACATGGGAAGGTATCCTGCAGAGGCGTAAGACGGAACAGACGCTGCATCAGTTTTTCCGGCTCAACGCCCCGCTTTAAGTCAATGGTCAGCTTCAGGCCGTTTAAGTCGGTTTCGTCGCGCATATCATTGATTTCTTTAATCTTGCCGGCCTTAATGAGCTCTGCCACCTTGTCCATAATGACCTCAGTGGTGGTGGAATAAGGGATCTCGTAAATCTCAATCACATTATCCTTTTTGTCATAACGCCACTTGGCCCGAAGCTTAAAGCTGCCGCGGCCGGTGCTATAGATTTCCCGGGTGGCTGCCTCGTCAAACAGCAGCTCGCCACCGGTGGAAAAATCCGGGCCGGGCAGAGTCTGCAGAATGTCGTGCTCAGGATTATTCATCAGCTCAATGGTGGTGCGGCAAATCTCCGCCAGATTAAAAGAGCAGATATTGCTTGCCATACCAACGGCAATGCCTTGGTTGGCAGATACCAGCACATTGGGGAAGGTGGTGGGAAGGAGCGTGGGCTCTTTCATGGTGGCATCGTAGTTATCCACCATTTCCACGGTATCAGAGTCTATATCCCGGAAAAGCTCCTGGCAAATAGATTCCAGCTTGGCCTCTGTATAACGGGAGGCTGCATAGGCAGTATCCCGGGAATATACCTTGCCGAAGTTACCCTTACTGTCCACAAAGGGGTGCAGCAGGGTCTCATTATCCCGGGCAAGACGCACCATGGTTTCATAAATGGCGGCATCGCCGTGGGGATTAAGCTTCATAGTCTGACCCACAATATTGGCAGACTTAGTGCGCTTGCTGTTGAGTAAGCCCATTTTGTACATGGTGTACAGCAGCTTACGGTGAGAGGGCTTAAACTCATCGATCTTCGGGATGGCCCGGGACACGATCACCGACATGGCATAGGGCATATAGTTGATCTCCAGGGTTTCGGAGATAGACTGCTCTGTAGTAGAGCCCACAAGGCCCACAATGCCGTCTGTATTCACTTTCCGGATATTCTGTTCCGGTTCTTTTTTCTTCCGTGCCATAATCTACCTCTTTTAGGAAATATCCGCCATATCCAGATATCTGGCGCCGTTTTCCGCGATGAAGTTCTTGCGCTCTGCCAGGCTGTCGCCAAGGAGCACATCAAAATAGAAGCTGGTGCGCTCGGCATCCTCAGGCATCACCTTGATAAGACGCCGGGTTTCGGGATTCATGGTGGTCATCCACATCATTTCCTTGGTGTTCTCACCCAAGCCCTTGGAGCGCTGGATATCCACCTTTTTGCCCTCAAGCTCTCTTAAAATGGCGGTTTTTTCCGCCTCGGTGTAGGCAAACCAGGTCTTGTCCTTGCAGGTGATTTCAAACAGGGGCGACTCCGCAATATATACATAGCCATCCCGAATCAGGGTGGGACAAAGCCTGTAGAGCATCGTTAAAATCAGCGTGCGAATCTGGAAGCCGTCCACATCCGCGTCGGTGCAGATAATGACCTTATTCCACCGCAAATTATCAATATCAAAGGAGGAAAGCTCCTTGGACTTTTTGCCCTCAATCTCCACACCGCAGCCCAGGACCTTGATAAGGTCGGTGATGATGGGAGACGCAAAAATCTTGTTATAGTCCGCCTTCAGGCAGTTAAGAATCTTGCCGCGGACAGGCATAATGCCCTGGAACTCAGAATCACGGGCAAACTTAACAGAACCCAATGCAGAATCGCCCTCAACGATGTAAAGCTCGCGAACAGCCGTATCCTTGCTGCGGCAATCCACAAACTTTTGCACCCGGTTGGCAATATCCACCTTGGCAACGAGATTCTTCTTGATGCTGCTGCGGGTCTTTTCCGCGTTTTCTCTTGCCCGCTTATTGATGAGAATTTGCTCTGCAGCCCGGTCAGCCTCCTGCTTGTTCTCCAAAAACCAAACCTGAAGCTTATCCTTGAAGAAAGCGGTCATAGCCTCCTGGGTGAACTTGGAATTAACAGACTTTTTGGTCTGATTCTCAAAGCAGCCAATGGTGGAAAAGCAGTTGGTGATAATCAGCAGGCTTTCCTGAATGTCCTGGAAAATAATCTTGTTTTCATTTTTGGTATACTTATTAGTATCTTTCAGATACTTGTCAAAGGCCGCCACAAAGCCGGAACGCACAGCCCGGTCGGGGCTGCCGCCATACTCAAGCCAAGAGGAATTGTGATAATATTCCGTGTGGCTCAGCTGCTTGCTGAAGGTGAAGGCTGCGGTGATTTTCAGCTTCATTTCCGGACGGTTCTCCGCATCCCGGCCCCTACGCTCCGCCTCCCAGTAAACAGGCATGGTAAAGGCATTATCCCCTGCCAGTTCCTCCAGATATTCCTTGATTCCGTCGGCATAGCAGAATTCCTCTTCTTAAAACCGCTTGCCTACCTGATTGCGGAATTTAAAGTTGATGCCCTTATTTACCACCGCCTGGCGGCGCAGCACATCCCGGTAATACTCAACAGGAATGTTGATATCGGTAAATACCTGCTTATCCGGCTTCCAGTGAAACAGTGAGCCGGTTTTGCGGCCACGGTCGGTGGGCTCTTTTTTCAGGCCGCCTTTATTTCTGCCCTTTTCAAAGTGCAGGTCATACCGGAAGCCGTCACGCCGAATGGTAGCATCAAAGAACTCCGAAGCATACTGGGTAGCGCAGGAGCCCAGGCCGTTAAGGCCCAGGGAATATTCATAGTTCTCGCCGTTTTCGCCATACTTGCCGCCGGCGTACATCTCACAGAACACCAGCTCCCAGTTATAGCGTTTTTCCTTCTCGTTATAGTCCACAGGGCAGCCGCGGCCAAAGTCCTCAACCTCAATGCTTAAGTCTTCGTACCGGGTGACGATGATAGTATCGCCGTGGCCCTCACGGGCTTCGTCAATGGCGTTGGAAAGGATTTCAAAAACTGCGTGCTTACAGCCTTCCAAGTCATCAGAGCCGAAAATAACCGCAGGGCGTTTGCGCACCCGGTCCTCACCTTTTAAGGATCGGATACTGTCGTTGCCGTATTGTTCCTGTCGTTTTGTAGCCATATTGCATACCTGCCAAAATCAATAATTTAACGAGTATAGTATACACATTTTGTGGAGTAAAGTCAACAAAAACCACAATATATGGAAAAACCTCGGGGACAACTCCCCGAGGTTTAATCTTCCAAAAACTGCCGGAAGGCAGTGGGTAATGCGGCGGTGTTTTGAATTTGCGCAAGGCTTAGCCAGGTGAAGCTTTGATGGGGTTCTTTGACCGAAATATGCACACCCCGCATATTCCACTGGATGTGCGTAAATATATGCTTTCGCTCCACCGTCTTTTCGATATTTTCAACTTTAAGTCCCATATTCGTAACCGCTTGCACAGCAGCAGCCGGGTCTAACCTTCCGGGAACATTGGGAAGCTCCCACAGGCCTGCCAAAAGGCCGGTATCCGGGCGCTTTTGCAGCGCAAGCTGATCGCCGCAGGAAAGGATAAATACAGTCTTATCCTCCTGCCGTCGCTGCCGCTTTGGCAACCGCACAGGCACGGCATCTGTTTTGCCCTGTTTGTGGGCAAGGCAAAAAGCCTTACAGGGGCAGCTTTCGCAATCCGGCGCCCGGTTTGGGCCGCACACCGTTGCCCCAAGCTCCATAAGGGCCTGAGTAAAGTCCCCTGCCCTGTCAGGATATACTGCAGCAAGGGCCTGCTGTACCTGTTCTTTCATTTTGGGGTCATCCACCGGAGTCTCGTCCAGCAGCAGACGGCTATACAAGCGAAGCACATTGCCGTCAACTGCCGGGGTTTTGTGATTAAACGCGATGGAGCATATGGCGCCGGCGGTATAATCTCCAATGCCGGGAAGGGCCAGCACCTTTTCATATTCCCCGGGAAATATGCCGCCGTGCTGCTCCATAATTACCTTTGCAGCCTTTTTAAGATTCCGCACCCGGCTATAATAACCAAGTCCTTCCCACAGCTTGTGCAAAAGTTCATCGTCGGCATTTGCAAGATGCGCAATCGTTGGCAGTGCCTGCAAAAAGCGACTGTAATAGCCCTTGACAGCTTCCACCCGGGTTTGCTGAAGCATAATTTCCGAAATCCAGATATGATACGGGTCTTGATCCTGCCGCCAGGGAAGCTGCCGGTGAGATTGGTCATACCATCTTAAAAGAGCATCCGGAAGCCGGGCGAGTATTGAATTTTCCATTGTCCGACTCCTTTCAAGAAAAGCCCTGCCAAACGGCAGGGCTTATATTATGCAGGGAACACAGTGCAAAAATAGAAAAACAGGGGCAACGCCAGGGAAAACAGGCTAATGAGCCAGGGATAAACCATACGCTTGGAGGCGATGACCATAAGCAGGCAAAATGCAGTAACCGCCAAGGGAACGAACACCGCAACAAGCTTGGAAACCAAAATATCCTGAATGACCAAAATGCCGTCCCGGATCATGGGCCAGGAAATCATAACCGTAGCAGGAAGCTGAGCCATATTCACAACAGCAAAGATAACCGCCAGCGCAGCAACCGGTACAGTGAGCAAAATATTGCGCAGCTTATATGCCCAGCTGCAGACCTTTACAACGCCATCGCGGAAGGGCCGGGTCTTATCCCAAAAGCTGCTTAGGCCGGCGCCGGCCTTTTGCAGAAAACCATTATTCTTTTCCATAAAGCCACCTCCGGCTACACAATTTTTATTATCATAGCATATTCCGACAAAATATGCAAGCAGTGTTTTCGGTCCGTTTTATTGTACATTGTGTGGGTTATACTTAAGTCACAAAAGACAAGGAGGTAATCCAAATGAGAACAGCCATCTTAAGATTTAACCGCTATTTATCCCAGCCTGCAGTTTCACTGCCCAACGCCGCCACCCGAAAGGAGCTTTTGCAAAAGGCCTTGGACCGGCTGCTGATTATGGCCTGCTGCGCAGGGCTTGTTGCTATCTTTATGTTTGCACTTTGTTTATGATATTATCCCAAAATATCCGCCTGTGTAACAAGCTTGCAGGCGGATATTTTTCCGTCTGACAGCTCCAAAATACCGGCACTGCCGCCACCGTAGCCACAGGAGCCAGGATTTAGCACCCACAGCCCATCTGTCTGCTGCTGACAAAAAGCCACATGGGTATGTCCATACAGCACTGCCTGAGCGCCGCACCTTCGGGCATCGGCCAAAAGTCCACCAATTCCCTGCTTTACATGGTGATTATGCCCGTGGGTCATAAAAATCATAACACCACCTATACTTAAGCAAAGCATTTCCCTTGCAGTAGGTGGGCAGCGGTAGCGGTCGCAATTTCCGCTGACCTGATAAAAGCTCAAATGGGGAAATTCCTCATGAATGGCTTCACCATCGTCATAGTGGTCCCCCAAATGCACCACCCCATCGGGACGCACAGCGGCAATGCACTGCCGCATAAAATTCAAAGAAGAATGAGAATCGGAAAAAATAAGCAACTTCATTGGTCACCAACCGTTCTGTTTATGCATATAGTATTACCGGTGAGGTTATGCCTCATAAAGAATTTTAGCAGATATTTCGGCAGGAGGCAATGATATGGAACAAAATTCCGGTAATTTTTCTATGCAGGATGCAGCGCGTCTAATGAAGACTCCTGCCGGGCAGCAGCTTATTGAGATGATTAAAAAGGCAGACAGCGAGAAAATTAAACAAGCAGTCGCCAAATTCCAGGCTGGAGATGCCGAGGGTGCAAAGCAGGCGCTGGGTCAGCTGCTAAACGACCCGGCTGCCAGAAAGCTAATGGAGCAAATGGGGAAATAGCCTATGGACAATATGGAGCAGATGCTCAATTCCGTAATGAGCGACCCGGAAACTATGAGTAAGATTATGGCCTTTGCTCAAACCCTGGGCGCAAATGACCAACCGGAGCAGCCCAAGGAAACGCCAAGCCAAAACCCCTTGGAGGGCATAGACATAGGTATGCTGCAAAAGCTATCCGGCCTTGCAGGCAAAAGCGGCATTGACAGCAACCAACGGGCGCTGCTGGCCGCACTGCGGCCATATATCGGACAGCACAGGCTGGCTCGTTTGGAGCGGGCAATGCAGGCAGCCAAAATGGCAGGTATGGTAACAGGCCTTATGGGCAATTCCTTTTAGGCAGGTGAAAGCGTATGTATAACCGCTATACGCAAAAACCGGACGGGTCTTTTCAACGAAGCCCGGTTCCGGAAAACGCGCCAAAGCAACGCCCACCGGAGCCACCCCCGGCGCCCCCTCCCCCACCGCCATTCCGGCAGGAAGCCCCGCGACCCCCGGCAGCACAAAGCGCAAGTCCTTTGCGGTTTTTAAGTCACCTGCTGCCCCAGGGCTTTGATATGGGTGACCTGGCGATTGTATTTTTGCTGTTGCTGATGGCAGGCGACTGCGAAGAAAACCGCAGCAACGCCCTGCTGACGATTGCCCTTTATTTCATTATGTGAAAATGCGAGTTGCTTAGCAACTCGCATTTTGTTATCTGGGGAGGAAGCCCACTTTCTTATAGACCTTACGCAGGGTCTTTTCGGCAACATAGCTTGCCTTTTCCGCGCCTGTGCGGTAAACGGATTCCAAATAGGCCTTGTCCTTCAAAAGCCGCTCAGTTTCCTCACGGATGGGCCGCAGGGTTTCCACCACAGCTTCGCCCACCTTGGGCTTGAAAGCGCCGTAGCCCTGGCCGGAAAACTCCTGCTCAATGGCTTCAAAGCTTTTGCCGGTGCAGGCAGAATAGATGGTCATCAGGTTGGCAACGCCGGGCTTATTTTCCTTATCGTAGCGAACACAGTTTTCCGTGTCAGAATCGGTGATGGCGCGCTTAAACTGGCGCATAATGGTTTCGGGAGTATCCATAACCAGCACTCTGCCGGTGTCTTCGTTTTCGGACTTGGACATTTTGGCGGTGGGGTTTGTCAGGCTCATAATCCGGGCACCAACCTTAGGCACAAAGGGCTCGGGAATCTTAAATACATCGCCGTAAATACCGTTAAACCGACGGGCAATGGTATGGCATAGCTCCACATGCTGCTTCTGGTCCTCACCAACAGGGACAAGGTCCGGCTGATAAAGCAAAATGTCGCCGGCCATCAGGCTGGGATAAGTAAACAAACCGCCGTTAATATTCTCAGTATTCTTTGCAGATTTATCCTTAAACTGGGTCATACGGCTAAGTTCGCCAAACATACTGTAGCACTGCAGCACCCAGCCCAGCTCCGCATGCTGGCGCACATGGCTTTGAACGAACAGGGTGTTCTTTTCCGGGTCAAGACCGCAGGCGATATACTGGGCAAGCTGCTCCAAGGTGCGGCGGCGCAGGTCAGCAGGATTCTGCCGCACGGTGATTGCGTGGAGGTCTGCCATAAAATAAAAGCAATCGTAGCTGTCAGCCCGTTCTGCCCAGTTCTTAATAGCACCCAAGTAGGAGCCCAGTGTTAGCTCACCCGAGGGCTTGATGCCCGACAGCATTCTCTTCTTTTCAACGATTTGGTCCATTTGTAAGCCTCTTTTCAGGGAATTTATCCGTATTTTAACATACAAAGAAGAAAAACGCAACGGGAAATTGACTTTGCAGACACAGATATGATATATTATCTGCAGAATTTTGAACGCGAGGTAAATGCTATGGATTATATGTTATTAGCGGATTTACTGTTCCCCAAAGTGACGGACACCCCGGAAAGCCTGGAGGAAAAATATCCCCAGCGGAATGCCCCGGAGGGCGCGGTTATCACCCGTATGGCCCCCTCCCCCACCGGCTTTGTGCATTTGGGCAACCTGGTGCAAGGTCTGACCTCTGAGCGCATGGCTCACCAGAGCGGCGGCGTGCTGTTTTTGCGTGTGGAGGATACCGATGCAAAGCGGGAAGTGCCCGGTGCAGTTGAGGTGCTTATTGACACACTGAAGCACTATGGCATTTGCTTTGACGAGGGCGCGGTGCATACCGGCGACAGCGGCAGCTACGGTCCTTACCGTCAGCGGCAAAGAGCAGCCATTTACCACGTTTATGCCAAGCAGCTTGTACAGCAGGGCATGGCTTATCCCTGTTTCTGCACCGAAGAAGAGCTGGCTGCTATGCGCGAAAAGCAGGAAGCCAATAAAGAAACTACCGGCTATTACGGCAAATATGCCATCTGGCGTGACCGCAGCTTAGAGGACATTCAGGCCCAGCTGGATGCCGGCAAAAGCTGGGTGCTCCGCTTCCGTTCCACAGGGTCAATTGCCAACCAGTTTAAGTTCAACGACCTTGTCAAGGGCGAGCTGACCATCACAGAAAACGATGTGGACCACGTACTTCTGAAATCCGACGGCATTCCCACCTATCACTTCGCCCATGCGGTGGATGATCACCTGATGCGCACCACCCATGTTGTCCGGGGTGACGAATGGCTGCCCACCCTGCCTTTCCACATTCAGCTGTTCAAGGCATTAAACTTTAAGCTGCCCAAGTATGTACACATTGGACCGCTGATGAAAATGGACGGAAATTCCAAGCGCAAGCTTAGTAAGCGCAAGGACCCGGAGCTGGCGCTGACCTTCTATAAGGCAGAGGGCTTCCCGGTTGAAGCGGTTTATGAATACATTATGACACTGCTAAATTCCAACTACGAGGATTGGCGCAGAGCAAACCCCGATGCTCCTGCTACCGAATTTAAGTTCAGCCCCAAAAAGCTCAACCCTGCAGGCAACCTCTTTGACTATGCAAAGCTTACCGATGTGAGCAAAAACGAGATTGCCCGGATGGATGCCCAAAAGGTATACACCCTGCTTGTAGAGTGGGCCAAGGAATTTGACCCGCACTTTGCCCAAAAGCTTACCGCTGACCCGGACTACGCCAAGGCAATTTTGGCCATTGGCAGAGGCGGCAAGAAGCCCCGGAAAGACATTGCCACCTGGAAGGAAGCCAAGCCTTATATGGGCTTCTTCTACGACGAATATCTGGAAAAACCCGTATTTGACGAAAAGTTCTCAAGAGATACCATTGTTGAGGTATTGGAAAAGTTCCTCAAGGTGTATGACTATGCCGACGATTCTGCAGCCTGGTTTGAAAAGGTTAAAGCCATCACCACAGAAATTGGCTTCACCACCGATATGAAGGCATACAAGGCAGACCCGGATGCATTCCCCGGCACGGTTGCCGATGTGAGCGCGTTTCTGCGCCTGGCTGTTACCGGCAAGCCCAACTCCCCCGATCTTTACACGGTTATGCAGATTCTTGGCTACCAGCGCAGCTGTGAACGCATTCGCAATATAATCGCAAACCTTAAATAAACCAAAAGCCAGATGCGAAAGCATCTGGCTTTTGCTCATTTTACAGCATAGTCATCAGGTCATTAACATATGCCTGACAGGTAGCGCCATCCCGGTCACCGGTGATAACAGTAGCACAGTTTTGAAGGGCATACTCGAGCTTTTCCGCCGCCTGGATTCTGCAAATATGCCGCAGGAGCATAGCAGTAGCTTTCAGGATGCTTTGGGGATTGGCATAGTCCGCCAGGCCCAGCTCAATAAGCCTTGGCGCAGAGCCGTGAATGGCCTCAAACATAGCATAGCGGTCGCCAATGTTGGCGCTGCCGGCTGTACCCACGCCGCCCTGGATTTGGGCTGCCTCATCGGTGATGATATCCCCGTAAAGGTTGGGAAGCAGCACCACCTGGAACTGATTGCGGATATTTTTGTTCACCAAATTGGCGGTCATAATATCGATATACCAATCATCCACCGCAATTTCCGGGTAGTCCTTTGCAACCTCATGACAGATAGCAGTAAACTTGCCGTCTGTCTTTTTCATAATATTTGCCTTGGTTACGATGGAAAGACGGGTTTTTCCGTTTTGCCGGGCATAGTCGAAGGCAGCCTTGGCAATGCGGCGTGTACCCAGGTCCGTGGTGACCTTGAAATCCACCGCCATGCCGGGAAGCTCCACGCCCCGGCTTCCAAGCACATATTCGCCCTCGGTATTTTCCCGGTAGAAAATCCAGTCAATTCCCTCCTCCGGGATTTGCACCGGGCGAACATTTGCATAGAGGTCCAGCTCCCGGCGCAGAGTCACATTGGCGCTTTCCATGTTGCCGCCCATGGGGGTTGTCGTAGGGCCCTTGAGCAGCACATCGCAGGTTTTGATTTGGGCAAGCACACTATCGGGCACTGCCTGATTCAGGGCAAGGCGGTTTTCAATGGTAAGACCCTCAATTTTCTTAAGAACAATGCTTCCCGCATCGATTTCGGTAGTTAAGAGCTTACGCAGTACCTTTGCAGCCTGCTCCATAATAATAGGGCCGATACCGTCACCGTCCACAAGGCCGATGATAACCACCTTTTTGCCGGAAAAATCCACCTTGTCCGCCTGCATATTTTGGATGCGGGCAAGCTGCTCCTCCAAAAGAACACGGAAACTTTCGCAAGCCTTTTCCACGCTATTCATCACAGGCCCTCCTTTGTATAGTTGAGCAGTCCGCCGCAAAGCAAGATGGCCTGCTGGCGCTCAGTCAGCTCGCAAATGGCATAAAAGCTGTTACCGGCATCATCCATAACCAAAACCCGGCC
Source organism: Faecousia sp. (assembly GCA_045585915.1). GTDB lineage: Bacteria > Bacillota > Clostridia > Oscillospirales > Oscillospiraceae > Faecousia. Next base: position 25,515 of record JAZMZJ010000075.1, on the reverse strand, counting down.
TGCCTGCATACCGGCTTTCAGACCGTCTAAGCGAAGCTTAGCGCCCTGCTCCAATTTATCATAGTCCGCAGGATTTTCAAAGGTAAGGGGCAGGATGCCTGCATTGATAAGGTTGGCAGCGTGAATACGGGCAAAGCTCTTGGCAATGACGCACCGCACACCTAAGTACATAGGCACCAAAGCGGCATGTTCCCGGGAAGAGCCCTGGCCGTAATTACTGCCGCCAACAATGATGCCATCCCCTGCAGCCTTTGCCCTCTCCGGGAATGCAGGGTCGCATACCTCAAAGCAGAACTGGGACAAATGGGGAATATTGGACCGGTAAGGCAGAATTTTCGCGCCTGCAGGCATGATATGGTCAGTGGTGATATTATCGCCCACCTTCAGCACAAGCTCTGCCTGCAAGGTATCGGCAAAGGGCTTGGACTTGGGAAACTCCTTGATATTGGGGCCACGGAGCACCTGAGCATTTTCCGCTTCTTTCGGGCTCAGAGGCGCAAGCACTGCAGAATCATCAATGGCAAAGCTAAGAGGCATTGCAACATCGGGCACATCTACTGTGGTGGGGTCGGTAATATAGCCGGCAAGGGCAGATGCCACTGCAGTTTCAGGCGATACCAGATAAACCTGACCATCCTTGGTGCCACTGCGGCCAAGGAAATTACGGTTGAAGGTACGCAGGCTCACGCCACCGGAATTGGGTGAAAAGCCCATGCCGATACACGGGCCGCAGGCACACTCCAACAGACGGGCACCGCTGGCCAAAATATCGTTCAGCGCGCCGCAGCTTGCCAGCATCGACAGCACCTGACGAGAGCCGGGAGATACAGAAAGGCTAACGCCTGGAGCAATGGTCTTGCCCTTGAGCATTGCCGCCACCTTCAGCATATCCTGCAGGGATGAATTGGTGCAGGAGCCTATGCACACCTGGTCCACCTTAATATGAGAAAGGGTATCTGCCGCTGCCACATTATCCGGGCTGTGGGGACAGGCAACCAGGGGCTTCAGGGTAGTCAGGTCAATAGGAATGACTTTATCAAAGACCGCATCCGGGTCGCTTTCCAGGGGGATATAATCTGCTTCCCTGCCCTGGGCAGCCAAGAACACCCGGGTATTCTCGTCAGAGGGGAATACCGAGGTGGTGGCGCCCAGCTCTGCGCCCATATTGGTAATGGTGGCCCGTTCAGGAACAGAAAGGGTCTTTACGCCCTCACCGCCCCACTCAATGATGGCACCCACGCCACCTTTAACAGACAAGATGCGCAAAATCTCCAGAGCAACATCCTTGGCGCTGACGCCGGGCTGCAGCTTGCCTGTAAGCTCCACCTTATATAGCTTGGGCATATTGATATAATAGGCGCCGCCACCCATGGCAACCGCCACATCCATACCGCCGGCGCCAATGGCCAGCATACCCAGGCCACCGCCTGTGGGCGTATGGCTGTCGGAGCCGATGAGGGTCTTGCCGGGCTTACCAAAGCGCTCCAAATGCACCTGGTGGCAAATGCCATTGCCGGGACGGGAAAACCAAACGCCGTGCTTTGCTGCAACGGTTTGCAGGTAGCGGTGGTCATCGGGGTTTTCGAAGCCGCATTGCAGGGTATTATGGTCCACATAGGCAACGGAAAGCTCCGTTTTTACCTGGGGGATGCCCATGGTTTCAAATTCCAGGTATGCCATGGTTCCGGTGGCATCCTGGGTAAGGGTCTGGTCAATCTTCAATGCGATTTCGCAGCCCGTTTCCATTTTACCGCCCAGCAAATGGGCGCTGATAATCTTTTGTGCAATGGTCATTCCCATATCAGCGATACCTCGCAATCATACTTTCCTTAGCTTTGCAGATATGCTCTGCAGCGGTTTTTTCAGCAAGCTGTGCATCACCGGAGCAAATGGCCTCCATCAGCGCCTTGTGCTCCCGGGCAGAGGATTCCTGCCTCTGGCGGGATGCGATAGAGATTTTGCGGTAGCGCTGGGTTTTGCGGTGCAAAGGCCGCAGGGTATCCTTCAGCACCGTACGGCCGCTATGCTCAAAAATGGCATCGTGGAAGCGGTCATCCATCAAACGCAGGCGCTCGATATCGCCCTTTGTGAAATAAAAATCCTGCAACTCGCAAATTTGACGCATAGCTTCAATGCCCTCAGGGGTTATGTTCAGGGCGGCATAATAAGCCGCCAAAGGCTCAATACGCATACGGATATTCATAATATCCTCCAGGTCCTCCAAGGTGATGCCGAGAACCACAGAGCCCTTGCCGGTGTCCTGGATAAGCCGTTCCTGCTCCAATCGGCGCAGGGCCTCCCGTATGGGGGTTCTGCTCACGCCAAGCTGCTCCACAAGCTTCAGCTCCGTAAGCACCTCGCCTCGGGGATACACGCCGGTGATAATATCCGTCTCCAGCTTTTCAAAAACCTGGTCAGCCAAAGATACTGTTTTAAATTCAGCCATATTCCCTCTCCTTATCTCCGGTGAAATCTGCCGGGAGCAAGCTCCCCGATTTTTTCCGTAAGTTCATCGTAGCTCATCATGGTCTGACGGCCGGTCTCATACTCTGCATCCACCCAAGCCTTCAACTGAATAACCAGGGGATCATTTTTGCTCACCTTTTCACTTTCGCTAAGGCGGTAATTTGTGTTAATCCAATAGGCAATACCTGCTGCACCGGAGGTTTTGCTGATTTCCACAGTTGCAGGGCGGTTCAGCAGCTTTTCCGTGTCAAAAATGGTGTAGATTTCAGCATCCTTCATCAGACCGTCTGCGTGAATGCCTGCCCGGGTGGAATTGAAGCTTCTGCCTACGAAGGGGGTCATGGGCGGAATATCGTAGCCAATCTCATTTTTGAAATAATCGGCAATTTCCGTAATGACCGTGGGGTCCATACCATCCATAGAGCCGCGGAGGGAAGCATATTCAAACACCATAGCCTCCAGGGGGATGTTTCCGGTACGCTCACCAATGCCCAAAAGGGAGCAGTTAACCGCACAGGCGCCGTACAGCCAAGCAGTGGAGGCGTTGGAAACCGCCTTATAAAAATCGTTATGACCGTGCCACTCCAAACACTCACTGGGAACATCGGAATAGTGCTGCAGACCATAGATAATGCCGGCAACGCTCCGGGGCATAGCTGCCTCAGTATAGGGCACGCCATAGCCCATAGTGTCGCAAGCGCGAATTTTTACAGGCACCCCTGCTTCCCGGGACAGCTTTTGTAGCTCGTTAACAAAGGGAACAACAAAACCGTAGAAATCTGCCCGGGTGATATCCTCCAGGTGGCAACGGGGAACAACCCCGGCGTCAAAGGCATCCTTAACGGCAGACAGATAATGCTCCAGCACCTGAGAACGGGTCATTTTCATCTTTTTGAAAATGTGATAATCACTACAGCTGACCAAAATGCCGGTTTCCTTAATGCCCAGGTCCTTAACCAGCTTAAAGTCCTCCTTGCTGGCGCGAATCCAGCTGGTAATCTCCGGGAACTTAAGGTCCAGCTCCATACATTTTTCAATGGCCTTACGGTCCTTTTGACTATAGACAAAGAACTCCGTCTGGCGGATAATGCCGTAAGGGCCGCCCAGCTTGGAGAGAAGCTTATAGATATTTACAATCTGCTCAACACTATAGGGTTCCACAGACTGTTGACCGTCACGCAGGGAGGTGTCGGTAATCCATATTTCCTCGGGCATATTCATCGGCACACGGCGGTGGTTAAAAGCAACCTTGGGCACTGTGCCATAAGAATAAATATCCCGCTGCAGATTGGGCTCTGCCACATCCTGCAGAGAATATTTATAGGACTTCTGCTCCAGTAGATTGGTCTTGTTGGAAATTTCAAGCATACAGCATTTCCTCCTGGATTTGTATTATTGTATACAATTATACTCATTTGCACAACAATGTCAATAGAAAAATCCGCAGGCATAGGCCTGCGGATTTATTTTATTCAACGGTTGCAGAAGCTTCCTCATCCGTTTCCTCAGCTGCGGCTTCTTCCTCCGCCACTTGGACTGCTTCTTCCGGTTCAATTTCTTCGGCTGCTTCGGCTTCCTCAATATCTTCAGCCACTTCAGCTTCTGCCGTTTCTTCCTCTACAGGAGCTTCCGGGTATGCTTCCGGTGCAGCAACGGCGGCGGCAGCATCAATCACATCCTGCGATACGCCAACGGCAGTCGCCACAGGCTTTGCAGCCTTCTTCTTTCCGTTCTTAATTACCTTCAGGACAATACGGGCAACGATAAACAGCACCAGACAAATACCGGCAGCAATCAAAAATGCAACAGCGTAATTGCGGATATGCACCGCAATCAGGTCAAAAATTACCACAGCAATGTGGAAGAAATGGGCAAGCTCCTCTTCAAAGGGGCGGTATGTAAGCAGGGTGCTCACGCCGTACATAGCGCCGCCGCCAAGGGCAAACACCACGCAAAGCCACATCAGGCCCTTAAATCTGGGGAATCGGAACAAAAGAATCAGCGCGGCAAGAAAAATGATAGCAGTAATAAGAGCCTTTTCCATAGTTCCGTCCAGCACGTAGCGAATGAGCAGGGTATAAACCTGTTCCAAATCTACGCTGCCAACGGAGGGCAAATCCAAACCACCAACGGACATCTTGGCAGGGGCGCCAATCGGGCCACCGCCGGAAATATCGTAGCCGTCTACAATGCCGCTGATATCACCGGAATAGCTACCCAGCAAATCCAGCAAATCCTGGCCACTGGGCAGAGAATCCAAAAAGTCCTGGCCGTAGGTCTCCACAGCGTAATCAATAATCTCCTCGATTTCCTCATCGGAGGGGATTTCTTCTGTTTCGCTGTTCTGGACAACCATTGGCCGAACCAGGTCAATAACCTCTTCCTTGTTGTTCTCAATTACCTGCTGCACCTGCTGGACCGTAACCTGTTCCGTAGTTACGCCGGTGAAACCATCGACGGTATTTTCTGTGTACAGGTGTACCAGGTCCTCAAAGAACTGGGATTGGGCAACCTCATGGACAAACTCCTTGCTAAGACCAACCTCTTCCAGATTTTCTTCCACGCCCGGCAGCTCCACCAGCATATCGATCACTTCGGGCTGGGTAATCACAGTGGAAACGGTTTCAGGCTTGGTGATCAGGCCAAGGCTGGTAACGACCGGCGTAACAATCAGCATCACAAGCAGCACCAGGCTCAGCACCAAAGCGATCACAACACCGATAATATTACCAAAAATTTTAAGCGCTTTCATAATCTACCTCCTAAGCATTTCATTCAGTGTATCACAACAGATAAGAATTTGCAACAAAATATATTTTTTATGTCCGGGCTACCCTTTTGCCCATTTTCGTGGTACAATGAATAAAAATTCGGCAACACGCCGGGAAAGAGGACAAATATGGACAGAAAGAACATTCAGCGCATCATTGATGAAACCGCCTATGTGCGTACCGGTGGCTCATCGGAGGAGAAAAAGGCCGCAGCGTATATTGCCGCAGAATGCGCAAAGCTGGGCGTTGAAGCAAAGCTTGTGCCCTTTACGGTGGATATGGCCACCATAAAAACCGCCACCTTGGAAGTTGACGGCAACCTTATCCCCTGCAAGGGCTATCTTTGCGCCGGGTCTAATACCGTGGAAGCGCCCCTTTATTACCTGACGGACAACAGCCCCCAGAGCCTTGCCGGCTGCAAGGGCGCTATTGTAATGATGGACGGATATATGGGCTACTGGCGCTATCAGGATTTGCTGGAAAAGGGCGCGGTTGGCTTTATCACCTATGACGGCAACGCCAACTATGCCGACCGGGACATTGACCAGCGGGAGCTGCGTTCCTATGTATCCAATGGCAAGCTTTTGCCCGGTGTGAACATCAACGCCAAGGATGCCATTGAAATTGTGCGCAAAGGGGCAACAACCGCGAAAATCACCCTGGAGCAAACCCAATATACCGCCGATTCACACAATGTAATTGCCGACCTTCCCGGCAAGCGAGAAGAATATATTGTGCTCACTGCTCACTATGACTCTACTTCCCTCTCCCAGGGCAGCTATGACAATATGTCCGGCTCTATCGGCCTGCTGCATCTGGCAGAGGCCTTTGCAACCAAGCCCCACAACTACGGTCTGCGCTTTATCTGGTGCGGCAGCGAGGAGCGAGGGCTGCTGGGCTCCAAAGCATACTGCAAGGACAACGAGGAAGCCCTGGGGAAAATAGTGCTGAACATAAACCTGGATATGATTGGCTGTATCATGGGCAAGTTTATTGCCTGCTGCACCAGCGAAGAGCAGTTAGTATCCTATGTAAAATATATGGCCAGCGAGCTGGGCTTTGGCTGTCAGGCATATCAGGATGTATATTCCAGCGACTCCACGCCCTTTGCCGACAAAGGCATTCCTGCCATCAGCTTTGCCCGCATTGCCCCCGGCAACACTGCCACCATTCACAACAGCTACGACACGCCTGCAGTGATGAGCGCAGCGCAAATGGAAAAGGATATGCAGTTTATCGAAGCCTTCACAGAGCGTATGGCCTGCGCGGTGCATTGTCCCGTTGATCGGAAGATGCCTGAAAACATGAAAGATAAGCTGGATGAATACTTAGCAAGAAAGCGCCCCAAAAATCAATAAAAAAATGTCCCTGCTGCATTGCAGCAGGGACAACTTTTTGTTTACTTCTTTGCTTCTTCCACAAGCTTGCTAATCTGCTCAAGCTGCTCAGCGGTAATATCCTTGCGCTTAAGAAGCTCTGCAAACAGGCCAACAATTTTAGGCTTATGGGTATGGCAGAAGATGGTGGTTGCAAAATAGGCCTCCCGTGTCAGGGACGGAGAGAAAGTGCGGCCATAGGTCTTGCTCCGCTTAACAAAGCCAACCTCATGGATGGCACCCTTTTTCAACAAGCCGTTCAAAAGAATATGCACAGAGCTATCCTTCCATGACTTTCCCTCAGACCTTTCCAGGAGGTCAGATCGGGACAAAGGCGCATCGGATGCCCAAAACACATCCATAATCTCCAGTTCGCTTCTAGTCAGTTCCATATTATAACCTCCCTAATGGCTGCTGTCATTATACAAGTTCTACCATTTTTTGTCAATTGGTTTATTTAGATTTTTTAATTATTTTTTTACAAATTCTTAGTTTTTATCGCTTTCTTTTGCATTTATAGCAACATTTCTTCAAAATAATTTAGGCAATTATTTCCAAGTTTATCTTTTTTTCGGTCGCCCTTAAGATAAATTTTCCTGCACAATTGCACGGTTTGCTGGCAAATCCGGCATAAGCACCTGCATCCCGTTAACAGTGGCATTTTGATATGCACCTTCGACAGGAATTTGCAACGCACTGCATTTTCCCCCAGCTGAGGCAAACAGAATATCAGGCAGCAGGCCCAATATGGCTGGGACTGTCAAATCGGTCTTTATATGCTTAAGGGCGCTTTGCAAGCACTTATAAACGGAAGCAAAGCCGGCAGCAGAAAGCTTGTGTCCCATTTCCGCAAGCAAGGTTTGCTGCCGCCAGGTTCTGTCAAAATCTCCATTTTTTGTGGCGCGCAGCCGCACATAGCGCAGCGCCTGTGGACCGCTGAGCAAGTGCCGCCCCTCTGGCAACCCAAGGTACGCTGCTTCCTCACTGCTTAAGCTTACCTCTACCCCACCGAGGCCATCAATCACTGCAGAAAAGCCTTCAAAGTCAAGCTCCACCGTATGGTCAGCAGATATACCAAAACTTTCCTGCAGGCATTGCTTCAGCAGCTGTGCGCCTCCAAAGGCATAGGCTGCATTGATGCGGTTATTGCCATGGCCCGGTATGGGAATATACATATCCCTTAAAAACGAGGTGATAAGCAGCTTATTGTTCGCTTTGTCAACTGAGCACAGCATAATTACATCCGCCCGACTCGCTCCCCCGCTTTCCCTGTCTGCGCCTATGAGCAAAATATGGGTATAGGAACCGGATTCCAGGCTGCCGGACACCGGAATGCTGTCTGAAAGCTCGCTATCCTCCTGCGCTGCCTCCGTGTACAGAAAGGATAAACCAATCAAAATCAGCAGCGCAAGTACTGCCAGCAGCCCAGTCAGGAATATTTGTCTTTTGGGTTTTTTCATATAAAACCTCCCTGTTGTTTCGATAGGTATACTATCCACCAAACAAGCCCTAAACATACCAAAAGAACAAAAAAATTTGCCACGGAAGCTCCGTGGCAAAATTTGTATTAAATTATTTGATCGCCCTGACCTTTTCCTCAGGCGTATGAACTCTGCGCAGATGCCCGGCAACGCAGGCAATAAACTTAGCTGAGGTAAGGTGCGCCACCTTTCCGTCCTTGCCGGTGGGAAAATAAAGCCGCCAAAGGCTATCGTTGCGGCGTACATATGCCTTATGTATGCAGCTGCGCATGGCGTGCTCCACATTTTTCCAATTGCAATCGCACTTTTCAGCAATATAAGGATAAAGCTCCTTAGTAAAGGACTGATAGGGGTTTAACCAATAAGAATAGATGCCCCACACCAGGCAATGATAGCCGTTAAGATGCTGATAAATACCAATATTCATCAGAAAAAGCTCCACTTTTTCGGGGCTTGGCATCATATCCTCCTGCTCCATGCAAATGCCCACCGCCCGGGTGGCCACCTGCTGAACGCAGCAGGGCTTTTTCATAAAGTGGGAAATCTGCAGGCTCATAAGCCTGCCCTGCACATATTCTGTCAGCAGGCTGCCCATCACCAAAAACTTTGTGCAGACACCGGCAGCACGGGCATTTTCCAGAAAAAACAGCCCGTCAAGACCGGAAAGGTCCATATCAAAAACCAATAAATCCGGCTTTACAGTGCAAAGTGCATCGAACATTTCTTCGACCTCTAAGCAGCGCAAAACCTGATGCTGCTGGGGAATCAGCGCGGTAAAGCTATCGCAAAAATTTGCGGATGCACCGGCAATCAGCATTGTTGCCACGGTCTCACCTCTTTCTTTTGATACAGTATAGCACAAATCCTTTGCGGTTACAATAATACCGGCCTCATTATTTTTCGACATTTTTCGACAATTTTCGACAATGTATGTAACGGCGGCAGTCACTCTGCCGCCAGGCCGCTTTTATTTCTTGCGGAAGGATTTGCAGTCAGTGCAGTCCTTCATTGTGGGGTTCTCCTCATGAGTGCCCACCAAAATACGGTCCAGAGAGCAGTAGTTTGCGCTGTCACAATGATAAGCGCACTGCTGCACGGTGCACTCGATGCTCTTGTTTGCATTGCAGTTCATAGCTTTACCTCCTTTGTCCGTGATATTGCTATTATGCCGCGTTTTTCGCAATCAATGCAAAAAGCTATGACCAAAGTCATAGCTTTTTGATTTCAAGATGATATTCAATTTTGCCGGCGGCAGTCTGCTCAATTTCAATGGTATAGTTTAAATCCACCACACCGCCAGTCTGGGTCAGCCGGGAGCTGATTGCGGTGGCATTTACCGTAATCATCAAAGCGCCAAATTCCATTTGATACAGGCTATCGTGGGACTGCCCCTGAACAAACACCATTTGAGAGGTGAGCTTACCGCTACGGGTAAGGACAATGCGCTCAGGCTCAACCAGGAAGCTGGTGTGCACCCCGGCAAGGCCGGTGAGGTCACTTTCCGTATAGCAGATGTCCCATCCGTTTGTTGTTTGCTCCATTGTGCCCTCTGTGGTCAGCTCAATGGTCTCCGGCTCCTGGTCTGCATAATACTGCTTGCCGCAAATAGTCAGCATTACCGGGATTTTCATTGAAATGCCTCCAATGCCAGAGAAATTAGTTGATCCAGCAATTCATCATAGGGAATACCGCTGGCAGCAAACAGCTTGGGGTACATGGAAATGGAGGTAAAGCCCGGCAGGGTGTTAATTTCGTTGAACACCACCCGCTGATCTTCATATGTGACAAAAAAGTCCACACGGCTCAGGCCCTTGCAACCGATGGCGGTATATACCTTCACCGCCTGCTCACGCACCAGCTCTGCAACAGCGTCATCAATACGGGCAGGGATGTACGCAACGGAAGTATCGGAAATATACTTGGCATCGTAGTCATAGAACTCCGCGCCGGAGTCAATTTCACCGCAGATGGAGGCTACCGGACAGCGGTTGCCCATAACTGCCACTTCCACTTCCCTGCCGTGAATAAACTCCTCTACCAATATCTTATCATCATACTTACCGGCAAAGTTAAGCGCCTGGGCAAGCCGCACACGGTCAGCTGCCTTGGAAACGCCCACAGAGGAGCCGGTGCCTGCAGGCTTGACAAACACAGGATAGTTGAATCTGCTCTCAATGGCATCCAGAATCCCCTCCATACGACCGGCAAGGTCCTCGCTGCGCACAAGCTGCCATGCCGCCTGAGGTACACCGGCATTATCGGCAACCAGCTTGGTCAGGGTTTTATCCATAGAAACCGCCGACTCTGCAACATGAGGTCCCACATAGGGAATGCCGGCCATCTGCAGCAGGCCCTGCATTGCGCCGTCCTCACCGTTTTCACCGTGAAGCACCGGGAACACCACATCAACACTGCGGTAGCTGACTGCATCGCCCCGGAAGCAAATCAGGCCTTGCCCACGAATGGGAGAGATGGCAGCGCGGCAATTGTCGGGATGGTCCTTCCAGCCGCCGGCAGGCAGCTGAGAATAATCCTCGCCGCCATACAAAATCCAATCTCCCTCCTTCGTAATTCCCACGGGAAGGATATTGTATTTTTCCTTGTTGAGGTTTGTTAACACGGACTCAGCCGACCGCAGGGAAACCTCATGCTCCGGGCTGATGCCGCCAAACAAAATACATACATTTAACTTCTGCAAAGCAATTCTCCTCTTCATTTCAGCAGGGCTTCGCCAGCCTTATAGATATCACCGGCACCCACCGTAAGAATCACATCTCCGGGCTGCGCCAAAGCACGAAGCTGCTCCGTCACATCAGGGAGCGTAGCGCAATAAGTGCTGCCAGGAATGCGTTGCGCCAGATCTCGGGAGGAAATGCCCACGGTATTGCGCTCTCTTGCCGCATAAATCTCTGCAAGCACCAGCACATCGGGCTTTTTAAGCTCCGTAATAAAATCTTCAAACAGAGCGCGGGTACGGGTGTAAGTATGGGGCTGGAATGCAACAATCAATCGCTTGGGGTGCATACTCCGCACAGCCTCAATGGTGGCTCGCAGCTCATCAGGGTGGTGGGCATAGTCATCATATATCTTCGCGCCGTTATAGGTTCCCTTGGCCTGCATACGGCGATCGGCGCCGGTAAAGGTGGCAAGGCCGGCAGAAACTGCATGACCGTCGATGCCCAGCATCCAGGCTGTGCCTGCGGCTGCAAGGGCATTCATGGCATTATGGCGACCCAGAACCTGCAAATCCAGGTGGCAATAGTGCTTGCCGTCACATTCCACATCAAAGTGCCGCCAGTCCGGGGCCACATTGGTGCAGCGTACCCGGTTATGCACGCCTGTACCAAAGGTAACATAAGCAAGACCTGCCAGGCACTGCACTGTATGGGGGTCATCGCCATTAGCAAGCACACCGCCGGTGGAAAGCTGGGCAAAGGCCCGGAAGGACTTTTGCACATCGGCCAGGTCCTTGAAATAATCCAGGTGATCGGCCTCCACATTCAAAATAACCGCCAGTGTGGGGAAGAAATTGAGGAAAGAATCGCAATACTCACAACTTTCCAGCACAATGGTATCGCCCTTTCCAACCCGATGGCCTGCATACAGCAGGGGCAGGTAGCCGCCAATCATCACCGTGGGGTCCATATCCGCTTCCATGAGGATATGGGTGACCATAGAGGTGGTGGTGGTTTTGCCGTGAGTGCCGGAAATGCAAATGGCATTTTTATATGCCTGCATAATCACGCCCCAAGCCTGAGCGCGTTCAAACGTAGGGATGCCCATGCTGCGGGCGGCAGCAATTTCGGGATTATCATTATGGGCTGCCGCAGTGCGGATTACACAGTCAGCACCCAGCACATTTTCCTCCCGGTGGCCGATGGAAACACGGATGCCCTTGGCAATAAGCTCATCGGTGGAAACAGATGCGTTCATATCCGAACCGGTTACGGTCATGCCCATACCCTTGAGCACAAGGCCCAAAGGACGCATGGAAACGCCGCCGATACCCACAAGATGCACATGCTTGCCGGGTACTAAATATTGCTTTAATTCTTCACTTCTATTTTCCATTCGGTAAACCTCCGAATTTTATTTCGATTTATTATATACCAATTTACCGGTATTGGCAACTGTATATACGGCCATTATTGTCTACGGGCCAGGGTATAGTCATCCCCCTGCCGGTAATATGGGCATCGGGTCTGCCGGCTGGCGAATATGCGATAGACCTCGTCCTCATCCAAGTCCATCATACAAAAGTACTCATCGTACTCCTCATCATAGTCATAGTACCAGCAGGTTTGGCACAAATCATCCATATTATTTCAGCAGCCGCTGATAGCCTTCCACATCAAAAAAACGCAGCTTTTCATCCTTACGCAGGTAAAGCGGATGATGGGGATGGCCCTTTTGGCTCACCTTTCCGGCGCAAAGCCAGCTTGCGCCATATTCCTTGCCGATGGCAATCATATCCTGGAGGCACTTGGGCAAATAGTCCCTTTTTTCAATGATGGTGCCCCAAGCGGCCCATACCGCAGGCGACTGGGATAAGGAGAGCACATAACGAAAGGCTTCCATATTCTCCCGGTGTAGTTGCAGATTGCAGGTCGCTTCCATGGTGTCCGGGTCAGTTGCCCGTTGGGCATATACATTGAACATAATAAAGCTGTCGTAGCCGTTACCCCAGGCAATGCGCTCCACGGACTTAAGGGTATTGTCCAGGTCGCCGGGCTGAGCGGTGGAGGGATTGATGCCAATGCAAATCAAGGGGTTTTTGCCTCTTGTACCCAGTATGTAGCGGTATTCGCTATAAAAGCAAGGGGCATAAAGCCACTCATTTACATCATAATAGGGATTTTCCTGCTGGGCCTCAGCCAAAGCCTGGCGAAAGCTCACCAGGGTAAGCTGGGCAGTATCCGTTTGTGGTATATGCATTTTCATTCCTCCACAGGCGGAAACCAGCAGCTTTGCTCTTTGTTATAAAACGGGCAATCGGCAAGTGTCCTGCCTGTTTGCTTCAGCCACTTGTCAAATGCATAGTCTAAAAAGGCATAGCCATTTGTCATTGCGCTATGCAGCTGCACGGCCCTGCCATCATTCATATAAAGCTCAACGATTACATTCGTATAGCTTGTATAAAGCTGCTGGGCCTGAATATCGGCATAACGATAGGTTTTGCTGCGCTTTAAAAAGGTGGTGAGCACAAAGCCATCAGCATCGTAAAACACACCAAATGTCATATAGTATGTCACCAAAGCCGCACCGGTGATTACTAAAATGACACCTGCTATAGGCATAAACAAGCCTTTTCCCCAACCAAACAGCAGGCAAGCAACGCCAACAACACCCACCAGCAGCCCAACGGATGCATAGCGCTTATTAAGCCTTACAGAAAGGCCGGATTGATGTTGACGGGAAGAACGGAAAATCTTGGTAAAGCCTTTATCCAGCAAAAAGCACAGGCCAAAGGCCAACGCCGCCACCAGCAGCAATGCAACATATTCCATAATATCTCCTTAGCCTGACCGATATGATCCGAACCCGCCTAAGCGTGTATCTGATCGGTCCAGGCTGCCTTTTATTCATTGATGGGCGCCAGCCCATCTGCTTCATATAAGATTGCCTGAACCGACCATCCAACCCGCTTGGGTCGCAAATTTTTGAGCCGCCCATCCGCCTTGAGGCAAGGCGGAGCTTTGCCGATGGGCTCTGTGCCCTTCAAAAAGTGACAACGCAGCATCAAGGTGGCTGGGCGTTTCAAAAACGGATTTGGATCATATCGGTCAGGCTATGCCCACAGCACCAGGTCCACAGGCACATCAAATTCTTCAGTATCCAGGCTTTCAAAAAGCTGGAAGTCATAGCACAGGGCAACGGTGGGATGGCCGGGCTCCTGCGCAAGATAACGGTCATAATAGCCGCCGCCGTAACCAACCCGGTGACCGGCCTTATCAAAAGCAAGACCCGGCATCAGCACCAGAGCGCTTGCATCCCTTGCAACAGGCCCATTGGCAACCGGCTCCGGAATGCCTGCATAGCCGGGCTCCACGGCATTTAAACTGGGAAGATAAATGAACTCCATATTATCCCCAAAAATCTTGGGTACGGCAACCTGCTTGCCATCGCGAAGGGCCTGCTCCAAAATAGGTTCCGTGCGCACCTCCTGATTATAGGGAAGATACCCATATATGGTGGCGGCGTTGCGATATTGCTCCGTGGCAAGGAACTTCCGGCAAAGCGCTGCGCTTGCCTTTTCAATTTGCTCTGCAGTCATCGCCGCCTTTTGGCTTCGTATAGACTTGCGTAAGGCTTTTTTATCCATTGTTTTCCTCCGTCACAGATTTGCGGAACATACGGAACCAAAGGAAAATAGCCGCCTGGCCGGGAATGCCCAGCAGATAAAGCTTCCAAATATTTACCTGCAGGAACACAAGCAGCGTCACATGCAGGCTCAAAAGCACGCCCCACATAAGCACGCTGATAAGCAGGCTGTTGCGGCGATAGTCGTGCCAGGCAGAGCGCAGACTGATTAGCACAATGGCGTTGGCAGGAATGGCATAAAAGAAGCTAAGCCAGGTATACGGCACACCGGCAGAAGAAAAGGCAACAAAAATCAACAGCGCTACAAACCAAACAATCAGCGAGCAGAGCTTGAGGATAATCTTTTTGTCCGCCTTGCGCTTGAGGGTCTTTTCATAAGCATTGCCAACCACCCGCTGCACAGAGCCCACATGCTCCGGCAGAGCATCGGGGTCGCGGAGCAAATCATCCACAGATACGGAAAACAGCCGGGCAATATGCACCAATGTGGCCACATCAGGCATACTCTCCCCCCGTTCCCATTTGGAAACCGCTTTATCGGAAAAATTCAGCTTTTCAGCAAGCTGCGCCTGTGTCAGGCCGTATTCCTTGCGGTACATAGCAATATTGGCACCCAGTTGATTCTTCAGCATCTGCCCGTCCATAAGCCGCCTCCTACACATAGTTACAACTATTTTACCAAATTCCAAAGGGATTTTCAATACAAAAACAATAAAAACCGGCAAGCGCTGCTTGCCGGTTTTGCAAAATATGTATCAATCTTCCTGGAGCAGATTTTCATAGCAATATTTGATAATGGCGCTACGGGTGACAATGCCGATGAAGGTATCCTTATCATCCACCACAGGAACAAAATTCTGGCTGCTTGCCCGCTGCACCAGGTCGTGCATACCGGTGGTGACCCGGACGGGAACATTGTCCTTGCGACGAGTGATCTCCATAATCCGCCTCGCCTCTGCCTGGCGCATATCCATATAGCACATATTCTTAAGGGCCCACAGCAGGTCGCCCTCGGTGAGGGTGCCCCTATACTCGCCGCGCCTTGACAAAATAGGCAGCGCAGCGTAACCGGCGCTTTCCATCTTTTCTAAGGCTTGGCGGACAGTATAGTCATCATATACGAAGGCGCACAGCGCCTTTGGTGTGAGAAAAAACAGTAAGTTATTCATAGCTGCTCCTTTACGATGGGCTTAAAACCTTTCATCAATAACATTATAGCACAGTTTTTCCCAAACAGGATGAAAATTTATTGTAAATTAAATGTTTCGTTGCTGAAAAATTGACTTGATTTTTGTGCAGTATGCACAAAGAACAGGAGGGCACAAGGCCCTCCTGTTAATTCTCTTTATTCTCTTGGGTGTAGCTGTCGAACAAGGTGGTTTTGGAAGTGTTTTCCTCAATCTCCTGCCCTGCCATACAGGCAGCAAACTGACTGCCGGTCATGGTTTCGTGGGTCATAAGGAACTCCACCACAGCCTTAAGCTTATCCTCATCCTTTTTCAGAAGCTGCTCACAATGGGCATACGCCTTATCAATGAGGTTCTTGACCTCATCATCAATCGTGCCTGCCACTTTTTCAGAATAGGTCTTGGTCTTTTCAAAATCTCTGCCAATAAACACTTCGCCGCCACCGGTGTAGGACACAGTGCCCAGCTTTTCGCACATACCGTAACGGGCAACCATATCCCGGGCAAGCTTGGAAGCCCGGTCAATATCATTGGAGGCGCCGGTAGAGATATCCTGCAGGAACAGAGCTTCTGCCACTCTGCCGCCCAGCAGGCCCACAATCTTCTCATACATCTCATTGCGGGTCAGGTGGGTGCTATCCTCCTTGGGCATACTCCAGGTAACGCCAAGAGCCTGACCTCTGGGAATGATGCTGATTTGATGCACAGGGTCATGGGTGGGCAGGTTGTGCATTGCAACAGCATGGCCTGCTTCGTGGACAGCCGTCATATACAGGTCCTTTTTCAGGCTCACCCTGCTGCGCTTTTCAGGGCCTGCAATAATCTTCATCATTGCCTCATTCATATCCGCCATATTCAGGGCCGGGCGATCATCCCGGGCAGCAAGGATGGCCGCTTCATTGAGCAAATTGCTCAGGTCAGCGCCGGTGAAGCCGGAGGTTGCAAGAGCAACGGTACGCAGGTCAACAGAGGCATCCAGACATTTATCCTTGGCGTGGACCTTGAGGATTTCCTCACGGCCCTTCACATCGGGCATACCCACATATACCTGCCGGTCAAACCGGCCGGGACGCAGCAGCGCAGGGTCCAGGATATCCGGGCGGTTGGTGGCAGCAAGGACAATAACACCTTCCGTGCGGCTGAAGCCGTCCATTTCCACAAGCAACTGGTTGAGAGTCTGCTCTCTTTCATCGTGACCGCCGCCCAAGCCGGAGCCGCGCTTCCGGCCCACCGCATCAATTTCATCAATGAAAATGATGGCCGGGGCAATGCGCTTTGCCTGGTCAAACAAGTCTCTTACCCGACTGGCGCCAACGCCAACATACATCTCCATGAAATCGGAGCCGGAAATAGACAAAAACTGCACCTGGGCCTCCCCTGCCGCAGCTCTTGCCAGCAGGGTCTTACCCGTACCCGGAGGGCCGGAAAGAAGCATGCCGTGAGGAATCTTGGCGCCGATCTTGGTAAATTTTTCAGGATTGCGGAGAAAATCCACCACTTCCTGCAGCTCCCGTTTTTCTTCATCCATACCGGCTACATCCCGGAAGGTAACCCGTTTGCCCTCCGGTACGCCGTTAACTGTACGGGCTTTGCCGAAATTGGCCAGAGGGTTATTTTCTCCCCTGCCGGCTCTTCCAGCCAAAATAACCCAAACAACAATGAGCACCAGGCCAGCCAGGATAAGTGGAATGATAAAATCATAGGGGGTAATGCCGGTTTCCCGAATCTGATTATAGGCGATCCCCTGGGCTCTGAGCTCGGGCATCATTTGATCCATGAAACCATCCGGGTTTGCCAAGGTTGCCCACAGCTCATTTTTGCCATCAATGGGAGCTTTCAGCTTCAGGACAATGGTAGTGCCGTCAACAACAAAGCTTTCCACTTTCTGCTCATAAATGAGCGCCTGCACCTGAGATAGACTCAGACCATCGTCCTTGGGATTGAACATGCCCAATATCCAGGCAAACAGCAGTGCCAACAACACTACATAGATTATAATTGGTACAATATTGCGCTTTTTCAAGTTGTTTCTCCTTAGTTTTGGTATACCTCAGGCTTCAGAATGCCCACATAAGGCAGGTTGCGATAATGCTCGTTATAATCCAGGCCGTAGCCAACCACAAAAGCATTGGGAACTTCGAAGCCCACATAGTCAGCCTTAAGAGTGATGCCGGGGTTACGGCGCTCCGGCTTATCCAGCAAGGTGCAGATTTTAAGGGATGCAGGCTCTTTGCTCAGCAGATGCTTATAAGTAAAGTCCAGAGAATTGCCGGTATCAAAAATATCCTCCAAAATTACCACATGGCGACCCTTAAGGTCGGCAGATACATCCCGCTTAACCACCATATTGCCGGTGGAATTTGCGCCTGCGTAGGAAGAAATCCACATAAAATCAATCTCACAAGGAATTGTGATGCGCTTGACCATATCGCCAAAGAACAGAACAACGCCCTTCAGCACGCCCACAAACACAGGGTCCTTACCTGCATATTCCTCAGTTAGCTGTCGGGCAAGTTCACAAATGCGGTTTTGCAGCTGCTCTTCCGAGATCAGCACTTCCTGAATATCCTTTTCCATAGGGATAGCCTCCATTATTTTACGCCGTCGGCGTTTTCTATTTCTTCAAAAATGACCTTAATACCGGCTTGGCCGGTTCTGCGAAGGTCAGCGCCAAAGCCGAACACCCCAAGCACGCCATCATCATCCGCCACCACAGGCACAAAGGGCCGGCGGTCTGCAGGAATTTTACGGTCAATAAAGCGCTCTTTCAGGCTTTTGGTGCCACCGTGGGTACAGAGGGTGTCCCCCGCCAGACGGCTGCGCAGAAAAAAGGCACCATTGGGGAAAACCGTAAAGGCGGTGGGAGTATCGCCTGTGCCGTCAGCCGGAGCGCAGGTGACCCTTAAGCCCAGGCCGGGAAGCTCCCAGCTACCGGTACAGCTTAGCTGCAAGGGCAAAGGGGAAACAAAATTCTCTTTTTTAACGAGCTTATCATATTCCCTGCCGATTACCACCCCGCCAGGGAAACTACCCTTTGCTGATGGGCTTTGGGAAAACACCAAGCTTTGGGCAAGGTCAATGTGCCGACGGCTGGGCTCTTTAACGCCGCATTTTTCCAAAAATGCAGCCAAGGCCCGGGCGCGGCCAGCCTCGTCCATATTGCGCAGGGCATATACATCCTCCCAGGGCTGCTCACGCAGGCGCTCCAAAAGCGCACTGTCTTTCCGTAGGCTTTGGGCCATTTCTGAGAGGTTTTGGGCAAAACGGGGGTTTTCTTCCTGCAAAAGAGGCATCACATGGTGGCGCAGACGATTGCGCAAAAACGCATCGGTGCCGTTGGAGCTATCCTCCACATAATGCACATGATATTCTTCCAAAAAAGCCAAAACCTGGCTTCTGGTTACGCTAAGCATGGGGCGAATCACATTGCCGCTAACAGGGGAAATGCCTCCAAGGCCCTTCAGTCCTGTACCCCGCACCAGGTGCATAAGCACCGTTTCTGCGTTATCATCGGCAGTATGGGCGGTGGCTACCTTACCGGGAAGGCTGCGCAGGAAGGCATAGCGAGCATCCCGGGCGGCGGCCTCAAGGCCCTTCTCCCCTGCCTTAACCTGTCCGCTGCCAATATGGCAGGGAATATCCAACCTTGCGCAAATTGCATCAACAAAGGCCTGATCCCGCTGGGATTCTTCCCCACGCAGGCCGTGATTATAATGGGCGCATTCCAGAATAATTTCAAGCTTGTCTTTCAACAGATAAAACGCCCACAGAAGCGCCACGGAATCTGCCCCACCGGATACAGCGCAAACAACCCTGTCACCGGGCTGCACCATATCATAGCGGCGGACAAACCTAAGCAGCTCATTCAGCATGCTTCCACTCCAAATCTGTAAAGGTTTGATACTGGGGAATCCATTGCAGCCTCACCGTGCCAAGCTCACCGTGACGGTTTTTGGCTACGATACACTCTGCAACACCCTGGTCCTGGGTTTCTTTGTTATAGTAGTCATCCCGGTACAGGAACATAACCTCGTCAGCATCCTGCTCGATAGCGCCGGATTCACGCAGGTCAGAAAGCATGGGGCGCTTGTCCGGTCTTCCTTCCGGACCACGGGAAAGCTGACTTAAGCAAATAACGGGAACATTCAGTTCCTTGGCCATAATCTTAAGAGAACGGGAAATATCGCTGACAATATTCACGCGATTATCGCTGTTCTTTCCATAACCGGAGCCCTGCATCAGCTGTAAGTAGTCCACAATCACCATAGACAGGTTATCCACCCGGCGGCACTTGGCGTTCATTTCCGCGACGGTGATAGATGGGTTATCGTCCACCCGGATATCCGTCTGGCTCAGGGCAACAGCCGCAGCGCCCAGCTTATTCCATTCATCTTCGGTGAGCTTGCCGGTGAGCATTTTCTTGCTGTCCACAAAACTTTCGATGGATAACAGACGCATAGCAAGCTGCTCCCTGGACATTTCCAAAGAGAACAATGCCACCGCGCCCTTATTCTTCTTGCCAACATTGAGGGCAAGGTTCAGGGCAAAGGCAGTTTTACCCATACCGGGACGGGCAGCAACCAGGGTCAGGTCAGACCGATTTAGGCCATTGATGGTGCGGTCCAAGTCACGCAGGCCGGTGGAAAGGCCGGGAATAGCAGAGTCGGACTGTGCCAGCTCCTCCAGCCTGCCAAACACCTTGTGCATCGTTACACCGATGTGCTCCAGGGAATCGCCCCGTTCACCTTTGCGCAGAGCGTAGATTTTCTTTTCTGCCGCTTCCAGCAGCTCAGAGGGCGTACCCACCTGCTCAAAGACAGCATCCACAATTTCTGTACCAGCATCTGCCAGACCACGGAGCATCGCCTTATCCCGAACGATGCCGGCATAGCGCACTGCATTGGCGGCGGTGGGGGTAATTTGCATCAGCTGCAGAATATAGTCCCGGGAATTATCATGGTGCACACCCAGTTCCTTCATCTTGTCCAGCACAGTGACCGGGTCGATGGACTGGGAGAAATTGAACATGGTGTAAATGGTTTCGTAAATCTCCCGGTTTTGCTTCAGGTAAAAATCTTCAGGCCGCAAGATGCCGATAACATCCGTTAAGCAACGGCTGTCAATCAGAATTGAGCCCAGTACCGCCTGCTCCGCCTCTAAGGACTGGGGGATTTGGTTGGGATTGCGCTCAGCATCCATAGTAACTCTCCTTAGGCTTCCTCAATCTTCACTGTAAGCGGAGCAGAAATCTCATAGCCCAGCTTACAGGTAACGGTATAAGTGCCGATGTTCTTAATGGGGTCGGAAATAACGATCTTGCGCTTATCCAGCGCAATGCCGGTTTTTGCTTTCAGGGCATCGGCAATTTCCTGATTGGTCACAGAGCCGAAAAGCCGACCGGCGCCGCCGCCCTTGGCGGTGACGGCAAGGGTCATTGCCCGAAGCTGCTTGGAAATCTCCAGGGCTTCAGCCCGTTCCTTGGCGGCCTTCTCTGCAGCAGCCTTATCGTTCATGCGCATGGTGTTCACTGCATCGGCAGTGGCCTCCACAGCAATCTTACGGGGAAGCATATAGTTTCTGGCATAGCCGTCGGAGACCTCAAGCATCTGGCCCTTCTTGCCCTTGCCCTTAACATCTTGTAAAAGAATAACTTTCATAGCGAAAACTCCTGATTATTTGTCATAATATTGGTCGATGGAAGCCACCAGACGGTCCAGCGCATCCTTAACGGTGGCATCGGGGACCTGCGCGCCGGCGGTTGCGGTATTGCCGCCGCCGCCCAAGGGCTCCAAAATCATTTGCACATTGGCTTCACCGATAGAACGGGCGGAAATAATAACTCTGTCCTCATCGGGATAAAGCACAAAGGATGCAGAAATGCCGGAAATGTTCAAAAGCTCATCCGCCGCCTGGGCAGCCAAAGCCCGGGTGGTGCCGGCATTAAGGGCGGCAATGGCAATCTCCTGGCGATAAAGCCGGGCAGACTTGATGATTTGGTACTTTGCCATGGTGTCCTGAAAATCGTTTTGCAGAAGCTTTTTAACCTCCACCGTATCGGCACCCAGCTGCCGCAGATAAGCAGCCGCCTCGAAGGTGCGCTCACCGGTGCGGACATTAAAGCTCTTGGTATCCAGGAAAATGCCTGCCATCAGGCTCTTGGCTTCGATGGGAAGCACGTCCTTCTTTTCCACAGCATATTCCAGCAGCTCTGTAACCAGCTCGCCGGTAGAAGATGCGTAGGGCTCGTGGAGATTCACCACAACGGGCTTAATATAATCGGCAGCGCGGCGATGATGGTCCACCACGCAGATGCTGGTAACAGCCTCCAACAGATTCATACACTCCACCTGGTCGGGGCGGTTGGTATCCACCACAATCAAAGTGCTGCGGTTATCGGAAAGGAGCAAAGCTTCCTGACCGGAAATAAACACATTTTCATACTCCGGCACCTGACGGATTTCCTCCAGCAAGCGGCCGGCAGCATTGTTCTCCTCGTCGATAACAATGTAGAAGGTCTTACCCTTTTTGCGGCACAGGCAGGCAATGCCCATGGCACCGCCAACAGCATCCAGGTCCGCATTCTTATGGCCCATAATAAACACCTTGCTTGACTGGCCAATGAGCTCCATGATGGAATTGGCAGTAACACGGCTGCGGACCTTACTGCGGTGGTCAGCCTCTTTGGTGCGGCCGCCGTAGAAATTGAAGTTCAGCCGGTCCTTAATAACTGCCTGGTCACCGCCACGGCTCAAAGCCATTTCGATGGACAGAGCAGCAAATTCATAGCCCTCTTCAAAGCTCTCTGCATCCACGCCCAAGCCAAAGGAAATGGAAGCTGCCAAACCTGAGGGGCTGGTAATTTCGTGGATATCCTCCAAAAGGGAGAACTTATCATCTATGGCCCGCTTTAAGTCCCGCTTTTCAAAAACGAACACAAAGCGGTTCTTCTCCAACCGGCGCAGCAGGCCGTGGTAGCTCTCCGTCCACTTGGTAATGGCATCGTTGATCTTGGCGTTCATAGTGGAGATGGCGCCTTCGGAGAGGTTTTTCGTCAGCTCCTCATAGTTATCCACCAAAATGATAGACACCACAGGACGGGAACGGATATACTCGTCGCGCACCTGATAAAGCTCCGTCAGGTCGGTAAAATACATCACGCCAACACGGGTAGCGGCAGGGTCATCGCACACCACAATGGTGCCGTACACCCGGTAGCGCCTGCCCAGAAGATTGACATCATAAGGGTATTCAGACTTGCCGGAGGAAAGCCATTCTGTAGAAAAGCCGGGCAGCAGGTCGCTTACCTGACGTTCGTTAATGCCGGGCTTCAGGCCGCTGATCTGAATAAATAAATCGTTGCGGAATATAACGCCGCCGTCTGCCAGTCGGAAAGCCAGCATAGGGAATGTGGGCTGGGCATTTATGCCGGGGGTTTCATTCAGAGCATTGTTCAGATAGCTCTGCAAATTGGCTCTGGTACGGGCTTTAATCAGCAGCACAAGGGTCAGCAGCAGGGCGCTGACGGCAAACTCAACGCCGGCAAGCACATAATAGCCCATGGCAAGGGCGGCAATGCTAAAGCCAATGAGGGCCACAAAGAAAACGGAGAAACGGGGCCTCAGCATCCAACCGAGCTTTTTATTCATAGGCGATACCTCCTTAAAAATGGGTACACTAATTTATTATAGCAAATATGTAAGAAAGGTGCAACTGTCATTTTTGCTGTTTTTGGCAAAAATCCTGTCTTAATAAAGCCACGGAAAAATAAATGTATACTTTCCGGCGCATCTGTGTTATAATACCCTTAACGGCGCCCGGCGCAGGACCGGGGCCAAAGAAAGAGAATATGTTGCAGGCGCAATGCTTCAGCGGTGGCGATACGGGGTCACTATGGAAGCAGGCTCCTGCTGATTTGTCATGGATTTTTGTATTTATGAAAGGAGTATTGATACCATTTGGCAGAAAAACTGAAGATTATTCCCCTGGGCGGTTTGGATGAAATCGGCAAGAACATTACCGTTTTAGAATACGGCAGAGATATGATCGTTGTGGATTGCGGCGTAGGCTTCCCCGACGAGGATATGTACGGTGTTGACCTTGTGATTCCGGATTTTACCTACCTTACGCAAAACGCCAAGAAGCTGCGGGGCATGTTCATTACCCACGGCCACGAGGACCACATCGGTTCCATCCCCTACTGCATGCAGCAGGTAAATTGTCCCATCCACGGCACGGCTATGACCAACGGTCTGATAAAGCTGAAGCTTGAGGAGCATCGCATTGCCGACAAGGTACGCCTTGTGACTCATAAACCCGGCGATGTGGTAAAGGCAGGCTGCTTTACTGTGGAATTTATTCATGTAAACCACTCCATTGCCGATGCAGTTGCCTTTGCTATTCACACCCCGGTGGGTACTGTGGTGATGACCGGTGACTTTAAGATTGACCCCACCGCCAAGGACGGTATGACCGACCTGGCGCGGCTGGGCGAGCTGGGTAACCAGGGTATTCTTGCCCTGCTGTGCGACTCCACCAATGTGGAACGGGCAGGCTACACCCCCAGCGAAAACGTGGTTGCCGAAGGGCTGGACCGGCAGTTCAAAAACTGCGACCAGCGGATTATTGTCACCACCTTTGCCTCCAATATGCACCGCATTCAGGCGGTGCTTGCCACCGCCCAGCGCTATGGCAGAAAGGTGGCGGTTACCGGCAGAAGCATGGAAAATATGCTGAAGGTTGCTCAGGAGCTGGGCTATATTAAAGTGCCAGCAGGCACCATTGTTGACCTGGCGGCCACCAAAAGCCTGCCAAAAAACAAGGTTGTGATTGTTTCCACCGGCTCTCAGGGTGAAAATATGTCCGCGCTGTACCGCATGGCATTTTCCACCCACAAGCAAATTGACATTGTAGCCGGTGACCGGATTATCATTTCCGCCTCTGCCATTCCCGGCAACGAAAAGGCGGTTTCCCGTATTATTAACGAGCTTTACCGCAAGGGCGCCGATGTGGTTTACGAAAAGAGCGAGGGTCTGCATGTATCCGGCCACGCCTGTCAGGAGGAGCTGAAAATCGTTCACGCCCTGTGCAAGCCCCGGTTCTTTATTCCCGTACACGGCGAACAGCGCCACCTGCAGCTGCACGGCCGGCTGGCTGAGCAAATGGGTCTGCCGGGCAAGAATGTTCGTATTGCGGAGCTTGGCAGTGTCATTGAGGTAACAAGCAAAAGCTGCAAGATAAACGGCACGGTTACCGCAGGCAAGGTATTTGTGGACGGCACAGGCGTTGGCGATGTGGGCAGTGTGGTGCTGCGGGACAGAAAGCACCTGGCTCAGGACGGTATGATTGTTGTTTGCGTGAGCATCAGCGGCCAGGACGGCGGTGTGATTACCGGCCCGGACATCATCACCCGGGGCTTTGTATATGTGAAAGAATCCGAGGAGCTTATGGAGGAGCTGCGGCAGGTTGCCATCGAGGCAATTGAGCGCTGCGGCCGCAAGCGTGTGCGGGATTGGACAGCTATCAAAACCGCCATTAAAAATGACCTGAGCGGCTACCTGTTCAAAACCACAAAGCGCAATCCTATGATTTTGCCCATTATTATGGAAATATAAAAACCGGCTGCGTTGCATTTTGCAGCGCAGCCGCATTTTTTTCAGGAGATACATATGCGTTATTATTTCGCCCCAATGGAGGGCATCACCGACAGCATTTTCCGCCGGGTACATCACCGCTATTTTGGCGGTGTTGACCGGTACTATATGCCTTTTCTCTCCCCCACCATTCACCGGCAGCTGACCCATAAGGAGGACCGGGAACTCCCCTTCGCCGACAGTGTTGACTTCGTAGCCATCCCCCAGATCATCACCAAAGTGCCGGAGGATTTCCTTTGGGCTGCCCAGGTGTGCAAAGACCG